>NZ_JBEZZG010000007.1:0-317671 GCF_040639085.1 Nonomuraea sp. NPDC023979
TTGAAGAGGTTGGAGTGGTGGCCGGTGATCTTGTCCCACGGGCCGTGCAGGTCGTAGCCCTGGATGGTGGCGTAGTCGAGGTTGCGGAAGATCTTTGGCACCTCGAGGCCGGCGTCGATGACGCGGGTGGCGGCGGGCAGGAACGCCGTCAGCAGGGCGGAGCGCCGGTACTCGTTGAGCTGGGACCTGAGCTCGGCGACGAAGGCGGTGAAGTTCTGCTTGTCCTCGGGGCGGACGACGTTACCGGGGGCGCCGGGGAAGCCGGGCCACTCCCAGTCGAGGTCGATGCCGTCGAAGATGCCGGCGCCCGCGCCCTCGGGCAGGCCGGGCAGGTTGCCGCGCAGCCACAGGTCGATGCAGGACTTGGCGAGCTTGCTGCGCGACTCGGGGGTGAGGACGGCGTCGGAGAAGTGCGCGGAGCCGGTCCAGCCGCCCAGTGAGATCAGGATCTTGAGCTTGGGGTACTTGGCCTTGAGCTTCTTGAACTGGTTGAGGTTGCCGTTCAGCGCCTGGCCCTCCGTGTCGGCGACGCCGTCGACGCTCTGCTCGGCGGGCACGGGCCGCTGCCAGTCGGCCCAGGGGTCGGAGGAGTAGCACTCGGCCTGCTGGTTCACGAGCCCGAAGGCGTAGTTGATGTGCGTGAGCTTGCGGGCCGCTCCGCTGGCTTCCATGTCCTTGACGTGGTAGTTGCGGCCGTAGACGCCCCACTGGATGAAGTAGGCGACTCTCTTGAAGCCGTCGCGGTGGGCTTCGGCGGGGGCTGACACCACCGTCATGCCGAGTAAGAGGGTGAGGGCGAGCAGGACCTTCTTCACGTGACGTCTCCCGAATTTATAGGAAACTTTCCTTTAAGTGGCACTGACGGTAGGACGTCGCGATCGGCCAGTCAACGGGCGGACGGCAGGCTGCTGCATGCCGGTACCGGCGGGCGCGTAAGAGGCGCCCCGGCCGCTGGAGCCGGCGTCCTCCGGTGGCGGGTCCGGGCGGGCCGGCAGCGCGGGCCCGGATGAATACCGTGCCACCCGTCTTGGGCGGAAGTTGGGCGGGATTTGAGCGCCCTCACTGTCATCCTGCGAATGCCGGTCAGGCAATAAAAGGGCGGGCCGTCACCGACGGGAACGCGGTCTTCACGCCTGCGAAAGGAAATGCCCACATGTCCAAGCTGATCACAGTCGACGAGTGTGAGCGTCTTACCGCAAAACAGGTTCACGACCTTTACCGCAAATATGTCAGCCGCAGCCAGGTGTCCCTGATGACCTCGTTCGGATTCGGCCGCGAACTGGTCGACCGGGCGGAAGGCGCGTGGATCTGGACGCGTGACGGCCGCCGCGTCCTCGACGTCACGGGCGGGGTCGGAGTTCTCAACCACGGGCACAATCATCCGCGCATCCTGGCCGCTCGCCGCCGCTTCGCCGACCGGCGGCGCATGGAGGTGCACAAGACCTATTTCTCGCCCTACGTCGCCGCGCTCAGCCACAACCTCGCCCAGTTGCTGCCCGGCGACCTGAACATGTCGTTCTTCCCGAATTCCGGCGCCGAGGCCGTCGAAGGCGCGGTCAAGATGGCGTACAAATACCATGAGAGCAGAAGAGGGCAGATCCTCCACGCCGACATCAGCTTTCACGGCAAGCTGCTCGGATCCGCCGGCCTCACCGGCGGGGCGCAGAAGAATTTCGCCTTTCCCACGATCCCCGGCATCGGCAGCTTTCGCTACGACGACCTCGATTCCGTACGGGACGCGGTCCGCCGGGCCCGCCGGCCAGACGGCGGCTGCGATGTGTACGCGATTCTCATCGAGCCGTTCAGCGCGTCGACCATGCGGTTGTGCTCGGAGGAGTTCCTGCGCGGGCTGCGGGATCTCTGCACCGAAGAAGGCATCATCCTGATTTTCGACGAGATCTACACCGGATGGGGGAAGTCCGGGAGCCTGTTCTATTTCATGCGTTACCCCGATCTCGTCCCGGACATCCTCACGACGTCGAAATCGTTCGGCGGCGGAAAATCCTCGGTCTCGGCTTACATCGCGAGGGAGCCGGTGTTCCGCAAGGCGTACGACAACCTCACCGACTCCCTCCTGCTCAGCACGAGCACGACGTATTACGGGTTCGGCGAGGAGAGCGTCACCGCCATCGAGGCCGTCAACATCGCCGTCGAGGACGACTATCCGAAACGGGCGAGGGACATCGAGCAGGTATTGGCGCCAGGTCTGGACCGGATCCGCAAGGAGCATGGTCATGCGGTGGCCGACGTGCGCGGCGCCGGTGCGCTGTACGGCGTCTTCCTGGACGGCGGGCCGCGCATCCTCGATCTCGTCGCCAAATTGGCGCCCAGCGGCCTGGCTCGCGACCCGAATTTCCGCGTCAAACTGATCACCTGCTCGGTCATCGACGCCTTATATCATGATCACGACGTCTACGCGTATTACACCTTGAACGGCCGGAATCCGCTCGTCGTGGCACCCCCTTTGGTGGCGGAGCCCGCGGATGTCGAATACTTCCTGGACGCCCTGGACCAGACCTTGGCCAAGGGCCTGTCGCGGCTCCTCGTCCGATTCGTACGGGAGAAGGTGGCGCCGCGATGGCCGAGCGGATCGTAGTCACCGGAAGCGCGGGAATGCTCGGCGGCGTACTGGCCCGGCATCTCGTCGGGCAGGGCCGTGACGTCGTCGGCGTGGACCTGCGCCTGTCGCCCGACCCCGGCTACGGCTGGCGGCAGCGGATCGGTGACATCCGCGACACCGCGCTGCTGACCGACGCGATGGCGGGGGCCGACGCCGTCGTGCACTGCGCCGGTGCGCTGCCGAGCTACCCGGCTGCCCAGATCCACGACGTGATCGTCCACGGCACCCGCAGTGTGCTCGAGGCCGGACGCCGCGCCGGCGTCGAGCGGGTCGTCCACATCTCGTCCACCGCCGTCTACGGGCTGCCCAAGCTGGTGCCGACCCCGGAGGATCATCCGCGCGAGCCGGTCGACCCGTACACGCGGGCCAAGAGCGCGGCGGAGGAAGTGGCCGAAGAGTACCGGGCGGACGGCATGTGCGTTCCGATCCTGCGTCCCAAGACCTTCGTCGGCCCCGGCCGGATGGGCCTGTTCGCGATGCTCTTCGAGTGGGCCGAGGAAGGGCGCAACTTCCCCGTCCTGGGCGACGGCAATACCCGCAACCAGATGCTGGCCATCGAGGATCTGGTGGAGGCCGTCGTCGGCGTCCTTTCCGCTCCGGCGGACGTGGCGGGCGACACGTACAACATCGCGGCCGCGGAGTTCGGCACGGTCCGGGAGAACTTCCAGGCGGTGCTCGACGCCGCGGGCCACGGCAAGCGGGTGGTCTCGCTCCCGGCTCGGCCGGCTCTGGCCGGACTCCGGATCCTGGAGCGGATGCGGCTCTCCCCGGTGTACGGGCGGCTGGCCCACAAACTGCTCGACGACTCCTACGTCAGCATCGACAAGGCCCGTGACCGGCTCGGCTTCCGGCCCCGGCTGTCCAACCGGGAAGCGATCCTCCGCACGTACGAGTGGTGGCAGGAGCAACGTCAGGCCAGGTCGTCCGGGAGGGCGGGCCGGACCAGCCGCGATGCCTGGCGGCAGGGCGCACTGTCACTCGCGAAGGTCTTCTTCTGAGCCTGGCCGGAGGTTGCGACATGCACGTCATGGGATCCACCGGTGTGCCGAGGAACTCCGAGCGCCCGGACTCACCGGCAGAGCAGGCCGAGGGCGGCCGGCTGCGGTGGGTCCTGGACCTCGTCCGGCTGGCGCGGCCGCTGCACTCCGTCAAGGCGGTCTTCTTCGTCCCGCTCGCGCTCATCGACGCCTGGCCCTGGAACGTCGCGATGGCCGGCAGGATCGCGTGGGCTGTGGGCGCGTTCATGCTGGCCTCCGCCGCGGTCTACGTCGGCAACGACATCGCCGACCGGCACCGGGACGGCCGCCATGAGGTCAAATGCCACCGCCCCATCGCCTCCGGCCGGATTCCGGTGCCGGTGGGATACCTCTACTGCGCCGGACTGCTCGCCTCGCTCGGCGCGGTGCTGGCCTTCGCCCCCGTCCCGAGCTGGCCGGTGCTGGTGTACCTGGGGCTCAACGTGGCCTACAGCCTGGTTCTCAAGCACGTCCCGCTCGTGGACCTGAGCGCGGTGGGGCTGGGCTTCGTCCTCCGGGTCGTCCAGGGCTATCTGGCGGTGGGCGAACCCGTCGCGCACTGGCTCCTGGTCACGGTGCTGGCCGTGTCCGTGCTGTTCCTCCTCGGCAAGCGACGCCAGGAACTCCTGGGCGCGGGAGCCGCGCACCGGCCGGCGCTCCGCGGCTACACGGTGGAGCTGACCGGCTGGCTCATGCAGGTCACGTCGGTGTTCGCCCTCATCTCCGGCCTCATGTACCTGGGAACCGGGGCTTCGCTGAGCCGCGACCACGGCCAGACGGCGATGGCGCTGTCCGCCCCGTTCGCGCTCTTCATCGTCTTCCGCTACCTGCAGATCCAGCTGACGAGCCGGAACGACGGCGATCCGGTGCGGCACCTGCTGCGCGACCGCACCCTGCAGTGCGCCTGTGCTCTGTGGGCGGTCGCGTTCAGCGTCCTGTTCGTGCTCGGCCACCATCCCGCCGCGCCATGAACGCGCGCCATGAACTCACGCCCTGGCCGCGTCCGGGTGAGGAACCGATGCCTGCCATGAGTGCTCACGAATTCGACGTTGCGATCATCATCAACTATTACGCTCCGTACGTCAGCGGGCTGACGATCTATGCCCAGACGCTGGCGGAGGGGCTGGCCAAGCGGGGGAGCCGGGTGGCGGTCGTGGCCGTCCAGCACGACGAGTCGCTGCCCCTGCGGGAGCTCCGCTCCGGCGTCTCGATCTTTCGCAGCCCCGTCCGCACCAGAATCGGGCGGGGGCCGGTGAGTCCGCAGTTCGTGCCCCTTGTCCGGCGTGTCGCTCGCCGGTCGGCGATCGTCAACCTGCATGTGCCGATGCTCGAAGTGGCGCCGATCGCGCTGAGCGTGCGGGACCGGCCGTTGGTGATCACGCACCACACCGACCTGTGGCTGCCACCGGGAGTGGTCAACTCGGTCGCGACGAACGCGGTCAGCCGTTCCACGTGGATGGCGATGCGGTTCGCCGACGCCGTCGTACTGAACAGCTCCGATCAGGCGCGTGGCTCCAAGCTGTGGCCCATGATCAGGCGCAGGCACTGGCGCGGGATCGCGCCGCCGTGCCTGGATCGCCGGGGCGCCGAGCCGAACCATCGTGACGGGCCCGGGCTGCACATCGGATTCCTCGGCCGGATCGTGGAAGAGAAGGGGATCGAATACCTGATCCGGGCATTCCAGCTGCTCGACGACCCGGACGCCCGGCTGCTGATCGGCGGCGACTGGATCGAGGTGGCCGGCGGCGGAATCGAAGATCGGCTTCGCCCGCTCATCGGCGACGACAGCCGGGTGCGGATGCTCGGCATGCTGAGAGGAGGCCAGATCGACGACTTCTACGCGTCGATCGACGTCTTCGCCCTGCCGTCCATCTGGGAATCCTTCGGCATCGTGCAGGCCGAGGCGATGATGGCCGGCGTCCCTTCGGTCACCACGGACTTTCCTGGAGGGCGCTCGCCCGTCATGGAAACGGGGTTCGGCCGCCGGGTCCCGATGCGTGATCCGGCCGCGCTGGCCCGCGCGATCACCGAGCTCGCGGCGCTGACCCCGGCAGAGCGCGCGGAGGGCGGGCGCAGGGCCCGGGAGCTCTACGACAAGGAGAACTGCTTCAAGGCGTACGAGGAGCTGTTCGATCAGCTCGTTCCGCTCCGGGACTGCCCTTCCGTCATCGGCTCGCATCGCCGAACCACGATGGTGCGATAGCGGTGCGTTCGTCGAAGAGCGTTCTCAAGGTTCTGAGAGTGGCCGTCTACGCGGCCGTCGCCGTCTTCCTCGGCTGGCAGGTCTGGCGTGTACGACATGGCCTCGCGGACAGCCTGAGCTCCGTGGGCTGGGGCGCCGCCGCTGCCGCGGTGGGGGTCACCGTGATGGCGAATTTCCCCGGATTCTTCGGGTGGCGGCTCCTGGTGACGCGCACCTGCGGACGCCTCGCCGTTACCGACGCGGCCTGGCTGTATTTCCTCTCCGGGGTGACGATCTACCTGCCCGGGGCGATGTGGCCCACCGTCACCCAGGCCACGCTCGCCCGGCGGGTCGGAGTGCCGGCGACCAGGCTCCTCGGGGCGGGCCTGGTGATGATGATCATGACGGCGATCGGCGGGACCCTGGTCGGGCTGCTCGCCCTCCCGCAACTGGTGGCGGACAGTCCCCGATGGTGGCTGATGGTGCCGCTCGTGCTCTGCGCCTGTGTGGTCATGCTGGCGCCGCCCCTGCTGAGGCGACTGATCCGCCTGGGCCAGCGGCTACTGCGACGGGGCGAGCGTGAGATCACGCTTCCCACCGGCAGGGTCTCCCTGGCGGTGATCGCCCTGGGCGTCCTCGGATGGTGGTGCACGGGCCTGCACGCGGCGATCATCGGCATCGCCCTCGGGGTGCCCGCGGCGTCCGCCATGACGCTGGGCATCGGAGGGTTCGCGCTGAGCGCCGTCGCCGGAGGGCTGTCGTTCGCGCCCGCCGGCCTGGGAGTGCGCGAGGCCGTGCTCAGCCTCACCTTCGGCGTTCTGCTCGGCGGGCCGGACCTGGTCACCCTGCTGTTGCTGAGCCGGGCCATCACGACCCTGGGCCACGTGGTCGCGACCCTCGGCGTGCTGGGGCTGCTGGCCGGAATCCGCCGGGTGAAACCGTCAGACACCTATCGACAGGTCAGTTAGGACGCACGCTCCGATGGAACACGCACAGGCGCAAGAAGGCAATCCGTCCCTGTCCCCGCCCGAAGGAGACGACACCGGGGAGCCGCGGGACACCCAGGGCGCGCGACGCCGCTGGTGCAAGGGGACACGGCTCCTCGTGGCCGCCACGGCGGCGTGGATCACGTACCTCGTCCTGCTCATCCTGTTCGCCGGGCGGTGGTGGGTGTGGTCCGTCTTCGAGGCCACTCCTCCGGTGACGGCGGTGGTGGTGCCGCTGCTGCTGCTCGCGTTCGTGTGGTTCGCGCGCCCGGTCCGCCGTTGGCTCTCGGTCGTCCTGGTTCTCCTGCTGCTGGCCGGGGCCTATCTGGCCGGTTACGGCCGTGGATGGTCAGGCGCCACCAGTGCCTCCGGCGGGATCAAGGTGTTCGCCTGGAACACCGGATACTGGGAGATGTGGGACGACAGGGATGACTTCTACGCCTTCCTGCGCCGCCAGGATGCCGATGTCTATCTCTTGCAGGAATATCTCCACGCGAAAGAGGCCGCGCCGTACAACCACGTATTCCGCATCGACGAGTCGGCCCGGCTGCGGACGGAATTCCCCGGCTACCACCTGTCCGTCGACAGCACGTTCGTCACTCTTTCCCGGCTGCCCATCGTCGCGACGCACCATGAGCACGTGCCCGGCACCGGCTCCCAGTGGTTCTGGAAGGCGGCGAAGAACCAGCGCACCGACATCCGGATCGACGGGCGCACGGTCTCCTTCTACAACGTCCACTTGCCGACGCCCTTCCGGCTGGGGGACAACCCCTTCCGCGGCAGCCTCTCCGGCGTCTTCACCTCGCAGACCGCCCGGCTGATCGAGGAACAGGCCACCTGGCGGCTCAAGGAACTGGACAGGCTGCGCGCGGACCTCGCGGGCAACCCCAACCCGGCGGTGGTGGCGGGTGACTTCAACACGCCCTGGATGGACCTCTACCCCCTCGGATCCGGTACGGAGGCGCACTGGCCCCGGAGTTCCCTGGGGGCGCCTCACACGTGGCCCGTCCGCGACTACTCGCTGCCCGCGCTGTGGCGTCTCGACTGGCTGTACACCAAGGGCGACGTGGCCGTCTCCAACCACCGGCTGGCCGGCGGAGGGGCCTTCTCGGACCACCTGGCCCAGCAGTTCCACGTAGGCGTCCCCCGTCCCTCGTGACGAGACAGGAGCAGACATCGATGCAGGTCATAGCCACCGGGTTGGGCCGTACGGGAACGACGTCCCTCGAGGTCGCGCTGGTACGGCTCGGATTCGGCCCGTGTTTCAGCGCGGGAGCGATCTTCGACAGGACGGAGCTGATCCGGCCGCTGCTCCGGATCATCGAGGACGACTCGGCGCCCTGGGAAGGCATCCTCACCGGGTATGCATCACTGCTGGGCGAGCCGGCCTCCGTCTGCTGGCGCAGGCTGGTCCACTGCTATCCGGAGGCGAAGGTCGTCCACACGGTGCGCGACCCCGAACGCTGGCTGGACAGCATACGGAAGACGCTGTACGAGCGGCGCCGGCGCGTCGATTCGCTGCCCGGAAAGGCCGCTGTCCTCCTGTCGTCGATGTTCGGCACGGACCTCGCCCCCCTGGTCAGGCTCTTCCAGGTGACGTACGAGGCGCAGGCCCTGCGCTTCCTGGCCGAGCAGACACCGCAACGCGCTGTCGAGCTGTTCGAGGAGCACACCGCGCAGATCCGGGAGACCGTACCCGCGGACCGGTTACTGGTACTCGACGTCCGCGACGGCTGGAAACCGCTCTGCGCATTCCTCGACGTGCCGGTGCCCGATGAGCCGTTCCCCCGGGTGAACGACACAGCGGAATACAGCAGCAGCCGAGGCGGCTTCGGAGGGAGGGCGCTCCCGCTGCTCCTGGGCCGGACGCGGCCATGCACCTGAGGTACCGGCGCCGCCGGGATCCGCGGCCCTCTCCCGAGTCGCAGGCGGTGGCGGACAGGCGGGTGACCGCACATGGTCCGAGGGCTATGTCGGCAGCGGCTTGAGCTCCGCCAGGTCGTCGGCCGGCCGGCGGGGCGCGAGTGCGGGATCGTCGTGCAGGACCGCGGCATGGAGCTGCCGGAGCCGGGGCCCTGGCGCGATCCCCAGCTCGTCGGCCAGCCGATTCCGCACGCGCGTGTACGCGGCCAGCGCCTCGGCGCGGCGACCCGAGCGGTAGAGCGCGACGATGAGCAGGGCCCAGAGCTCCTCGTGCAACGGGTGATGCGCGACGAGCCGGTGCAGGTCGTTGGAGGCCGCCGCGTGCTCGCCGAGCCGGATCCTCGTGTGGTAGTAACGCTCCAACGCCCACAACCTCCGTTCGGTCAGCCGGGTGAGCTCCGAACAGAGCGCGGGCCCCGCCCGGCCGCCCTGCATGGGCGCGCCCCGCCACAGGTCCACCGCCTGCCGCAGCGCCGTCACCGCCCGGGACAGTTCATCCGCGGCGAGCGCGCGCTCGGCCTCGTCCAGCAGCCGCTCGAAGACGTCGGCGTCCAGCTCGCCCGGCTGAACCACGAGCAGATAGCCACCGCTACGGGTGAGCAGCCGGTCCCCGCCATGCGGCACCGCGTCCAGCCGGCGGCGCAGCCTGGACACATAACTCCGCAGGTTCGTCTCCGGGGACGCCAGCGGGCGATCCCACACGGATTCGACGAGATAACCGACGCTCACGGGCTCGTTCGCATGCAGGAGCAGCGCGCCGAGCAGCGTCTGTTCCCGTGCCCCGCCCAGGTTGACGCGAGCCCCGCTCTTGAGCACTTCCACCGCGCCCAACACCCGGAACTCCACCGGCCCGATCCTCCCGGCGATCTCGAGCCGATCGCCCTGCGTGTCTGGCATGCAGCCTCCCCCGTTTCGCGTATCAGTAGGTGCCGATCCTTTTGGTTGTCCAAGGTGCTGAATTGCGCGGACGCCCGGCTGATTGTCCGGGGCGTTCATGGAGGGCAGAATCGCCACCGGGACGTGGAACGCGATGGCCAGTTCTGCATCGTCCCCTCCCGTGTCGGTCCAGGATGTCCGGATGCTACGGGAAGCCGATTTCGATCCGCTGTACGCGGCTACGCGGGCTCGCGCACCGGCTGCCGGTCATCGAGATCAACCGGCGAGCTCCACTGCGAGGGTGCCGTCCGCCAGGTCATCACCTGAAGAACGCCAGCCGATCGTCAGCTCGTCGAACTTCCAGTGGCAGATCTCTACCCGGACCCCGTCGAAGTCCAAGACGATGGGGCAGTCGGCGAACCAGTCCCCGTCCTCGACGAAACGCACGATCGCGCGGCAAGGCCCGGTCCGTGCTGCACGCGGACAGCTTCGAGCCCGACGAGAAAGGTCGGCTCGAACCCGGAAATCCCCATCACGCCAGGCGATTGTCCAGGCTCTATACGGAACCGGCCAGCTGATAGCGAACAGCCCCGCTTGACAGAACAGACTCCACATAATGATGGGCCCGGAGCTGGCGTAGGACGCCGCCGGTGGCCTGCCGAACGATGGGCGGTCGCGCAGCCCCATCCGTTCGTGCGGGAAGACCCGAGCGGGCTGGGGTTTTCGTGGTTCAACGATATGACAGGGGTGACGGCGATTCGGATCGCCGTCACCCTGTCGGAGTTACGTGGAGGGCTGGCGGACGAGCATCACGTGGCTGGTCCTCGCTGACTCGACGGCCGAGTTCGCCACCGATCGGATGACGTACGTGTACTTGCCGGCCGTCTCGGGCGTGTCGGCGAAGCTGAACGACCCGTCGGCACCGGTGGTTATCTTGGCCAGACCCTTCGAGGTACTGCCCTCGGAATTGGAGACGGTACGGACGACAGTGACAACGCCGGGCGGGAAGGTGATGCCGTCGGCGGCGAACGTTCCGCTGAAGGCGAGTGGCTCGCCGACGGTGCCGGTCTGCGGACCGGTCACCGTGAGCACCGGCTGGTACCGGCTCACCGCGACGACAGCCGTGTCCCAGCTGCTCCGGAACCATGAGTTGCCCGGCCAGGACAACCTGTATTCGTACGACCCTCCTGCCGGTGCGGTGTCGGTGAACTGGTAGGTGCCGTCCGCCTCCGTGGTGACTTCCCGGAAGGGCCGCGAGGTGCCGTCGGGGAGCCAGCTGTACAGCTCAAGCGTCTGTACGCCGGGCAGCGCGCCGGAGCTCAGCGTGAGCCGCCCGTGGAAGGTCAGCTGCTTGAGCGCGGTCGCCTCGGAAGGAGCCGTCATGGTCAGGGCGGAGGCGTGGTACGGCGAATGCGGCAGCCGCCAGAGGTGTATCCGCCCGGTGCCGGGCTCCTTCAGCACCGCGTAGGTGAGTACGCCGTAGAAGGCGATGCTGCCCGGCACCAGCGTCTTCCCCTGGTGGCCGGCCGAGTAGATCACCTCCGCCGTGGCCGGGTCGTACACCACGAGCTCCGCCGCGTCGCCCGCGGCGGAGTTCCAGCCGCCCACGACGTAGTCGTCGTCCTGGCTGGCCGCGACGGCGGCGGGGAGGCCATGCTCGCTCAGCTCGCCGCTGTCGTACGCGCGTGTCGTGGTTCTGGTCGTCGTGTCCCAGGCGTCGAACCGGTGGGTGTCGGCCAGCGCCGACAGCGCCGTCGACCCGTGGTCGGCGAGCGCGAGGTCCCGCAGGGCCGTGCCGGCGCGCATCTCGCCGAGCGGGGTGGCCGGAGCGGTGCCGACGTCGTACAGCCTGATCGAGGCAGGGCCGGCGCCCGGCTCTCCCACGGCCAGCGTGCGCCCGGCGACGGCGACCAGCGGAGGCTGCGTCGTGCCCGACTCGACCGGCACGAGGGCGGGCGTGGGCCTCCACGTCTCGAGTGCGACGACGCCTCCAGCCCCCGCCTGGCCGCACCCGTAGCCGACCCACACCCGCTCGTACGCCTGCGCCAGCGTGGACGGGCACGGGTAGGCGCTGAGGTCGACCCGCCTGGTGATGGCGAGCGTCGCGATGTCGATTTCGATCACTTCATGCGAGTCGCGCAGCGCCGCGTAGACATGTCTGCCGTTGTCCGCCACGGACAGGGCCAGGGCGCCGGACAGGCCGCCGATCGTGTCGATGAGCGTGCCGTCGCTCTTGGTGACCACGATCCGGTCGTCGGCGGCGACGAAGATCTTGCCGGTGTGCCCTACCACGTCGCCGCCCCTGCCGGCGGCTACGCCGAGGTCGGTGACGGTGTCGGCGGCCGAGGCGGCGGGCGCCTGGGCGACCAGCAGGGCCGCCGCCAGGAACAGGGAGCCGGCCAGGGCGACTAATCGGTGGGAGAGAGGAGCACGGCCAGAGTTGGAGAAGCGCACATGCACTCCATTCAGGCGGGAAATTGTCGAACTCATGTTCGCATACGTGATCATCACCGTCCAGTGCGATCTCAGACCGTGCGGACCTCGTACGGGGGGTCGGTGGCGCGGTGTCGCCGCCAGGGCACATGCCTGCAAAGCCGGCCGACAGGCCCAGTGGGCTCACCAGCGCCACGAAGGGCTGGACATGTGCGAGCCGAGGAGCGCGGCCGGCCGGCCTGCCCCGCATCCGGTAGGGCACGCCGGACCGCCTCGCCGTAGGCGCCTGACCCGTCGCGGCGAACGATCGCGACCCCCGGGTGGGAGCGCAGCCACGTTTCCAGGACCTCGGCCCCGCGGCCGGGCAGGACATCGATCCGCTCGCCCGTCTCGGCGTCGATGAGGATGGTGGCATACCGGTGCCGGCGCTTGAGCGCGAAGTCATCGACCCCCAGCACGCGCGGGATCCGCAGCGGCGGCAGCGGCAGCCGCATCAGCAGGGTTCGATGGGCTCGTGACGCTTCTCGGTCGTGCGGGGTCGATGGCACGGCCGACTGGAGCGGCCCGGGACCGGGCGCCTAAACACGGCTCCCACGCCGGCTGCGGAGCTCGCGCAGATCCACCCGGACGCCGCGGAGGTCCCTGCCGCCGACCGCCTCCCATTCGACCCGGAAGTTCGCGCGATACTCACGGGGCGACATGTTCTTGAGTTCGCGGAAACGGCGGTTGAAATTGGAGAGGTTCCCGAATCCGGAGTCGGCGGCGATCACCGAAACCGAGCGATCCGTGTCGCGCAACAACTGGCAGGCCCGGTTGACGCGGACGAGGTTCACGTAGTGGGAGACGGTGAAACCGGTGCTGCGGGAGAACAGCCGGCTGGCGGCGCTGGCGTTCATGTGCGCCGCCGCTGCGATGTCGTCCAGCGACAACCGGGCCGTGTAACCGGAATGAATCACCTTCATCATGGCTTGGATCCGCAGCGCGGTGCCGTGGTGGAGAACGGACGGGCTCCGTCCCGTCGCGAGCAGGATGTAGGGCGCCCGGCTCAGCATGACGAGGATCCTGATCAGCTCGACCGTCCGCTCCGGGGCCGCGAGCCGGTCAAGGCCCGCGAGCGGGGGGACCACGTCAGGAAAGTGGATGCCGCGCAGCGAGTCGTCGAGCATGCGCCCGACGTTTCCGAACACCGGTGAGTCGAAGAACTCCGGGCCGAGAAAATCCCGGGTGAAATGGACGACGATCGCCTCGATCGGCTCGCTCTCGGGCGTCGACACGTACGTGTGCGGCAAATCGGGACCGAACAGGGAAAGGTCTCCGGGCCGGTATTCCTCCACCGAGCTCCCGGCCAGGCGGGTGCCGTTTCCGTTGAGGATGTAGGTCAGCTCGTAATCGTGATGAAAATGCCAGTAAGCATCCAGCCGGGGCTCCTGGAACCGAGTGTAGCGCCAGTTGACCGGGAATTCCGGCTCAAGATGCTCATAGACGATACGCATTGACCCTGGTCCTTCTTTCGCGCAGCCCGGTCCCCCGTGCTCTCCACTCAGCGTAGCCGCCGCGCCGGCTCACCCGTCGTGGCCCTGGGGCCCGGACTCTCGCCGTCCGGCTACGGCGTCAGCCGGACCTCGCGGCCACCGATGACGTACTCGGTGAGGTAGATGGAGCCGTCGGGCCCGGCAGCCACGCCGTGGGGACTGTTGAGCGTGCCCTCGACCAGGTCGGGTCGGCTCAGGGTGCCGCCGCGCCGGGCGTTCGGCCAGCCGTCTCTCTTGCCGGCGGCGGGAAACGGGATGATGTGCCGAAGCGCGCCCGTCTCCAGGTCCACCGCGGTCAGCGCGCCGTCGAGGTCGGTCACGATGAGTTCGCGCTCTCGTACGGCGAGGCAGGTCGGACTCCTCAGCCCGGGGTGGGTAAAGGTGCCGTGGTATGCGCCGTCCAGCCCGAAGGTGACCAGCCGCCGGTTGCCCCTGTCGGCCACGACCAACTCCCGGCCGCGATCCGTTTCGGTGATCACGAGGCCGTGCGGGCACGCGAAGGGCAGCCCCGATTCGGAGCCGTCGATGGTCCTTTCGTGCCCGCGGTCGCCGTAGAGGTGGACGAGGCTCGCGCCGTAGCCGTCGGCGACGAAGACGGCCGGCCCGTCGACCGCGATGGAGGTGGGCCGCCAGGGATCCTTCGCGTACGCCGGGTGCGACGGCCGGCTCAACGCGGTGAACTGTCGCGTCCTGAGGTCGAGGCGGCCACCGCGGCCTTCGCGTGCCTCGACGTCGTAGTCCGGCGGTCGCGGCTTGAAACCCGGATCCGCGAGCCAGAGCGCACCTCCATGGCGAGGGTCGTAGCTGATCCCGTGGATTTCGAGCAGGGGCACCTCGATCTGCTCGACACCGCCGTCGAGCGCTCGCCGGACCAGAACCGCCCCGCCGCCGGGGTGCGCCCAGAACAGGTTCCCCTCCCGATCCAGCGCTATGCCGGAATGAGACCATTCCGTGCTCGCCGGTACCCCGGACGGAAGTGTCTGCCAGCGCATCGTCCCGCCGGACGCGGTGCCGCCCGCCGCGTCCCGGCGCTCACTTCCACGCAACGAACACCGCTCCTGTCTGGTAGGTCGGCAGGTCGCCCGCGAAGGGCAGGTGGCCGTCCTGCTCTGCGGACACGAGCGTGAGAGAGGGCACACCCGCGACCAGCTGGGTGATCGCCTCGGCGATCACCACCCGCGCCAGTTGCTGCCCGACGCAGCCGTGCGTCCCGTATCCGAATCCGAGGTGCCCGAACGCGTCGCGGCCGACGTCGAACTCGTCGGGGTTCGCGAAGCGTCTCTCGTCGCGGTTGGCCGCCGCGGGCGATACCCACACCGACTCACCCTTACGGATGCGCATGCCTTCAAGGACGACGTCCTCGGTCGCCGTCCTGGGGAAGACGGACACGAACATCCCGCCGTACCTGACGAACTCCTCCACCGCGGTCGAGATCAGGGCCGGCTCGGATCTCAGCCTCTCAAGCTGCGCGGGACGGGAGAGCAGCAGGGCGGCGCCGGTCGCGATGATGTGCGCGACAGCGTCGCGGCCCGCGGCCATCAGCAGGGTCAGGATTCCCTCGATCTCGTGTCGTGAGAGTTCGGATCGCAGCAGATCGCTGACGACGTCCTCTCCGAGGTCGTCCTTCTTGACGTCGAGCAGTGTCCGGACGAAGCCGAACATCAGGTCCAGCGGCGCCTCCTCGACGTAGGCCGCCGTGAACCCCTCGATGTGGTCATCGGGGATCCCGAGCACGCGGCAGTGGGCGAACACGGACACGGGCTCCGCGTAGTGCTTGTACAGGTCCGCGGGTGAGCCGTGGGTGAGAAATCGCTCAAGCTGCTTCCCCGTGAACGCCGCGATGGCCGCTCTATGGCTCTGGGCGGACTTGACGGAGAAACGGCCGATCACCGCCCGCCGCAGTTTCACGTGCTGCGGCGAGTCGAGCGAGAGCAGGTTTCCGGACGCGATCGAGCGCAGCGCGTCCTCGTCCGCGTCGCCGAAGGAGCGGGTCGGCCCGAGGGGGAACCGCTGCGGTTGCTGGCTGAACCTCGCGTCCCCGAGCACGGCGCGGGCGAGGGCGTGCCGGGTCACGAACCAGCCGACGTTTCCGTCGGACGCCTTCATCCGCGTCGCCGGAGCCTGTGCCCGCCATTCGGCGAAGCGGGACGACGGCCGCTGCGGCGTCCCGTCGAACGGCATGGTGACGGCGGTGTGGAACGGGCAGCCCGCCGCCGTGGTGTCGGGTGTGGTGGAAAGCGAGTCCGTCACGATCGCTACCTTCCTGTCAGTGAACACGTTGTCTTGATCGGTCGAGACCTTCGGCCGGACGGCCGACCCGCTCCCGGGCGATACGGAAGTCGCGCGGCATGTTCCACCCGACGATTCCGGTGACGACTCCGTCTCGCTGGACGGCGGCGACGAAGCGCCCCGACGAGGTGTCGCCCGCGATCGTGTCCAGCGAGGCACCGTCGCAGCGCCCGAAGACCTGGATCTTGGTGCCGAACAGCTCCGACCAGAAGAACGGGACCGGTTGCGCGGTGGGTACGGCGCCGGTGGCGATGGTCCGGGCGACGATCTGCGCCTGCTCGGCGGCGTTGAGCTGGTGCCCGACCCGGGCGGGGATCCCCGTTGCGGGGTCGGTCCAGGCCGCCACGTCGCCCGCGGCGAAGACGCCGGGAGCGGCACGGCCCGCGGAGTCGCAGACGACCCCGTTGGACACGTCGAGCCCGCTCGATGACAGCCAGCCGGTGTTGGGGACGCATCCGATGGCCGCGACCACGAGATCCGTCTCGATGACGTCGCCGCCGGACAACCTCGCGGCCGACACCCGGTCTGCGCCGCGGAGCGCGACGACCTCCTCACCGAGTCGCAGATCGACGCCGTGCTCGCGGTGCAGTCGCGCGATGAGCGGCGACAACAAGGCGCCCGCCTGCGCGAGGCGCAGCTCCGGTGACCGTCCGACGAGGGTCACCGCGAGACCGAGCTTGCGCAGGCCGGCGGCGATCTCCGACCCCAGGACGCCCGCGCCTGCCACGACGGCGTGCCGGGCTGTGGCGAGGTCCGCTCGCAGGGCCGTGGCGTCGGCGCGGGTACGAAGACAGTGGACGCCCCCGAGGCCGTCGCCGTAGGGCGGCCGGCGGGCGGATGCCCCGGTGGCCACCACGAGGGTGCCGTAGCGCATGTCGTCACCCGAGGCCGTGGTCACGACCCGCTCGGAAGGGTCGAGTGACACCGCTGCCGTTCCCCGTACGAGCCTGATGCCGAGTCTGTCCAGCTCAGCCGGTGTGCACAACGCGGACTCGTCGATCGGCCACTCGCCGGACAGGATCTGCTTGGACAGCGGGGGCCTGCCGTACGGCAGCGCGTCCTCATCGCCGATCATGGTGATTCCGCCCGGGAAGCCCTCGTCACGCAGCGTTCCGGCCGTGGACAGCCCCGCCACCGACGCGCCGACGATGAGCACCTCTGATCGCGCACCAGATGGCATCCCCTGTTACTCCGCGATCCTGATGGCGCGAGCCGGGCACAACGTCGCCGCGCGTCTCACGGTCGCCTCGTCGGAGGGACCGATCGTCGGCTTCAGCATGATCACGATGCCGTCGTCGTCCTGGTCGAACAGCTCTCCGGCGACCAGGGCGCACTGGCCCGCGCCCACGCAGGCAGGCTTGTTGACGGTGACATCCATATCGAACCTCTCTGGAACGGGTGCCCGGGGGTTTCCGGGCCGCCGGCGACTCGGTGCCACCACGATCGCCGAGACACGCCGCAGCGGCCACGCCGCTATTGACCGATTCCGGTACTTTCATGGCATTTGCTGGCTTCTCTCGGCCGCAGCGCCAATGCTCACCTCCTGTGAGCGCGCCGTGCTCGATCGCCTGAAAGCGATCAACCGCAGGTGAGCGAACACACGTCTGATCGGCGGGCCTCAACGGCATCGCCCGTCTCAGAGCCGTGACGTGAGAACAGAGGACCCCCCATGACTGCCTATCCCGCAACAGGAAGCGGAACCGAAACCGCCGCCGCCCCGGCGCCCCTGAGACGCATCGCGCCGCTCCTCACCGCGATGTTCCTCGTGAACGTCTTCGGTTACGCCGCCAACAACGCCGCCCTCACCGTGCTCCTGCCCACGCAGGTGAGGTCCGCCGCCGGCGATGATGCCGTCGCCACCCTGGCCCTCGTCACCAGCGTGAGCGCGATCGCCTCGTTCGGCATACCGCCGCTGGTGGGACTGATGTCGGACCGTACGCGAACCCGCTGGGGCCGCCGATCGCCGTGGATCCTCGCCGGCGGCGTCACGACCGCGGCCGCGCTCGTACTCACCGGAGCGGTCTCCACCGTGACCGGCCTGGTGATCGGCTCCTTCCTGATCCAGGCCACGATCAACATCGGCCTCAACATCATCCTGGCCACGATCCCGGAGGGCGTTCCGCCGAGGCGGCACGGACTCGCCAGCACCGTGCAGGGCGTCGGCATCCCCGTGGGCGGCGTCATCGGCGTTCAACTGGGTGCGGCGCTGGCCGCCTCGCCCATGGTCGCTTACGCGCTCCTCGGCGGCCTCTTCCTGATCGCGTCCGTCATCTCCGCGATACTCGTCCGCGACCGCTCCAGCACGGCGCTGGACGATCCGCGGCTTGAGCGGACGCCTATCGGGCGGCAGTTCATGGCGATGTTCAGCAGTCTGCGTGATCGCGACTATCGCTGGGTGTTCGTCTCCCGCGCCGTCATCTACATGGGCTATTACATCGTCTTCGGCTTCGGCCTGTACATCCTTCAGGACTACGTCGAGCTGCCGGCGGGACTCACGCCCACCGCCGCGGTGGCGACGGCACAGACGACCAGCATCGTGTTCCTCACCATCGGCACCCTGATCGCCGGACCGCTCGTGGATCGGCTGGGCCGGCACCGGGGCTTCGTGCTGATCTCGTCCCTGCTCCTCACGTCCTCGATCGTCCTGCCCCTGTTCTCGCCGAGCTGGACCATGTTCCTCGTCCAGGCCGGGCTGAGCGGATTCGCCCTTGGCGCGTTCCTCGGCGTGGACCTCTCCCTCGCGACCCTCGTGCTGCCCAAGACCGGCGACGCCGGTCGTGACCTGGGTGTCTTCCACATCGCTCTCACCGCGCCCCAGGTCATCGCGCCTTTCGCCGCCGCGCTGGCGGTGGAGAGGCTCGGCGGCTATCCCGCGCTCTTCGTCGTGGGCGGCGTGTTCGCGTTCCTCGGATCACTCACGGTGCTCCGGGTCAGACCCCAGCGCGTGGACAAATGATCGCCCCGGCCCCTGACGTACCAGGAGGATGGAACTTCATGTCAACGGACAGCGTCTCGTTCACGGCCGCGGTCGCCGCGATCTCCCGCCTCAGCGGGTTGCCGGCCGACCGTATCGTGATCTCGCCGATGACGGTCCCTGGAGATCACTCGGCCTTCGCCGTCGACGCCTCCGGGGGCCGCCTGCGGATCCGCGCGAGCGACGTCGTGGCAGCGGTGTCGGCCTACGCCGCGTACGCCCGGCGGACGGGTCTCGGCAGCGTGTCGCGTTTCGGCGTCCGGCCCATCTCGGGTGAGCTCATCGAAGGAGTGCCGATCGAGATGCGGTGCGGATACCCCATCCGCCTCGCGCACAACATCACGGTCGGCGGGTACACGACGCCGTATTTCGACTGGGACCAGTGGCAGCGGGAACTGGACCTGCTCGCGGCGAGCGGAGTCAACACCGTGCAGCTCACCCTCGGGCAGGAGGCGGTGTGGCTCAGCACCTTCCAGCGATTCGGCTACCGGCAGGACGAACTGCTCGCCTGGATCGCCCCGCCGTCCCACCAGCCATGGCAGTGGCTCAACAACATCGAGCACTTCGGCGATGGAACGAGTCTCGACCTCATCGAACGCCGTGCCGAGCTCGCCCGCCAGGTGCTGGGCCGCATGCGCGAGCTGGGAATGCGGGCGGTCCTGCCCGGTTTCAGCGGGACGGTGCCGCGCGGGTTCGCCGAGCGGAATCCCGGTGCCCGTACGATCCCGCAGGGCAAGTGGTTCCTCGACATGGCCGGCCCAGAACGCCCGGACTGGCTGGCCTGCGACACGCCGCACTACGACGCCGTCGCGGACGCGTTCTACGCCGAGCAGCGCCGCCTCTTCGACGCGGGCGGCATGTGGGCCGTCGACCTGCTCCACGAGGGCGGCAAGTCCGGCGGCGTGCCGCTGGCCGAGGCCGCCCGCGGCGTCGAGGCGGGAATGCAGCGGGCCGACCCCGCCTACACCTGGGTCCTGCAGGCGTGGGTCGGGAACCCGCGCCGCGAACTGCTCGACGCCGTTGACCGCGAGCATCTCCTCGTGATCGACCTGACCGGCGAGTCCTGGGAGCGGCTCGACGCGTTCGACGACACCCCGTGGGTGTACGGGATCCTGCCCAACTACGGCGGCCGGACGTCGCTGTACGGCGACCTGGCGGCGATCGCGGAAACCCCCGCGAAGCTCGGCAGGGCGGGTACGCGGCGGTTGACGGGGCTCGCGAACATGGCGGAAGGCGTCGGGAACAATCCGGTCGTCTGGGACCTCTTCCACGATGTGGCGTGGCAGCGCGACCGGATCGAGCTGGACGGCTGGCTGGCGTCGTGGACGGCGGCCCGGTACGGCACCGCGCGCCCGGAGCTGCGCGAAGCCTGGCGGATCCTGCTGGCCACCGCGTACGCGTCGTGGCGGGGCGCCGGCCCGGCTCCCGCGCCCGCGGAGTGGAGCACGGCGTTGTCCGGCACGGCCGTCGATGCCGCCGCCCACGCGGCTCCCACCGGGTCGTGGTTTCCGATGAGCGACAACGAGGTCGCCGGAGCGATCGACGGCATCGAGTTCGAGTTCTACGCGGGCACCGACTCGGTGATCGCGGCCGTCCCGAGCCTGCGCGCCAACCAGGCGAGCACGGTGGGTCCGCGAGCACTCGGCTATCCGGCCGGAGCGCTGGTGCCCGCGTTGCGTCTGATGTTGTCCGGCGCTCCCGCCGAGCTGACGCCCGGATTCCGGTTCGATCTCGTCGACCTCGCTCGTCAGGTGGTCGATGACGAGGCGCGACGCGTCCTTCCGGCCCTCGCCGAGGCCGCCGACGCGAAGGACCTGGACCAGTACGACCGCCTGGTGGCGCTCTTCCTCGACGGCGTCGAGGTCCAGGACGCGGTCCTCTCAACCGACGAGAACTTTCTGCTCGGGCGCTGGGTCGCCGACGCGAGACGGTGGGGAGGCACGCCGGACGAATCCGTGCGGCTGGCGACCGAGGCCAAACGGCTCCTCACGAGCTGGGGTTACGAGGATTCGTTCGTGCTGACCGAATACGCCACCCGGAGCTGGGCGGGTCTGGTGGGCGGCTACTTCCGCTCGCGCTGGGAGCGGTGGTTCGCCGAGGTGCGCAAGGCGCTGACCGCGGAACCGACCACGCCGGTGGACTGGTACCGCTTCGCGGCGGACTGGGTGGAGCCGGACGTCGAGTTCGCGGCGGTTGCGTCCGGCGACCCCGTCTCCGCGGCGACCGCCGTGCTCGGCTTCGCCGAACGCGTCGAGGCCGCGTTGCGGCAGACTCGGTTCACGCGGCCGGAAACCGGGTGAAGTGACCGACACTCTTGTCGGACGATCGAGTCGAACACTGCCACGATGCACCCATGCCCAGGGTCGTGTCCGAGAGCGGGTCGTCGGTCGTCGAGCGCATCGCCGGCGAGCTTCGCGAGCGCATCAAGCGTGGTCAGCTCGTCGGCGGCCAGCGGCTGATCGAGGCCGACTGGACACAGGAGCTGGGCGTGAGCCGTGGCCCTGTGCGAGAGGCGCTGGGGCGGCTGGCCGGCGAGGGGCTGGTCGTCGTCGAGCCGAAGCGCGGCGCCGCTCGCGGCCCGCCGCATCGGCCAGGGCGAGCACGAGGCCGTGCTGCGGGAGGTGCTGCGGGAGAACGCCACGTTCCTCCAGGGCGGCGAGCCGGCCGGCTACATGGACGTGAACGAGCGCTTCCACCACCTGGTGCTCGACCTCGCCGACAACGAGGTCCTGAGCCGTCTGGGCGGCCAGTTGCACGTCATGGCCTACCACCTGCAGACGACCCGGGTCATCCGGGCCGCCGCTCCCGACCACGAGCTCTCGGTGGCCGGCTCCGCCCGGTTCCATCGCGACATCGGCAACGCGATCCTCCGCGGCGAGGAGGACCACGCGGACCGGCTCATGCGCGCCCACCTGCTCAGGACGCGCGATGGCATCCTCGTCATCGGCCACGCGAGGACCACCGGGCCGCTCGGCGCCTGACTTATTGTCCTACAAGATAGAGGGCAATAAGCTGCGCGAATGCCCACAAGGCGGGTGTGTAGCCTGCCGAAATCCCGTCCGGAGAGGCTGCTGGGTGCGGCATGATGATCGTTCACGCTTCTTCGTCCGGCCTGTCTGACCGTCACGAACGCATTCGCCGCGCTACGGCTACTGCCGATGAGTGATCGTGACAAGGACGTCGAGATTCTCGCGCTGCGTCATCAGATCATGGTCTTGGAACGGCGGCTCGGCGCGGATGTGCGGGTCAGGTTCACCCCCGAAGACCGCTTCTTCCTGGCGACTCTCCTGACCTCGCTTCCCCGCGCAGTCTTGCGCCGGCTCCGGCTTGTCGTCCGCCCGGACCCCATCCTGCGCTGGCACCGCGAGATCGTGAAACGGCAGCATGCCCGGACCTGCCTGATTCGCGACCGAGACGGCACGTTCCCCGCTCTCATGGATGGGATTCTGGCCGAAACCGGTATCCAGACTGTGCTCACCGGCACTCGGATGCCGCGGATGAACTCCATCTACGCCACGCTCCCGGCGAGTATGAACGTTTCTGCAACGAGCATCGCGCTCATCAAGCTCTCGACCAAGCCGCCCCACTCCGCGCCGCACCCGACCCGATCACCAAACCGGCGCGCATCCTCGATCTGAACATCCGCCGACACGATCGACTCGGCGGAATCCTCCACGAATACTCCCACGCCGCTTGACCTGCACGGACGCATCTTTCGGCAGGCGCACTGTCGATGCGGTTCGATCCGTGCTTGAGGCAGTGTCGGGCGTCGCCAGGAATGGCGAGCTCGGCGGCGCTTTGTTCTCGTGTTCCTTTGTGAAGCCTGTGTTGGGATTGGCCGCTTGAACGATCTACCGATGTGCCCGCGAGCACTAATCATGATCAACAAGGTGCCACGAGGCCCCAGGAAACCGAGAAAGCCCAGGTCGGACGCGGTATTGGAGTAGGGCGGGTGGGACTTGAACCCACGACCCACGGATTATGAGTCCGATGCTCTGACCGGCTGAGCTACCGCCCCTGGATTCATTTGTACGGCCTCAAGGCTAGAGCATGACGCCGTGGCTTCCGGCGGTGCGCGCGGCTGCCTCGGACATCATTCCACGACCGGCAGGCGGAATGGAGCCCAAGTCGGATCACAGTGGATAAAACCCTCGGGCGTGGGAGGGCCGGGGAGCGCGGGGCTCCCCGGCCCGGGGGAAGCAGGGTTACGGGCGGTTCAGGCCGAGGGTGTAGGAGCCGGAGCCGCTGTAGGCGTGGACGCGGTAGCGGTAGTAGCCGGCGCTGCCGTTGTAGCTGATGGACTCGTCGGCGTTCGGGCTGTCGCTCCTGGCCACGGTGCTCCAGGCGGAGCCGCTCCAGCGCTGGAGGTACAGGTCGAAGTCGGCGCTGTCAGGGGCGTCCAGGCAGGCCGCGTGGGTGCCCGAGGTGGTGGTGCGGTAGTAGGAGCCGTCGGGCTGGTAGGCGTTCTGGCCGGAGGTGAGGGAGCCGGTGTAGGTGTCCTCGTAGCCGTCGCAGCCGGTGGGCGGGTCGGGGTCGTTGCCGCCGCTCGTGACCAGCGTCAGGTTGCCGACCGAGATGATCTCCCCGATGGGCTGGAAGTACGTGGTGCCGCCGCTGGTGCAGTTGCCGGAGCCGCCGGAGGTCATGCCCTGGGCCTGGTCGCCGGAGATGAACGAGCCGCCGGAGTCGCCGCCTTCGGCGCAGACGGTGGTGCGGGTGAGGCCGGAGACGGTGCCCTCGGGGTAGTTCACGGTGGAGTTGAGCGCGGTGACGGTGCCGCAGTGCCACTGGGTGGTGGAGCCGGAGCGGCACACGGAGCCGCCGGGCTGGGTGACGGCCGCGCCGCGCACGGGCAGGATGCCGGCCGAGTAGCCGTTGACGACGCCGGGGCCGGTCCAGTCGGCGTTCGTCTGCACCCAGGCGTAGTCGTTGCCCGGGAACGAGGAGATCTGGAACGTGCCCTGCGCCACCCGGTTGTGGCCCTGGGTGGCGTCGCCGGTGGAGCCGCAGTGGCCGGCGGTGGTGTAGCCCATCTGGGTGCCGCGCCGGGCCGCGAAGCCGACCGAGCAGCGGTAGGGGCCGGTGTAGTAGGCGTCGCCGCCGCGGATGTCGTAGAAGAGCTTGGCCCGTTCGGCGGACTGCTCCAGCTTGACGGCCTTGGCGTCCACGCCGGCGGTGGCCATCCAGGCGCGGGCGGCATCGTGGTCGGCGGCCCAGACGACGACGGAATTGTCGGCGACGGAGACCGACCAGGCGTGCACGGTCGCGGGCGGCGCGGCCTTGTCCAGGCGCTCCTTGACGGCGGTGAGGTCGGCCAGGGTTCTGGGCACGACTCGGGCCCGCGCGCCGGCGCGGGTGATCGCCGCGGTGTCGGCCGCGTCGACGGTGGCCACGACGAGGGCGCTCTCGGCGCCTTCGTACCAGATCCCGGCGAAGCGGTCGCCGAGCTTCTTGCGCAGGCCGGGGGCGGCCCTGTTGCCGCGCGCCTCGTTGGCCAGGCGGTTGATCGCCTGTTCCTGGGTGATGCCGAGGTCGCGCTGGATGGCGTCGACGACGCCGGAGGGTGGCTTCTCGGCGACGGCCGGGGTCGCCGTCACGAGTAACGCGCCGATCGCGATCGCGATGGTGGCAGGAGTGCGGAGCATGATGTCTCCTTGCTGCTGGGGTGCCGTTAAAGTAACCAGCCGCCCACTGAGCGAGGAGTACTACTTCGCCCCTATCGCGATGTTATGGTGCGGTGCCGAAACCCGGATTTCGTACCAGCCAGTCGTGATAGACGATGCTGCGTCGTACGGCCTCCTGGTGGGCCTGTTTGGCCTGCACCATCACCCAGGGCGCGTCGGCGGCGCCGGGATGCCGGCCGAGGAGCTGCCGCCAGCGCAGCGGCGCGTTCTTCAGCGGCACCACGACCAGACCGGGCGCGGCCTGATGAGTGGCTTGACAGAGCACCACCGCCCGCCCTACCTGGGCCAGGTGCGCGCAGGTGGCGAGGTCCGTCTCGTACATCGTGCGCGGCGTGAACCCCGCCCGCGCGCACGCCGTCGCGAAGCAGTCGGTGAAGCAGCCGTCGCCGGGCGTCGCGGCCCACTGCTCCTCGGCCAGGTCGCCGAGCTCCACCTCCTTCTCCCTGGCCAGCGGGTGGGTGTCGGCCATGAGCACGAAGACGGGGTCGAGGCTGATCGTCTCCCACACCAGCGTGCCGGTGGGGGCGCCGCCCTCGCCGCACGCGCCGGTGAGCACGTAGTCGAGGCGGCCGAGCTCGACCATCGTGGTGAGCTCGTGGGTCGACCAGCTCGTGTACGTGGTCACGCTCCGTTCGGCGGCGAGCCGGTCGACCAGGCCGCCGAGCACGGGGCCGTTCGTCGCGCCGATCCGGTAGCCGGGGGAGGGGGCGTGCGCGAACCGTACGGCCTCCTCCTGGAGTTCCTTGGCGGCGGGCAGGAGCACCCGGGCGCGGGCGAGCACCAGCTCGCCGAGCCGGGTGGGGCGGGCGCCGTGACGGTCGCGCTCGAACAGCGCGCCGCCGAGCATGCGCTCGATACGTTTCAGCTGGGCGGTCAGGGCAGGCTGCGCTAACCCGAGCAGGGAGGCGGCCTTGCTGACACTTCCCGCGTCCGCTACCGCGCGGACGATTCTGAGGTGCCGGAGCTCGAGGTCCATACCCGGAAGGTAAGGCGGTCCAATCTCCGGGACAATGCCTATATGTCAGGAATTGTGACATATATTGTTGCGCGCTTCCGGGGTAGGGGGAGCGCATGACGACGATGGGAATCGACCCGGCAGCCCTCAGCGACGACGATCTGCTGCGCGAGCTGCGGCAACTGCACGCGACCCGGACCGAGACACTCATGCACGGCTCTGACGACGCCCTTGACCGGCACACCTCACGCACCAACGAGATGGAGGCCGAATACCTGCGCCGCTTCCCCGAGCGCGACGTCGACCCGAACCGGCTCCGCGAGGGGGCGAGGTTGCGGTGATGGCTGACGATCATGACGTCCAGGTCCTGTCGGACGTGGACATCCACGTGTACGAGGCGATCGCCGCCGAAGCCGTAGAGCACGGCTGGGCCGGCTTCGGCTCACTCGTCCGGGCGACCGGGCTGGAGGAGGACGAGGTGCGCGACAGCCTGCGCACGCTGATCGACCAGGGGCACGTGCTGCCCAAGGGCGACGACGGCTACGGGCTGGGGCCGCACACGTTCGAGGTCGAGTACTAGAGCGCTCGCGCCCGCCTGCGACGCGGCGGGGCGCGCACGGCCGCCGCCTCGGGTCATCCGGCGGCGGGCGGGGCGCTGACCCGTGCCCAGAGCCGCGCCCTCCTCCGGCGCGAGCCCGGCCGCGGGCGCGCCAGGGCCCCCACCTCCTTCACCGGGCGGGCGCCATCCCCTGCCCAAGCCCTCCGAGCGGATTGCGGCCCCCAGTGTGGCGTCGGGGAGGACTTGGGTGCGGTCGGGCGCACCCCCCGGGGGTGGCCGCCCGTGGTGGCGTCGGGGTCCTCGCCCAGGTTGGCCGAGACGAACGCCAGCCCGGTGATCCACGCGGGCAGACCGCGTCCGGCCAGGAAGATGTCCAGGCTGGAGCTGATCCGGCGGCGGGCCGCGAAGCCGATCCCGAGCACGGTGGCGAAGTACAGGGCGATGAGGACGTGGTCGAGGAGGTTAACGTCGAGACGCACGACCGGCCCGCTATCCCGAAAAATCATGACTTCACGCGTACTGTCGAAGGGTGGATGTCGCAGACCTGACTCCCGGGCGGGCACGCGAGCGGTTCCGCGCGGGCGAGCGGGCCCCGACGGCGGGCTGGTGCCGGGGCTGGACGCAGGCGAACCTGATCGCGGTGCCGAAGGAGCTGGCCTACGAGCTGCTGCTGTTCGCGCACCGCAACGCGCGGGCGTGCCCGGTGCTGGACGTGGGCGAGCCGGGCTCGGTGCGGACCCGGCTGTTCGGCGGCGACCTGCGCACCGACCTGCCCGCCTACCGGGTCTACCGCAACGGGCGGCCGGTCGCCGACGTGGACCAGGTGGTCGAGGACTGGCGGCCGGACCTGGTGCCGTTCCTCATCGGCTGCAGCTTCACCTTCGAACGCGCCCTGCTGGCCGAGGGCGTCCCGGTGCGGCACCTGGAGCAGGGGACGAACGTGCCGATGTACCGCACGAACCGGCCGTGCGAGCCGTCGGGGTCGCTGTCGGGGCCGCTGGTGGTGTCGATGCGGCCGGTGCCGGAGGCGCTGGTGGCGACGGCCGTGGAGGTGAGCGGACGCTACCCGATGGTGCACGGGGCGCCCGTGCACGTGGGCGACCCGGCCGAGCTCGGCATCGCCGACCTGGGCTGGCCGGACTTCGGCGACCCGGCCGAGGTGCGGCCGGGCGAGGTGCCGCTGTTCTGGGCGTGCGGGGTGACGCCGCAGGCGGCGATCATGGCGAGCGGCGTCGAGTTCGCCATCGGCCACCTGCCCGGTCACATGGCGATCATGGACGTGCGTGACGACGACTACCGGGTGGGCCCGTAAGGGTCCAGGAGCCCCGCCGCCGTGAGCTGGGCGTCCAGCGCGGGCGCGCCCGGCCGGTTGTCGATCTCGACGTGCGGCACGACCGGCGGCTCGCCGGCCCTGATGCGCGCCAGGTAGGCGTCGAACGCGGCGAGCTTGCCCGCGTCGCGCGCCAGCCCGCGCTCCGCCAGTCGGGCGCGCAGCGTCGGGCCGTCGGAGCGCACCCACAGCAACCGCACCGGCTCGCCGCCCAGCTCGGCCACCCAGCGCGCCCACCGTCCGGCGTCGTGCACCTGCCCGGTGAACGGCCCGTCGAGCAGCACCGGGCAGCCGTGCGCCCGGATGTGCGCGGCGGTCCTGGTCAGGCCGTCGTACTCGTGGTGCTTGACGTGCTCGTCGTACCAGGGGCCCTCACGCTCGCCGTGCGGCCTGCCGTGGGCGCGCAGGAGCTCCGCGACGATCCCGCCGTACACCGTGTCCTTGTCCAGGACGGCCGGGACGGGGGACAGGCGCGCGAGCAGCGCCGCCGCCACCGTGGACTTGCCCGCTCCCGGCGGCCCGCTGACCACCCACACCGTCGCCCGCACGCGATCAGCGTACGCGGATCCGCGTACGCCGGAGCCGCGGCTGGGCGGACGACCGGGACGGGGGCGCGCGGCCAGACTTCGGAACCATGCTGACGGTCTTGACCAGGGCGTTCCGGATGCCGGAACTGCGCGGGAAGCTGCTGTTCACGCTGGGGCTGCTGGCCCTGTTCCGGCTGGGGCAGGTGCTGCCGACGCCGGGCGTGGACGTGCTGGCGGTGCGGGAGTGCGCGGGCGCGGCGCGCGGCGGGCTGTTCGACATGGTGCAGCTCCTCAGCGGGGGCGCGATGCTGCGGCTGTCGGTGTTCGCGCTCGGCGTGATGCCGTACATCACCGCGAGCATCGTCATGCAGCTGCTCACCGTCGTGGTGCCCCGGCTGGAGGCGCTGCGCAAGGAGGGACAGTCCGGGCAGGCGCGGATCACCCAGTACACCCGCTACCTGACCGTCGCGCTGGCCGTGCTCAACGCCACCACCGTCGTCGCCCTCGCGCGCTCCGGGCAGCTCCTGCCGGGCTGCGCCAGGCCGCTGCTGCGCGACGACGGGCTGCTCGCCGTGGCCGTGCTCGTCGTCACGATGGTCGCCGGGACGTGCGTGGTCATGTGGATCGGCGAGCTGATCACCGCCCGGGGGATCGGCAACGGCATGTCGCTGCTGATGTTCACGCAGGTCGTGGCCGTGTTCCCCGGCTACATGTCCACGATGCTCCTGGTGAGCCCCGTCGCGTTCACGGTGATCATGGTGTCGGGGGCGTTCGTGGTGGCGGCCGTGGTGTTCGTCGAGCAGGCGCAGCGGCGGGTGCCGGTGCAGTACGCCAGGCGGCTGGTGGGCCGGCGGCTGTACGGCGGGACCAGCACCTACATCCCGCTCAAGGTCAACCAGGCCGGGATCGTGCCGGTGATCTTCGCCTCGGCGCTGCTCTACCTGCCCGCCCTCGCCGCGCCGATGCTCGGCCCGGAGGCCGGCGCGTGGGTCTCCCGCCACCTCGCCACGGGCGACAGCCCGCTCTACATGAGCGTGTACGTGCTGCTCGTCGTGGGATTCGCCTACTTCTACGTGTCCATCACGTTCAATCCCGTCGAGGTGGCCGACAACATCAGGAAGTACGGGGGATTCGTCCCGGGGGTGCGGCCGGGCCGGGCCACCGCCGAATACCTGGCCCACGTGCTGACCCGGCTGACCGCGCCCGGGGCCGCCTACCTGGCGGTGCTGGCCCTGGTGCCGCTGGTGGCGTTCGCGATCCTGCGCGACCCCTCCACCCAGCAGAACTTCCCGTTCGGCGGCACCAGCGTGCTCATCATGGTCAGCGTCGGCCTCGAAACCGTCAAACAGGTCGAGGCCCAGGTGCAGCAGCGCGCCTACGAGGGGTTCCTCAGGTAGGCGGCGTCAGCCCGGCCCGCATCGCGAACACCACGAGCTGCGCCCGGTCGCGGGCGCGCAGCTTGACCATGGCCCGGCTGACGTGCGTGCGGACCGTGTCGGGGCTGATCACCAGCTCGCCGGCGATCTCCTCGTTGGACATGCCGGTCGCCACCCAGGCCACCAGCTCCCGCTCCCTCGGCGTCAGCGTCGCCAGGCCCTCCACCGGGGCCGCGCCGGGCCGGCCGAACAGGCCGATGACCTTCCTGGTGATCGCCGGGGACAGCAGCGCCTCGCCCGCCGCCACCACGCGCACCGCGTTGACCAGCTCCTCCGGTGCGCCGTCCTTCAGCACGAACCCGCTCGCGCCCGCCTGAAGCGCCTGGAACACGTACGCGTCCTCGGCGAACGTCGTCACCACCACGACCCTGGTCGCGGCCAGCCCGGCGTCGGCGGCGATCGCGCGCAGCGTGTCGAGGCCGTCCATGCCGGGCATCCGGATGTCGAGCAGCAGCACGTCGGGGCGCTCGCGCCGCAGCAGCGCCAGCGCCGCCGCGCCGTCGGGCGCCTCGCCGGCGAACTCCAGGTCGGGCTCGCGCTGCACCAGCGCGCGCAGCCCCATCCGCACCACGGCCTGGTCGTCGGCCACCGCGACCCGGATCACGCCGCCGGCGCCTGTTCGCGGGGGAAGCGGGCCACGACGCGGAAGCCGCCGCCCTCGCGCGGGCCCGCGGTGAACCGGCCGCCCGCGTCGGCCACCCGGGCGCGCATCCCGGCGAGCCCCCGGCCCTCGGCCGCGCCCGTCCAGCCCACGCCCCGGTCGGCCACCTCCAGCACGTACGCGCACGGGTCGGCGGCCACCCGCACCAGCGCCCTGGTCGGGCCCGCGTGCCGCAGCACGTTGGTCAGCGACTCGCGCACCACCCCGTAGACGGCGCCCCGCAGATGGGCCGGGACGCCCGGATCGGCGAGCTCCACGTCGACCGGCAGCCCGGCGGCGCGCACCCCGGCGATCAGCCCCGTCAGGTCGTCGGCCAGCGCGCCGGGAGCCGGGCCGCCGTCGATGCGGTCGAGGGCGGCCCTGAGCCCGGCGAGCGTGCGCGTGCTGGTCTCGCGGATCGCCTCCAGCGACCGGCGGGCCTGCTCGGGGTCGTCGTCGAGCGACACCAGCGCGACCCCGGCCTGCATGGCGATCGCCGCCAGCCCGTGGCCGGCCGCGTCGTGCACCTCCCCGGCCAGCTCCGCGCGCAGCCGTGCCGCCGGCGCGACCTCCAGCGGGGGCGCGGCGTCGCGTACGCGCTGATCGGCGGGCGGCGGGGAGGCCGCGTGCCGCACGTCATGGAAGGCGGGCGGCGGGGGAGGGGTGGCGGCGGCAGCGGCGGCGGCGCGCGCCTGGGCGAGGCCGGTGAACGACCACGGGACCGCCAGCCAGCCGGCCCACGCCAGCATGACGACGACCGGGACATCGCCGAGCCGGCCCAGCCGGGACAGCCGGGACAGCCGGGACAGCGCCGCGCGCGCCCGGCGCGCACGGCCGTGCTCGTGTCTCCGCGTCACCATCCCCCACCCGGCCAGGCTCGTGTCGCCACGATCCTAGCCAGTCGCGGCGGCCCGGGCGCGGCGCGTCCGGCGCCGGGAGGCGGCCTGCACGGGGGCGGGCCGCGCCGGCCCGCGGCCGGTCAGCTCAGGCCGTCGGTCAGCCAGCGCAGCGGGTTGTCGTGCGTGATGCCGCGCAGCGTGCCGTCGTCCACCCCGGCCTCGCGCAGCGCGGGCAGCAGCGTGCCGAACAGCGTGCGGTAGCCGGGGCCGTCGTAGCGGCGCAGCTGCGCCACCCGGTTCACGCCGGTGCTGAGGAGCAGGCGGCCGGCGTGGCCCTCCTCGATGAGGCCGAGCGCGATCCTGGCCGCCTGCTCGGCGCCCAGGCCGAGCGCGCCGAGGCTCACGTACGCGCCGGTCTCGGCGATCTTGCGGGCCACGGCCGGGTCGGCGCCCGCGTAGCCGACGGCCACGCGCGAGCCCGGCAGGCCGCGGGTGAGCAGGATCTCCAGCATGCCCAGGCCGTCCTGGCCGTAGGTGGCCACCGACAGGCGGGAGGCCAGCGACGCGCGGGCGGCGGCGGCCAGGCTGCGCTCCTCGGCGGCCGTCGGGCGGGCGCCCCAGCAGCCGACCTCGCCGATCACGCCGGGGAAGACGCCGGTGCCGTCGAGGCCGTCGGAGATGTCGGTCATGAGCAGGGCGGTGAGCTCGTCCACGTCCCGCTCGCCCGGCTGTGCGAACGGCTCGGCGTACAGGCCGGTGGCGGCGATCACGGGCACCCGGCTGCCCGCCGCGACGCGGGCGAGCCCGGCGGCGTCGCGGCCCATGCCCAGGCAGGTCAGGTCCACGACCAGGCCGAGGTCGTCGGACTGGCGCAGCTCGCGGAGCTCGGCGGTGACGGACTGCTCCTCGTCGAGCCAGCGCTGCGGGTCGGAGTCGATGCCCACCGCCCAGCGCATGTCGGTGCGCAGGTGCTCGTGGGGGAGAATGGCACCCGTGACGGCGGCCGCGCGGATGGGGCCGGTGACGGTGCGTAGCATGACCTCGGGCATACCAGACGATATCCGACGATTGTCGGGAGTTGCCTGATCAAGCGGGAAATTTTACTGTGTATCGCGTTTAGGTGGCGTCTGCTGCGTTCTCCGGGTTCGGGCACACCCGGCCGGACGCCGGGCCCTATCCTGGGAACGACACCGACCAGTCCGGGGGGACCGTGCCGACGCAGAATTCCGAAACGGGTGACGCCGACATCGTCAAGGGCGAGGCGGCGCGCCGGTCGAGCATGCCCGCGCACCGGTCCGGCATCCGGGGCTGGCGTGACCGGGTCCGCTCGACCCCCGCGGGAGCGCTCACCCTCAAGATCGTGGTCGGCGTCATCGGCGTGCTCATGGTCGGCGGGGGCCTGGTCATGGTGCCCTTCCCCGGGCCGGGCTGGCTCGTGGTGTTCGCCGGGCTCGCCGTGCTGGCCACCGAGTTCCACTGGGCGCACAAGGTGCTGGAGTTCGGCAAGCGCACGCTGCACGCCTGGACCGAGTGGTACAAGCGGCAGGGCTGGACCGTCAAGATCCTCGTCGCGCTCGTCACCGTGATCGCCGCCACCGCGATCGTCTACCTGGGCCTGCGCACCATCGGCGTCGACGTCGTCCAGCTCGCCCGGCAATACGTCCTGCGCTAGACCGCTTCGCTATCGGTCCGCCGGATCGCGCCGCCCGGTGTCTATTCTTCGGGCGTGATCGCCCACATCGCTCTCGCGCTGTCGCTGGTCGTGACCGCCCCGGCCGTCCAGGCGGACCTCTCCCTGCCGGGCACGGGCATGACCTATCAGGAGCGCTCCGGCGATCCGGTGCGCCTCACCGCCTACGGGCTCGGCACCAAGGGCGCCTACCTGCGCACCGGCGACCGGTTCGCCCGGCAGCGGGCCCTGTCGGAGGCGGCGTTCTCGCCCGACGGCCGCACCGTCGCCGGCGTGCCGCGCGCCTACCGGGCCGGGCACGACAGCCTGCTCCTCACCGACCGGGCCACGGGCAAGACGAGGCGGGTCCGCACTGTCAAGAAGCCCCTCACCGCGTCGTACGTCTCCTGGAGCCGTGACAGCCGGCGCGTGGCGCTCACCGTCGAGAAGAAGAGCGGCGGGCGGTGGCGCCCGGCCGGGTTCACCGTCGTGGACGTGGCGGCGGGCAGCGCCCGCACCGTCACGGTCGCCGGGCTGGGCGCCGAGGCCGGGTTCTGGTGGACGCCCGGCGGCAACCTGGTCACCCGGCACGGCACGGGCCTGCGCGTGCACCGCGCGTCCGACGGGAAGGTGGTGCGGACCCTGCCCGGCGCCGGGCTGCCCACCGGGCCGGAGGACTCGTTCTCGCCGTCGGGCGACCGGATGGCGCTGTGGTGCCCGTCGCGGTTCGCCGGACAGGTGTGCCTGGCCGACACCGCGACCGGGCGCGTCGCCCGCCGCGTGCCCGTCGAGCCGGAGGCGGTGTTCGGCTGGTGGGACGAGAGCCACCTGATCGCCGTCATGGCGCACCGCGGCGCCTACAGGCTGGCCGTGGTCGGACTCGACGGGAGGGTGAGCCGGGTGCTCGCCGCCGTCCCCACCAGGACGTGGGGCGCCGACCTGTGGCTGTCCTTCACCCGGGCGGCGCCCGGGCCTCAGAGATAGAGGCCGGTGCCGTGGTCGGTCTCCTGGGTGGCCACCGCGTGCAGGTCGCGCTCGCGCATGACCAGGTAGACCTGGGCGTGCAGCTCCACCTCGAACTGGTCCTCCGGGTTGAGCAGCACCTTGTCGCCGACCTTGACCGAGCGCACGTTCGAGCCGACGCCGCAGACCTCGCCCCACGCCAGCCGGTTGGCCAGCTTGACCGTCGCGGGGATGACGATGCCGGAGCCGCTGCGGCGCTCCTGGGACTCCTGCTCCAGCCGGACCATGACCCGGTCGTGCAGCATCTGAATCTCGAACTTGGGCTCTACCACGGGGCCAAGTTTACGTTCCGCGCCGGGCCGGGGACTCACGCGGCATCTCATCCTGAGGAACGCTCCTTACACGGCATGACCGATCATGGCAGGATGAAAGCCATGATCATGGCCTTCGGCGCGACCGGCTGGCAATGGACGAACCCGCCCCGCCAGTGGACGGCGGACGACGGCCTCAGCCTGTTCTGCGATGCGGGCACCGACCTGTGGCGGCGCACCCACTACGGCTACACCTTCGACACCGCGCACCAGTTCGGCCGCCAGGTCCGGGGCGACCTGCGGCTCACGGTGACCTTCAGCGGCGACTACGCCGACCAGTACGACCAGGCCGGCGCGCTGCTCCGCATCGACGAGAGCACCTGGATCAAGGCCGGCGTCGAGTACGTCGACGGCCACCACCACCTGAGCACCGTCGTCACCCGCGAGCGCTCCGACTGGTCCGTGCTGCCGCTCGACGCCCCGGCGGACCAGGTCACGATCGACCTGGAGCGCCAGGGCGACGCCGTGACCGTCCGCTACGGGCTCGGCGACGAGGCGCCGCAGCACCTGCTCCGCCTGGCCTACTTCCCGCCCGACGCTCCCGCGCTCGCCGGGGCCATGGCCGCCGCGCCCGCGGGCCAGGGCTTCGCCGTCCGCTTCAGCGACGTCCGCCTGGCCGGCTGCTGACCCTCACGGCAGCGTGACCACCGCGAACACCGGCCGGTGGTCGGTGCCCTTCAGCCCGTGCACGCCGAACTCGCGCACCCCCATGCGGGCGTCGGCCAGCACGTGGTCGATGGCCACGCCGGGCAGCCGGCTCTGCGGCCAGGTGGCCGCCAGCCCGTGCCCCGTCACGTCCGCCGCGTCCCGGTAGCCGGAGGCGAGCAGGTCACGCATCGGCAGATGGTCGAGCGTGGCGTTGAAGTCGCCCGCCAGCACCCGCAGCGGCCCGCCCGCGCGGGGCAGCGCCTCCAGCCCCGCCCGCCAGCACGGCTGCCGCCCGTAGCGGCGTGGCGCGCACGGGTGCACCGACACGATCTCCACCCGCGTCCCGCCCGGCGCCGTCAGCACCGCGCCCGCCTGCCGGAACCCGCCGAACTCCAGCAGCGGCCCCGCCGTCAGCGGATGCCGCGCGTACACGGCCGAACCGCCCGCCCCACGCTTGGGGCTCGTCACCGCGTACGGCAGCGCCCGCCGCAGGCGCGGATCGATGCGCTCCAGCGCGTCCGGCGTCAGCTCCTGCAACGTCAGCACGTCCGGGCGCACCCGCGTCACCAGCGCCTCCAGGTCCGCCGCGTCCGCCAGGCCGAACATCAGGTTGGCCGCCAGCACCCGCAGCGCCGGCCCGCCCGAGGCCGCCTCGCTGTCGGCGAACGCGCGCGGCGCCACCGCGCCGCCCAGCGCCACCGTGGCCGCCAGCGCCACCACCGCGGCGGCCCGCCGCCTCGCCAGCGCCGCCAGCACCAGCCCCGCCGCCGCCACCACCGCCGCGTACGGGGTGAACGCCACCAGCGGCACCCACGGCCAGTCCGGCTCGAACCCCGACACCCGCACCGCGGCCCACACCGCGAACGGCGCCACCATCACCCACACCAGAATGCGCACGCCCTGTATCGCCACCCGGGCCCCTGGGGGTTCACGTCCTGACATGAGATGGTGTGCACCATGCGCGACGCCGAGACCCGAGTCCTCAACGCCATCGACGAGGCGGAGACCGTCAACCTGCTGGCCGACCTCGTCCGGGTGCCCAGCGTGACCGGCACCGACGCCGAGTCCGAGCTGCAACATCACGTCGCGGGGCTGCTCACCGAGGCGGGCATGGACGTCGACGTCTGGAAGCTCGACCTCGACGACCTGCGCGCCCGCGACGGCTTCCCGGGCACCGAGGCGCCCCGCGTGGAGGCGTACGGCGTGGTGGGCGTCACCGGGGGCGGTGGCGTGCCCGCGCTCGCGCTGCAGGGGCACGTGGACGTGGTGCCCACCGGCGACCTGGCCAAGTGGGAGGGCAGCGACCCGTTCGCCGCCCGCATCTCCGGCGACGTCCTGCACGGGCGCGGCGCGTGCGACATGAAGGCCGGGCTGGCCGCCAACCTGGCCGCCGTCCGGGCCGTCCACCGGGCCGGGATCGCCCTGGAACGACCCCTCGCCGTGCACTGCGTGGTCAGCGAGGAGGACGGCGGGCTCGGCGCGTTCGGCACCCTGGCCCGGGGGCACACCGCCGAGGCGGCCCTCATCACCGAGCCAACCAGCGGAGCCGTCATCAGCGCCTGCGCCGGGGCGCTGACGTTCCGGATCGAGGTCGCCGGGAGGGCCGCCCACGGCGCCACCCGCCTCGAAGGGGTCAACGCCGTCGAGGTGTTCTGGCCGGTGTTCCAGGCGATCCGGCGGCTGGAGGCCGACCGCAACCGCGACGTCCCGGCCCAGTTCGCCGGGAACGCGCTGCCGTACCCGATCGAGGTCGGCACCGTCCGCGCCGGCGACTGGGCGAGCAGCGTCCCCGACCTGCTCGTCGCCGAAGGGCGGCTCGGGGTGCGGCTGGACGAGGACCCGGCCGAGGCGCGGGCCGCGTTCGAGGAGGCGGTGCTGTCGGCGGCCCACCCGTTCCTGCGCGCCCACCCGCCCGCCGTCACCTGGCCCGGCGGCCAGTTCGCCAGCGGCAGGCTGCCGGCCGGCCACCCGCTGCTCGCCGAGGTCCGGCAGGCGGCGGCCGACGTCAGCGGGGTCACGCTGCCGGAGTCCGCCGCCCCCTACGGCAGCGACCTGCGGCTGTACGCGGCGGCGGGCATCCCCACGCTTCACTACGGGCCCGGCGACGCCCGCTACGCGCACGCGCCGCGGGAGCAGGTCCCCCTCTCCGAACTGCTCGCCGTCACCCGCGCCGTCGCCCTCCTCGCGGTACGCCGCTGCCTGCCCGGCTGAACCCCCAGCGGTCAGGCGGGGGAGGAGACGCGGCGGCGGTGCTCCGGGACGATGAGCGGGGTGCCCGACTGCGGGTCGGTGATGATCTCGCAGCGCAGGTCGAACACCCGCTCCACCAGCTCCGGCGTGACCACCTCCCGGGGGTCGCCCTCCGCGACGACCTGGCCGTCCCGCATGACGATCAGGTGCGTCGCGTAGCGGCACGCCTGGTTGAGGTCGTGCAGCACGGCGACCAGGGTGCGCCCGGCCTCGTGCAGGTCGGCGCACAGGTCGAGCACCTCGATCTGGTGGGCGATGTCGAGGAACGTCGTCGGCTCGTCCAGCAGCAGGATCGGCGTCTCCTGGGCCAGCGCCATGGCGAGCCAGACGCGCTGCCGCTGCCCGCCGGACAGCTCGTCGACGATGCGGTCCGACAGCTCCGTCACGTCGGTGGCGCGCATCGCCTCGGTCACCGCCGCCTCGTCGGCCCTGGACCACTGCCGCATGAGCCGCTGGTGCGGGTAGCGCCCCCGGGAGACCAGGTCGGCGACGGTGATCCCGTCGGGCACGATCGAGCTCTGCGGCAGCAGGCCGAGCCGCCGGGCGACCTCCTTGGACGGCAGCGCGGTGATCACGCTGCCGTCGAGGTGCACCGCCCCGGTCCTCGGCTTGAGCATCCTGGCCAGGGCGCGCAGCAGGGTGGACTTGCCGCACGCGTTCGGGCCGATGATCACGGTGAAGGACCGGTCCGGGATCGCCACGTTCAGCTCGGTGGCGACCACCCGCTGGTCGTAGGCGAGGGTGAGGTCGCTGCCGTACAGGCGGGCGTCGGCCATCAGTAACGGTCCTTTCGCAGCAGGAAGGCGAGGTACGTGCCGCCGATGGCGGCGGTCACCACGCCGACGGGCAGCTGGGTGGGGGCGAGCAGGCGCTGGGCGGCCAGGTCGGAGACGGTCAGCAGGACGGCCCCCATGAGCGCGGAGGAGGCCAGGGTGACGCCGGCGGAGCGGGTGAGCCGGCGGGCGAGCTGCGGCGCGGCGAGCGCGACGAAGACGACGGGCCCGGCGGCGGCGACGGCGACGCCGCACAGCAGCACGCCGGTGACGACGGCGGCGGCGCGGACGCGCTCGACGCCGATGCCCACGGCGCGGGCGGCGTCGTCGCCCATCTCGATCATGCGCAGCGGCCTGGCGAGCGCCGCGCCGACGGGCAGCAGCACGGCGAGCGCGAGCGCCACGGGGACGGCGTGCTCCCAGCCGCGCCCGCTCAGGCTGCCGGTGAGCCAGGCTCCGGCGGTGGCGGCGTCGTTGATGTTCGCCCTGGTCAGCAGGTACGAGTTCACGGCCAGGAGAAGGGCGTTGGCGCCGATGCCGACGAGGACGAGCCGGTAGCCCTGGACGCCGCGCCGGAACGCCATGCCGTACACGAGCAGCGCGGTGATCACGCAGCCGGCCAGCGCGCCGCCGGAGACGGCGAGGGCGGAGCCGCCGGCGACGACGGCCAGGATGCCGCCGGTCGAGGCGCCGGCGGTGAAGCCGATGAAGTCGGGGCTGCCGAGAGGGTTCCTGGTGAGGCTCTGGAAGATCGCGCCGCACACCCCGAACGCGGCCCCGACCAGCAGCCCGGTGACGACGCGCGGGGCGCGCAGCTCGGCGACGATCAGCTCGGCGACGGGAGTGCCCTCGCCGACCAGGGCGGCGAGCACGTCCGGCACGGGCACGGTGAACTCGCCGGTCGAGATCGCCACCACGCTCACCGCGACCGCGGCCAGGAGCAGCAGCGCGCCGGTGAGCAGCGCCCTCGGCGCGAGCCGGACGGACCAGGGGCCGACACGTACGGTCATAGCGCGGCCAGCCTCCTGCGCCGGGCCAGCAGGATGAAGACCGGCGCCCCGATGACCGCGCACATGATGCCGACCTGCACCTCGCCGGGCCTGGCGATCAGCCGCCCGGCCACGTCGGCGCCGACCAGCAGCACGGGCGCGACGAGTGCCGAGTAGGGCAGCACCCAGCGCTGATCGGGGCCGACCACGGCGCGGACGGCGTGGGGCACGGCCAGGCCGACGAACCACAGCGGCCCGGCGGCGGCGGTGGCCGAGCCGCACAGGAGCGTCACGGCGACCGCCGTGAGCGCGCGGGTCCGGGTGACGGCGACGCCCAGCGACCTGCCGGCGTCGTCGCCCAGCGACAGCATGTTGAGCGGGCGGCCCAGCAGCAGCCCGAGCACCAGCCCGGCGACCAGGAACGGGGCGAGCCGCGCCGCGGTCTCGGCGCCCTGCCCGGCCAGCGATCCGGCCAGCCAGAAGCGCATCCGGTCGAACGTCTGCGTGTCCAGGCGCAGGATGGCCGAGCACGCGGCGGTGAACACCATGCCGGCGGCGATCCCGGCCAGCGCCAGCCGGACCGGGCCGCCTCCGGAGCGGCCGGCCGAGCCGAGCGCGTACACCACGACGGAGGCCGCCGCCGCGCCCGCGAACGCGAACCACACGTACACGGCGGGGTCGGAGAGCCCGAACACGCCGAGCGCGAGCGTGACGCCGAGCGCCGCGCCCTGGTTGACGCCGAGCAGCCCGGGGTCGGCCAGCGGGTTGCGCGTCAGGCTCTGCATGAGCGCCCCGGCCAGCCCGAGCGCGGCGCCGACGCCGATCCCGAGCAGCGTGCGCGGCACCCGTACGTCGCGGATGACGGTGTGGTCGGCGGAGCCGTCGAAGGCCAGGAACGCGTCGAACACGGCCGTCCACGGCATGGACCGCGCGCCGAGCGCGACGCCGGCCAGCGCCACCAGCACGAGCGCGGCGGCCGCGACGAGGAGCCCGGTGGCGAGCGCGGCCCGGCGGCCTCCCGTGCGCGGCGGGGCGGGCGCTGCGGCGGCGCCGGGCGGCGTGGTCTGCTCAGCGGGCCGCACCCGCCCCCCTTTCGTCAACGGCAAGCTTAGGTAAGGCTAATCTAAAGCTCTGCTTGAAAGGCAAGCCTAACCTAAGGAGTTGCACATGCCGGGACCGGTCCTGGCCCGCAGGGGCTTCCTCGCCGCCACGGGCGCGCTGTTGCTGTCGGCCTGCGGCACGGGCGGCGGTGGCAGCGGTGGCGGCGGACAGGCCACGGCGGGGTCCTCGGCCCCGGCCACCGCCGGGGGAGCGTGGACGTTCACCGACGACCGCGGCAAGAAGATCGAGCTGGCCGCCACGCCCACGCGGGTCGTCGCCCAGGTCGGCGCCGCCGCCGCGCTGTGGGACTTCGGCGTCCGCCCCATCGCCGTCTTCGGCCCGCACAAGCTCGAGGACGGCGCCAAGGACCCGCAGGCGGGCAGCGTCGACATCAGCCAGGTCACCGGCCTGGGCAACGCCTGGGACGAGTTCAACGTCGAGCAGTACATCGGCCTGCGCCCCGAACTGCTCGTGACCGGCATGTACGACAAGGACACCCTCTGGTACGTGCCCGAACGCTCCAAGGACGCGATCGAGCAGGTCGCCCCCACCGCCGGCATCATGCTCACCGGCCGCGGCGCCACCGCGATCATCGGCCGCTACGAGGAGCTGGCCGCCTCGCTCAAGGCCGGAATGGCGGGCGTCGCCGAGGCCAAGGCCAGGATGGCGGCCGCCGGCAAGGAACTGGCCCGGTTCAAGGACCTCAAGGTCCTGGTGATCTCCGCCGGGCCCGACGGCATGTGGGTCGCCAACCCGCCCCACCACCCCGACCTCACCTACGCCGCCGAGCTCGGCCTGAACGTCGTCACCCCCGACAAGGTGGACGAGGCGGGCTTCTTCCAGAGCCTCAGCTGGGAGAACGCCGACGCCTACGCGGCCGACGTGATCCTGCACGACACCCGCACCCAGGCGCTCAAGCCCGAGGAGATGCTCAAGAAGCCCGCCTTCGCCGGGCTGCCCGCGGTCAAGGCCGGGCAGCTCTACGCGTGGCGCGCCGAAGCGCCCTTCAGCTACCAGTCGTACGCGGCGGTCCTGGAGGAGATGGTGGCCAACCTGGCGAAGGCTAGTAAGCTCCCCTGACCTCGACGATCTCGGCGAGCGGGAACTCCAGGTAGTCGCCCGCCTCCTCGCACCACGCGTCCAGCGCCCCGCCGCGCAGCTCGCCGTGGCTCACGGTGGCGGTCAGGCCGCCGGTCAGCGTGATCCCGGCCCGCACGCCCCGGTCGACGACGAAACCGAGCAGCGACTGCTGGGCCGTCGGCAGCCGGGTGGCCATCCTGCCGATCACCGCCCAGGTGCGCCCGCCCTGCTCGGCCGCCGACCGGCTGTCGGCGATCAGGCGGCGGGCGTGCTCCTGCGGGTCGGGCGAGGGCTCGGCGATCACGTGCGGCGCCCGGTCCAGCTCGGCCACCTGGCCGCCCGGCAGCAGGATGAGCTTGCCGCCGTGCGGCTCCTCGGCACGGGTGCGGCGGATGGCGATCTCGCCGGTGTCGGCGACCGGGACCGGCGCGTAACCGTGCTCGCGCAGCGCGGCCAGGGTCCGCTCGGCGTCGGCCGAGGCGACCAGCACCGTCGGGGCCAGCAGCCGCAGCCCCAGCCGCGACAGCCTGCGGTGGGCGGCGATCTCCGCCAGCAGCGACGGGTCGGACGCCTGCACGACGCAGCCGACCGTGGTCACCGTCACCTCGCCGTGCCGCCGCGCCACGTCACGCACCAGGTAGTCGAGCGGCTGCGGGATCGTGCCGACCTCGGCCAGCTCCTCCAGCAGCTCGTCGGCGTCGTAGCCGCGGTCGAGCGCGCGCCGTACGCTCTCGGTGGTGAAACGCCAGACCGAGGCGGCGCCGCGCGACTCGCGCTCGGCCACCCGGTCGAGCAGCGCGGCCAGCTCCGCCGACGGCGGCCCGGTCACCACCGCGGTCAGGTCGGGCCCGAACAGGGCGCTCCTGCGCACGCTCGCCAGCGCCCGGGTGGACGCCTCCACCAGCGCCGGGTCGTGCTCGACGAGCGGCACCGAGTCGTCGCTCTCCTCGCCCGCCCGGTCCGACAGCCCGGCCAGCGCCCGCCCCAGGTCGGTGAGCGCGTCGTTGGCCAGCAGGCCGAGCAGCCGCGCCTCGTCGATCACCGCGGACGCGCACGCGCCCAGCAGCTCGCGGTCGAGCAGCGGGGCGTGCCAGTGCACGCTGGCCACCAGGCCGTCACGGCCGGCGAACGCCGTGCCCGACGGCAGGTGCGCCAGCACCGACAGCACGGCGCGGCGCACCCGCGCCACGGCCGGGCCCGACTGGTCGTCGCCCAGCAGCGTGCCGTAGCGGCCGTCGACCTTGCGCAGCGACGAACGCTCCATCCGCCACCAGGCCGACAGCAGCACCCGCAGCCGGGCCGCGCCCTCGTCGAGCCGCCACCGGTCGAACCGCTCGGTCGGCACCAGCCCGCCCGACGGCTCGTCCCAGGCCAGCAGCCGCGCCACCGCGCAGACCTCCAGCAGCAGCCGGGTCTCGTCCTCGTCGCAGCCCGTCTCCTTGGCCACCCGGCGCACCTCGCGCACGCCGACGCCGCCGGTCTTGAGCAGCGGCAGCGGCGTCTTGGCCGTGTTGTCGAGCAGGGCCGCGCACCGCTCGACGACGTGCGGCGCGGCGAGCGTCATCAGATGGTCGACCTCCTCCGGGTCGACCGGCAGCGTGGGCAGCTCGGGCGCCCGCGCCGCGAACGGCGGACGGTAGCCGGGCCCGCGCAGGCACAGCGCCACCTCGCGCGGCATCTCGGCGACGTGCCAGCTCGGCCGGTAGAGCAGGCCGTGGTCGGCCGACCACTTCTCCGGCGTGCCCGGCGTGACGAACCGGCCGCCGTCGACGTCGCGTACGGGGCCGTCCCAGGCGAAGGCGTCGAGCAGGTCGCGGGTGCCGCCGGGGGCGTGACGCAGCAGCGCCTCCACGCGGGACGGGTCGGCGAGCGCCTCGCTCACCCGGGTGATCGTGCGGCGCTTGTTGGAGTGGGGCGGCAGGCCCAGGTTGCGGGCCAGGGCGCGCAGCGTGTCGGTGCTGATCGTCCAGGAGTTGAGGTAGTGGTCGAGCGGCTCGCCCAGGCCGAGCGGCGTGCTCCACGAGCGCGCCACGGCCTCCGACAGGTGGATCTCGCCGTCGTCGCCCGGCCAGGCCAGCGCGTGGTCGTAGAGGCGGTCGAGCCACGGGCTCAGCTCCGCCGGCTGCCTGCCGAGCAGCCCGGCCAGCCGCTCGGCGGTCGGCCTGGCCGGCACCAGGCAGGCCTCGGCGAGCTGGAGGCAGGGCAGCGGCAGGCGGCGCAGCGCCTCCATGGCGGCGAAGCCGTTGCTCAGGCGCTGGGCCAGCGTGTCGAGCCGGCGCGGCCACGGTGCGGCGATGGCGTCAGGGCGGTTGGACAGGATGCGGCAGAGCCTGTCCTCGTCGAGGGTCCGGAGCCAGCCGAGCAGGTGATCGTCCATCGGTCAGCACTCTCATGGGTCGCGCGTAGGACTCACCGTGAGCCATGACCATCCACGGTAATGCAGATCACACCCGGTCAGGAGAGAACTGCCCAGACGATCTTCCCATGCGGGGCGAGGGCGGACCAGCCCCAGCGGAGGCTGAGCGACTCGACGATGTGGAGCCCGAGCCCGCCGGGGTCGAGCGGGCCCGGATAGCGGAGCACCGGCACCGAGGTGCCCGGATCGGTGAACGCGCTGGTCACCAGGGGTCCGCGGCGCACCAGCGACATGTGGACGGGCCGTTCGCAGCGGGGCTCCTCCAGGCGCAGGCCGTGACGCAGCGCGTTGGTGGCCAGCTCGGAGACCACCAGCTCCATGTTGTCGGCCACTTCCGGAAGGTCCCAGGCCGACAGCACCCCGGCGGTGAAACTGCGGGCGGCGTGGACGGACGAGGCGGTGGCGGGGAGCACGAACGTGGCGCTCGAGACAGGGCCGGGCACCAGCAGATCGCGCGCGGCCTCGGGCCACCAGCCGACCGGTGGCCACCAGTCGAACGTGGTCCACAGGCCCGGCGCCAGGGTGGGATGCACGTGATCATTCTGCGACAGACTCTCGTGCAGGTGCAAGAGCGAATGCACGTGCAGACAACTCGTGCAGCCGCTACGGTTGGTCGTCAAAAGGTCAATCAGTGGGAAAGGGGATCTTGTCCGCAGCCCATGATCTATGGGTTGTGAAGTGACAGACTGTGTGGCAAGGAAACGACCAAGGAGCACCACGTGTCCATCGATCCGCCCGGTTCCGGTTCGACCGTTCGGCGCATCATGCTCGGTGCGAGCCTGCGGCGGCTGCGCGAGGAGAGCGGGCTGACCCGCGACCAGGCCGGATTCCACATCCGGGCCTCCGAGTCCAAGATCAGCCGGATGGAGCTCGGGCGCGTCGGATTCAAGACACGTGACGTCGAGGACCTGCTCACGCTCTACGGCGTCGTCGACAACGCCGAACGGCGTGCTCTGCTGGAGATGGTGCGCGAGGCCAACACCCCGGGATGGTGGCACAAATACTCGGCCGAGCTTCCGCACTGGTTCACCACGTACGTCGGCCTGGAGGAAGCGGCCAGCGTGATCCGCACCTACGAGGTGCAGTTCGTGCCCGGCCTGCTGCAGACCTCCGCCTACGCGCGGGCGGTGTTCCAGCTCGGCAACCCCGACCTGTCCGCCGACAAGATCGAACGCCGCGTGCATATGCGCATGCAACGGCAGGAGCGCTTCACCCAGAAGGACGGGCCGCGCCTGTGGGCCGTCATCGACGAGGCGACGCTCAAGCGGACCATCGGCGGCCGAGAGGTCATGGCCGAGCAGCTCCGGCATCTGCTGGAAGTCGCCGCCCTGCCCAACATCACCATTCAGGTGATGCCCTTCAAATACGGCATGCACGCTGCCGAGGGGGGCGCGTTCAGCATCTTGCGGTTTCCCGAGTCCGACCTGTCGGACGTCGTCTACGTCGAACAGCTCTGGGGTGCCCTCTACCTGGACAAACGTGAGGACATCGACCCGTACCTCACCGCCATGGAGCAACTGTGCGTGGAGAGCACCACGCCAGGGGGCACCGTCGAGCTCATCGGCGGCCTTCTCAGAAAGATGTAGATGAACCAGACCTACAACGGCATGCCCGCCACCGACCTCACCCAGGTCGCCTGGCGCAAGAGCCGCTACAGCAACTCGCAGGGCAACTGCGTCGAGCTCGCCGAACTGCCCGACGGGGGCATCGCGGTGCGCAACTCGCGCTTCCCCGACGGCCCGGCGCTGATCTACACCCGCGACGAGATCCGGGCCCTCGTGCTCGGGGTGAAGGACGGGGAGTTCGACGGGCTGCTCGTGTAACAGCCTGTTCACCTCCGGCGGGTTCACGTAACCGAGGCGCGCCGGAGGCGTAACCGGCCGTGCCGCCCGAACCCGGAGGATCGGGTCATGCTTCAGCAGATGACCCTGTACCCGATCGCCGACGACGTGCTGTTCGCGCCTGGGGGCCAGGTCGTGATCCGCACCTACGGCGTCGCGCCGGCGGACACCGGCGGCTCCGTCTCCTACCGCACCTGGGTGACGGGCGTCCGCGACCAGCCGCGCTACTGGCGCTGGGGGCACTTCGAGGACGCCGCCTCCGGCCACCGCCGCGTCCTGGAATGGCTGACCGGCCGGGGGCCGCAGCCCGCCGACGCCCCGGCGGCCTGACGGGGGAGCCGCCCGTCCGGCGCCGGGGACCGCCCTGGCCGGCGTCAGCCGACGGGCGCGTTCCAGGTCGTGATGACCGGTTCGCCGTGCTCGAGGCCCAGCCGCGAGTACGTGCCGGTGTCGAGCTTGAACAGCCGCCCGTCGGCGGGCTCCAGACCGAGCCAGCGGGCCGTCAGCACGCGCAGGATGTGGCCGTGCGCCACCACCGCCACCCGGCCGCCCGCCTGCCTCGCCCGCGCGATCACCCGGTCGGCCCGCGCGCCCGCCTCGGCGGCGCTCTCCCCGGGATGCCCGGGGGCGCCCGGGATCACACCGTCACGCCACAGGTACCAGCCGGGCCGCGTCTTCCTGATCTCCGGCGTGGTGATGCCCTCGTAGCCGCCGTAGTCCCACTCCCACAGATCCGGCTCCACCTCGAACCCCGTCAGCCCCGCCAGCTCCGCCGTACGGCTCGCCCGCTGCGCGGGGGAGACCATGACCAGGTCGAACGGGCGCTCCTTGACCAGCGGCCCGAGCGCCCTCGCCTGCTCCTCGCCGCGCGCGGTCAGCGGCACGTCGGTGCGGCCGGTGTGCCTGCCCGTCCGGCTCCACTCGGTCTCACCATGCCTGAGCAACACCATCTCGTCCATGGCACCATCATCCCGGCCCGCCGCGGCCGCGGACCTCCCGGGGCCGCAGGGGGCGCCCCCGGCTCCGCTCCCGCCTGCGGGGCCGCCGTAAGATCGGGGCATGGAGCCAGTGGCGGTGGGGCTGATCGGGGCGGGGCCGTGGGCCGAGATGGCGCACGCGCCGATGCTGGCCGAGGGCCCGCACACCAGGCTCGCCGGGGTGTGGGCGCGGCGGCCGGAGTCGGCCGCGCGGCTCGGCGCGCCGGTGTTCGAGCGGGTCGAGGAGCTGTTCGACGCGTGCGAGGCCGTCGCGTTCTGCGTGCCGCCGGACGTGCAGGCCGAGCTGGGCGTGCGCGCCGCCCGCGCGGGCAAGGCGCTGCTGCTGGAGAAGCCGCTCGCCGGCTCGCTGGACGGCGCCAGGCGGCTGGCCGCCGCCGTGGCCGAGGCGGGCGTGCCCAGCCAGATGGTGCTCACCCTCCGCTACGCCGCCGAGACCCGCGCGTTCCTGGCCCGGTGCGCCGAGATCGACCCGTTCGGCGGGCACGCGGCCAACATCTCCGGCTCCCTCATGGGCGACCACCCGTTCGCCACCCCGTGGCGGCTGGAGCGCGGCGCGCTGCTCGACGTCGGCCCGCACGTGATCGACCTGCTCGACGCCGCGCTCGGCCCGATCACCGGCGTGCGCGCCCACGGCGACCCGCTCACCTGGGTGGGGCTGCTGCTGGAGCACGAGGGCGGCGCCGTCAGCGAGGCGTCGCTGTGCCAGGCCGGCGTGGGCGAGCTGCCCCCGTCGAGCTTCGCCGTCTACGGCCGCAAGGGCAGCGCCGTGCTCGCCCACGGCGACGGCGACCCGCTGGCGGCGGTCGCCGAGGAGTTCGCCCGCACGGTCAGGCAGGGCGGCGGGCACCCGCTCGACGCCGCGCACGGGCTGCGGCTCCAGGAGATCATCGCCGAGGCGGAGTCCCAAGTCCGCGCCTTGTGACGCCCCACCCTTGACGTCGCTGTCGTTCTGGGGGGTTGATAGCGTTTGTCCGACGCGCAGTGCTGCAGCGAAGTCCGGTGCGAATCCGGCGCTGTCCCGCAACTGTCATAGCCAGGTCGCCTGCCTCTGCGTGACGTCATCAACCCTCGTGGAAAAGGGTGATCCGTCGCTCTTCGCGGGTCTCTCGGTTCCGTCAGTGTGAAAGGACTACTCGTGAGGCCCGTACGCACGGCCTTCGCGGGCGCGCTGCTGGGAACGCTGCTGCTGGCCGGCTGCGGCCAGACCGGCACGACAGCCACCCCCGCGACCCCCGCCCCCTCCTCCTCCGCCTCGTCCTCCGGCGACGCCTTCCCCGTCACGGTCAAGGCGGGCAACGGCGACGTCACCCTCGCCGCCAAGCCGCAGCGGATCATCTCGCTGTCGGCCACCCACACCGAGACGCTGTTCGCCATCGGCGCCGGCCCCCAGGTGATCGCCGTCGACGACCGCTCCAACCACCCGGCCGAGGCCCCGAAGACGGATCTGTCCGGCTTCAAGCCGAACGTCGAGGCCATCGTCGCCCAGAAGCCCGACCTCGTCGTCGTCTCCGACGACATCGACCACGTCGTCGCCGAGCTGGGCAAGCTGAACGTGCCCGTCCTGCTGGAGCCCGCCGCCACCAACCTGGACGAGGCGTACGACGAGATCACCGACCTGGGCGCCGCCACCGGCAACCGGGCCAAGGCGGACGAGGTCGTCGCCGGGATGAAGACGGCGATGGCCGAGCTGGCCGCCAAGGCGCCCAAGGCCGACCTCACCTACTATCACGAGCTCGACCAGACGCCGTACGCGGTCACGTCCACGACGTTCATCGGCCAGATCTACGGCATGTTCGGGCTCACCAACATCGCCGACAAGGCGCCCGACGCGGCAGGCGGCTACCCGAAGCTGTCGGCCGAGTTCGTCGCCCAGGCCGACCCCGACCTGATCTTCCTGGCCGACGTGAAGTGCTGCCAGCAGAGCAAGGAGACGCTGGCCAAGCGCCCCGGCTGGAAGAACCTGTCCGCCATCACCGGCGACCAGGTGATCGAGCTGGACGACGACGTCGCCTCCCGCTGGGGCCCGCGCGTCGTCGACCTGGCGCGGGCGATCGGTGACGCCGTCACCAAGGCGGCCGGCCGCTAGTGCGGTCCGCCGAAACGGCGGCCGGGCCGTCCCGCGCCCGGCCGCTCTGGGTGACCGGCGCGCTGGGCGCGCTGGCCCTGTCCATGGTCGCGGGCCTGCTCGGCGGCGCGGCCGACATCTCGCCCTGGCAGGTGGTGGTCCAGGCCGCCGACTGGCTGCCGTTCGTGACCGCCGACTCGGGGCTGTCGCCCGTCGAGCAGGGACTGCTGTACGAGCTGCGCCTGCCCAGGGTGCTGGTCGCGGCCGTGGTCGGCGGGCTGCTGGCCATCGCCGGGGCCGGCTACCAGGGCGTGTTCAGGAACCCGCTGGCCGACCCGTACCTGCTCGGCGCCGCCGCGGGCGCCGGGCTCATGACGACCGTGGCCATCGTGCTGCTGCCGCAGCTCGCGGCGAGCATCCCGGTGGCGGCGTTCGCGGGCGCGGTCGGCGGCGTCTTCCTCGCCTACGCGCTCGGCAACACCGCCGGACGCTCCGGCGGCACGTCCACGCTGGTGCTGGCCGGGGTGGCCGTCACCTCGTTCCTCACCGCGATCCAGACGTTCGTGCAGCAGTTCAAGGTCGAGGAGCTGCAGCGGATCTACGCCTGGATCCTCGGCGACGTCGGCGGCGGCTGGGAGCAGTTCTGGCTCGTGCTGCCGTACGCCGCCGTCTCCGCCGTGCTGCTCCTCCTGCACGGCCGCATGCTCGACGTGCTGTCGGTGGGCGACGAGGAGGCCGTGAGCCTCGGCGTGCGGGCCGCCCGGGTCCGGTTCACGGTGCTGCTGGCCGCCTCGCTGGCCACCGCCGCCGCCGTCGCCGTCAGCGGGCTCATCGGGTTCGTCGGCATCGTCGTCCCGCACCTGGTGCGCCGCCTGGCCGGCGGCTCCTACCGCAGCGTGCTGCCGCTGTCGCTGATCGTCGGCGCGGCCTTCCTGGTGCTCGCCGACCTCGCCGCGCGCACCGTCATCGCCCCCGCCGAGCTGCCGATCGGCGTCGTCACCATGTTCGTCGGCGCGCCGTTCTTCGTGGCCGTCCTGCGCATGACGCGGAGGACCGCGACATGACGGGCACCCCGGCCATGATCGGCGTCCGCGACCTCTCCGTACGGCTCGGCGACCGCGAGGTGCTGACCGGCGTCGACGCCACCGTACGGCGCGGCGAATGGCTGGCGATCATCGGGCCCAACGGCGCCGGCAAGTCCACGCTGCTCAAGGCCGTCATGGGCGTGCTGGCCCACCGGGGTCAGGTGGACCTCGACGGCCGCTCCGCCGCCACGCTCAAACCGCGCCAGCGCGCCCGGCTCATCGCCTACGCGCCGCAGACCCCGGCCGTGCCGCCCGACATGACGGTCTTCGACTACGCCCTGCTCGGGCGCACCCCGTACATCCCCTATCTCGGCAGGGAGAGCCGCCACGACCGGGAGGTCACCGCGTCCGTCCTGGACCGGCTCGACCTGACGGCGTTCGCCACCCGCCGGGCGGGCGAGCTGTCCGGCGGCGAACGCCAGCGCGTCGTGCTCGCCCGCGCCCTGGCCCAGCAGGCGCCCGTGCTCCTGCTCGACGAGCCCACCACCGCGCTCGACCTCGGCCACCAGCAGCAGGTGCTGGAGCTCGTCGACCGGCTCAGGCGCGCCGACGGGCTGACCGTCGTCACCACGCTGCACGACCTGACCCTCGCCGGCCAGTACGCCGACACCCTCCTGCTGCTCGCCCGGGGCCGCGCCGTCGCCTGCGGCGAACCGGACAAGGTGCTCACCGAGCCGCTCGTCGGCGAGCACTTCGACGCCCATGTCATGATCGAGCCGGGCCCCGGCGGGCGGCCCGTCGTGCACCTCGTCAGGGGAGGACCGTGAAGCTCAGCTACCGGGTCGAGGAAGGCGTCCGCCTCGGGTCGCTGCTCTGGGAGTTCGGGCCCGGCTGGCGGATGATCTCCTCGGCCATGCTCGGCGGCGGCATCGGGCCGCGCTCGTGGGTGCTCAACGCCCAGGTCGTCGCCGGCTACTCGCGCACCGACCCGGTCGAGCACCTGACCTCGCTCGGCCCCACCGGCGACGGCGTCGGCATGATGACCGCCGCCTCCGTCGACCGCTACAGCGAGGCCCGCGACGGCGGCGTCCACGCCGTGGCCACCGTCGGCCTGCGCGTCCCCACCTGGGCCGCCGCCCCCGAGGGCGCCGCCGACCCCGAGCTCGCGCCCATGCGCGTCGGCACGATCAACATCCTGGCCGTCGTGCCCGTCGCGATGACCGACGCCGCCCTGGTCAACGCCGTCATGACGATCACCGAGGCCAAGACGCAGGCGCTCGCCGAGACCGGCTACGCGGGCACCGGCACCGCCTCCGACGCCGTCTGCCTCGCCGTCCCCGCCACCGGGCCCGAGGAGCTGTTCGGCGGCCCCCGCTCCGAGTGGGGCGCCCGCCTCGCCCGCGCCGTCCACGCCGCCGTCCGCCACGGCGCCGAAGCGTGGCGGCCCTGGGACGGAAAGTGACCGGATCCGGGTAAGTACCATGTCGGTGAAGGGGAGAGCCGCGATACTGAGTGGGTGACCGCGATGGCGACCGAACCGACGACCGCGCGCACGGTTCTTCCGGGCGCGCCGCCGTTCAGCGTCGACGACCTGCTCAAGTTCCCCGACGACGGGAATCGCTACGAGCTCTTCAACGGGAGCCTTCTGGTGAGCCCTGCCCCCAACTCGCTGCATCAGCTCGCCGCCACCCTCATCACGGACATCCTGTTGAGAGCGGCGCCGCCGGACCTGATCCCCCTGGCGACGATCAACCTGCGTGTCAGCGACACCGACTACTACATCCCCGACCTCGCGGTCGTGCCCCGGGAGCTCGCCAGGGCCGGTCAGCTGGAGTTCTCGCCCCAGCACGTCCGGCTCGCCGTGGAGCTGGTCAGCCCGAGCACCAAGACGAGGGACCGGGCGACCAAGCTGGAGGCCTACGGGGCCGCCGGAATCCCCGTCTACTGGCGGGTGGAGCTGGACGAGGGGCCGGCCCTCTACGCGTACGAGTTCGAAGGCGACTCCTACGGCCGGGCCGCCGTGCACAAGGCCGGGCGCTCCGCGTCTCTGTGGGCGCCCTACCCGGTGACCTTCGACCCCGCCGACCTGATCGCGTAACGAAGGGGGGCGTCGGCGCGATGGGGTCGTGGTGGGATTCCCGGCGTCCGGCCGATGCCCGCACGCCGTTCTCTTGACTTACGGCAGGCGCTTGGGACCCTGGTCATATCCCTTCGTACGGGGGCGGCGATGGCGCGTCTCTCAGCTCTGGCCGGCGGTCTCACGGCGACGATCGCGCTGCTCACCCTGCCCGCGGTGGCGCACGAGCACCCCAGCGGCATCACCGACCTCGTCACCCCCGCCGTCGTGCGGGTCGAGGCCGTCTCCCACGTGGAGATCACCCTCCTCGACCACATCGGCGAATTACGGCACGTGGAGCGTTCCTACGACTTCCCGCTCGGCCAGGGCACCGGCACCGTGGTCAACCCCGAGGGCGCGATCGTCACGCTGACCCGCGTCGTGCGGACCGGCGAGGACGTGGCCGTGCGGGCCGCGAACAAGATCTTCGCCGAGCACCACGACGTGAAGATCCCGCAGGACGCCGAGCGCCACTCGCTCGACGACCCGCTGCTCGACCGCCACCTCAAGCAGTGCTACCCGCCGAAGAAGTCCACCGCGACCTGCATCATCGACGTCTCCACCGAGATCACGATCTTCCCGAACGTGGCGCCCGCCGACACCGACGGGTTCAAGGCCGACCTGGTCAAGGCCGGGTCCGGGCCCGACAGCCCCGCCGTGCTCATGCCGATCGGCCGGGCCGTCGGCAGCGTCGGCATGCCCACCGCCCCGCTCGCCGACAAGGTGCCCGACCAGGTCGGCTCGCCCACCAGCGTGGCGGGCTTCCTCGGCAGGCCCGGCCCCGACGTGCAGAACACCGTCGAGATCGCCCACCTGGGCAAGGGCGGCGGCAAGGGCGACACCGGCAGGCCGTTCGCCGACCCGGAGAAGAAGGCCGACGAACCCGTCAAACTGGGCGGCCTGGCCGACCGCGGGCTGATCGGCGCGCCGGTGATCGGCGACAAGGACGGCCACGTCATCGGCATGCTGATCGGCGGCGGCAAGGAAGCCAAGATGATCGGCGTCCGCGAGATCACCGCCGCGCTGACCAAGGCCGGCATCGCGCCCCGCCGGGGGGCGATCGACTCGGCGTTCGAGGGCGCGCTGACCCGCTACCACACCGCGTACTACACCGAGGCGGCCCCCGGCTTCCAGCGCGTGCTTGAGCTGTACCCCGGCAACGTCGTCGCCGCCGAGCTGCTGAAGATCTCCCTGGCCAAGCGGGGCGGCCCGGAGGACGCGGGCACCCGGCGGGCCGGCGTCACGCCCGCCTCCGGCGGCACGCCGCTGTGGCCGTTCATCGTGGCGGCGGCCGTGCTGTTCGTCGCCGCGGGCACCGGGGCGTTCCTGCTGTGGCGGCGCAGGCGTACACCCGACATGCCGCCGTCGCCGTCGCCGTCGCCACCGGCCCCGCCCCCGGTCCCGGCGGGCGCGATGCCGCAGCCGCTCGACGAGGGCGCCGACCAGACCGTCGTGGTGCGCCGGTCGGCGCCGTTGCAGGCGATCCCGCAGCACCAGCCGGTGATCACCGCGGGCGAGCCGCCGGTCGTGTTCTGCACCGCCTGCGGGATGCGGCTCGGCCCCGCCCACCGCTTCTGCGGCTACTGCGGCCACCCCGCCGAGACGTGATGCCCGTGAACGACAGAGCACTCATCGGCCAGGAGGTGGCCGGCTACTACATCGAGGACATCGTCGGCAAAGGCGGCATGGCCGTCGTCTACCTCGCCCTGGACCCCCGGCTCAGCCGCCGGGTCGCGCTCAAGATCCTCAACCCGGTGCTGAGCGTGGACGACCGGTTCCGGCAGCGGTTCATCCTGGAGTCCAGGACCGTCGCCAGCATCGAACACCCCAACATCATCCCCATCTACGAGGCCAACGCCGACGCCGACGGCGTCCTCTACATCGCCATGCGCTACGTCGACGGGCTCGACCTGCGGCGGCTCATCCACGACCGCGGGCCGCTGCCGCTCGGCCGGGCCAACCGGATCTTCGCCCAGGTGGCCGCCGCCCTCGACGCCGCCCACGCGCACGACCTCATCCACCGCGACGTCAAACCGGCCAACATCCTGCTCGCGGGGGAGCACGTCTACCTGACCGACTTCGGCATCACCAAGCACCGCACGTCCATCTCCGGGCTGACGCAGACCGACCAGTTCATCGGCACGCCGCGCTACATGTCGCCGGAGCAGATCAACAAGGAGCACATCGACGGCAGCGCCGACCAGTACGCGCTGGCGTGCGTCGTGTACGAGGGGCTGTCGGGGCGGCTGCCGTTCCAGCGGGACAACGACATCGCGCTGCTGTGGGCGCACCTGGCCGAGCAGCCCGCCCCGCTGACGACGCTCCGGCCCGGGCTGCCGCCCGCCGTGGACGCGGTGATGAGCCGGGCGCTGGCCAAGTCGCCCGAGCAGCGCTACCCGTCCTGCACCGCCTTCGTCGACGCCCTCCGCGCCGCCATCGACAGCCTCGCCCCCGACGCCGAAGGCCGCCCGCTCCCCGGCAGCGGCCCTCCCCGGGCTCCGGGCGCCGTCCCGGGCGGACTCCCTTGGGGAGAGGACGCGGCGCAGGGTGGCGGGCCCTCGTGGGGCGATGGCGTGGCGCCGGGTGGCGGGCCCCGGGGCGTGGGCACGCCCCAGGGTGGCGGGCCTCCTCGGGGCGACGGTGCCGTCCGCGGTGGCCCGCCCTGGAGGGAGGCCGGAGCGCCCGGCGGCGGCCCTTCCTGGGGTGAGGGAGCAGCCCGCGATGCGGGACGCGCCCACAGCGAGGACGCGCCTCCCGGCCACGTCCCCGGCGGGCCTGGCCCGGACGGTCTGGAGGGAAGGCCGGGGTACGGTCCCAGTTCGTCCCGCTCCTCCGGTGCGGACGCGCGCTCGGGCCACGTTCCTGGCGGGCCTGGCCCGGATGGGGCGGAGGGAGGGCCGGGGTACGGCTCCGGCTCGTCGCGCCCGTCCGGTGCGGACGCGCGCCCGGGCCACACCCCGGAGGGAGGGGCGGGGCATGCCGCTGGCGTGGCCCGTTCTGAGTCGCCCCCCGGCCAGGCCCTCGGGGGGTCTCACCGCGACGGGGCCGAGGGAGGGGCCGGGTACGGGCTCGGTGGGTCCCGGGGGCGGGGTGGGAGGTTGCCGATCGTGGTGGCCGGGCTGGTGGCGGTGGTAGCGGCGCTGGCCCTGGTGGTGATGCTGGTGGTGAGCCAGCGGGGCGAGTCGTGGGTGCGGTTCCAGGACACCCGCGCGGCGCCGCTGACGTTCGAGCACCCGGAGGGGTGGACCGCGCGCACGCACGCCGACCTGTTCGCGCTGGCGTCGCCGAGGGCGGCGGAGTTCGAGGCGATGTTCGTCTCGGGCGCGAACGCCGACTGGGCGGCCGTCAACGGCGTCATCACGGGCGACCCGGAGAATGCCGTGGGCGTGTACGTGCAGGTGTCGGACACGCTGGCGGCCGGGGCGGGCCGGGACGAGATGAAGGCGATGCTGGAGGGCCTGCTGCCGGGCGAGATCGAGGTGAGCGCCCCGGTGCCGGACCGGGCGGGCAACCGCGACGCCACCCGCTACGACGGCTCGCTGCGCGACCGCAACACCGGCAACGCGCTGGGCTTCGTCGGCTACGTCATCGACCACCGCCCCAAGCCGATCCTCATGCTGTACTTCTGCGCCCGCAACAGCTGTGACGACGCCACGCAGGTCCGGGTGCGGCAGAGCGTGGTCGTCTCCTGACCAGTGGCTTGGAACTGACTTGCGTACGGCTTGACCTGGGTGTTCAACGGCCCTTCCGGCGTCTACCTTCGACAGCTGTGGGCATTCGAATCGTCATCGTGGACGACCAGGCGATGGTCAGGGCCGGGCTGCGCATGGTCGTGGAGAGCGATCCCGGCATGGAGGTCGTGGGGGAGGCGGCCGACGGGCGTGACGCGATCGCCGTGGCCAGGCGGACGCGGCCGGACATCGTGCTGATGGACATCTCCATGCCGCGCCTGGACGGCCTGAGCGCCGCCCGGCAGCTGCTGGACACGCCGTCGCCGCCGAAGGTGATCACACTGACGACGTTCGACACGGACGAGAACCTGTGGGCGGCGCTGCGCGCGGGCACGAGCGGGTTCCTGCTGAAGGTGTCGCCGCCGGAGCAGCTCATCGAGGCGATCCGCATCGTGCACGCGGGTGACGCGCTGCTGGATCCGGCGGTGACGAGCCGGGTGATCGCCTCGTTCGCGGGCCGCGCCGAGCCGGTGCCGTCGCCGCGGCTGGCGGATCTGACGCCGCGCGAGCTGGAGGTGCTGCGGCTGCTGGCGCGCGGGCTGACGAACGCGGAGATCGCCCGGGAGCTGTACGTGGGGGAGGCCACGGTGAAGACGCACGTGGCGCGGGTGCTGATGAAGCTGGGCCTGCGGGACCGGGCGCAGGCGGTGGTGTTCGCCTACGAGTCGGGCGTGGTGCGCCCGGGGGACGCGAACTGATCTCAACATGCGGAAGGCTTTTGCGAGGCACTGGGGACGTATGTGTATATTTTTCGTCATAAGGCGGTAGCAACAGGAGATTTTCATGCGAGCATTCCCCCGAGTGCTGTTCGACGAGGCCCACAGCGAGTCGTGGACCATCCGGCGTGATGTCGCCGAGGCCATCAACCCCGCCCACCCCGACGACAACAGTTACGCGCGCGCCGCCGGGCTGCTGCGCCACCTGGGCCACACGGTGACGGCCCACACCGCCGGCGCCCTCGACGCGGGAACGCTCCAGGACCAGGACGTCCTGGTCATCGCGCACCCGTCCGGCGAGCGCTGGGAGCGCACCACCGGCCAGGGCAGCCCGGTGTTCACGCCGGACGAGCTGGACGCCGTCGAGGCGTTCGTCTCCGGCGGCGGCGGCCTGGTCGTGCTGGCCGAGGAGGAGCAGGACAAGTACGGCAACAACCTGGCCGAGCTGCTGGCCCGGTTCGGCGTGAGCGTGGGCCACACCACCGTGCGCGACCCCAGGAACGCCCACCGCGAGGTGGCCACCTGGGTGCTCGGCGAGCGCGCCACCGGTGACGGCCTGCTGGCCGGCGTGAAGCGGGCCTGCTTCTACCGCTCCGGCGTGCTCGCGGCCGGGGACGAGGCCACCGTCCTGTTCGCCACCTCGGCCGACGCCGACCCGGCGGGCGCGCCGCTCGCCGTCGCGCTCACGTACGGGCGCGGCCGGGTCGTGGTGTTCGCCGACTCCGACCTGTTCGGCGACGACTCGATCGACGACTACGACCACCGCAGGCTGTGGGGGAACGTGGTCACCTGGGCCGCCCGGGTGCCCGACGCCGGGGCCGGGGCGGGGGAGCGCGACGAGGTCAAGGCGGCGCTGTTCGCCCGGATCAAGGCCGCCGTCGAGGAGCTGCGCCCGCTCCAGGTCAAGGACGGCTCGGTGCCGGAGGAGAAGGGCCGGGCCAAGGAGCTGGTCGCGGAGATCTCCGCCGCGATCGGCGACATCGCCCCGAGCTTCCCGCATGACGCCGCCTACCTCCAGGCCGTCCGCGACGACCTCGCCCAGTGGTCCGAGCAGGACCTCGGCGTCCCGGACTTCCTGCGCTCGCTGGAGCTGTTCCACCCCGACACGCAGCGCGTGGACGGCCTGGAGCACCTCGTCGTCTTCCCCATGTACACGCAGAACGGCAACCCGGACCGCAACCTGGAAGCCGTCTGGATCCGCACCATCTGGCCGGACTGGCTGGCCGAGCTGGAGGCGGGCGGCTACGACAACCCGATGTTCGTGCCGATCGCGTTCGAGGACTTCACCTCCGGCTACGACACGCACTCGGCCGTGCTGTTCCCCGAGACCGTCGCCGTCCGGCAGGCGCCCGCCCGCTTCACCTGGGGCGGCATCTTCGCCGACCGCGAGGCCGCCCGGTTCCGCCGCGTGTCCAAGGCCGCGACCGAGACGCTCAAGCTCGACCTGCCGCCGGACGCCGCCCGCCTGCTGGAGTCGCAGCAGCTCGCCCAGGACACGTTCGTGCTGTGGGACCTGGTGCACGACCGCACGCACAGCCACGGCGACCTGCCGTTCGACCCGTTCATGATCAAGCAGCGGATGCCGTACTGGCTGTACTCGCTGGAGGAGCTGCGCTGCGACCTGACCGCGTTCGGCGAGGCCGTGGAGCTGGAGCGGCGCGGGGTGCCGCACGCCCGGTACGTCCAGCACGCGATCCTGTTCGACCGGCTGTTCCGCTTCCCGATCACCGGGGCGCGGGTGCGCAACTACGACGGGCTCGGCGGCCAGCTCCTGTTCGCCTACCTGCACCGCAACGACATCGTGCGCTGGACCGACAACCGGCTGTCCATCGACTGGGAGCGCGTCGCCGACGGCGTCGCCGACCTGCGCGGCGAGGTGGAGAAGCTCTACCGCGACAGCATCGACCGCTCCAAGCTGGCCCACTGGCTGGCCGCGCACGAGCTGGTCAGCGCCTACGTGGCTCCCGACCCCGCCTCCGTGTGGGCCAAGGGCGTCGCCGCGCTGCCCGAGGAGCAGAAGGCCAAGGTGGACGCGGTGCTGCCGGACGAGTTCCCCCTCAGCATGTTCTACGAGGCGCTGCGCCGTAAGCTGGCCGACGTGGTCGAGTCGACGAAGGGGATCCGGGCATGATCATTCTTGTGACGGGCGCGGCCGGTCCCACCGGCGCCGCGGTGACCGAGCACTTCACCAAGCACGGCCACACCGTGATCGGCGTCGACAAGGACGACGTCGACCTCCTCGACCGCGCCGCCGTCCAGGAGCTGGCCGCGCGGATCGACGCCGAGCACGGCCGCGTCGACGGCGTCGTCCACCTCGTCGGCGGGTGGCGCGGCTCGCCCTCGTTCGACCGCACCGACCTCGCCGACTGGGACACCCTGCATGACCTGCTCATCCGCACCCTGCAGCACGTGTCGCTGGCCTTCGAGCCGCTGCTGCGCAAGAGCGGCAACGGCCGGTTCGTGATCGTCTCGGCCAAGGCCGCCGGCAAGCCCGAGGCCGGCGGCGCCGCCTACGCCGCCGCCAAGGCCGCCGCCGAGGCGTGGACGCTCTCCCTGGCCGACGCGCTGCGGGGCACCGGCTCCGCGGCCACTATCCTGGTCGTGAAAGCCCTGGTCAACGACGCCATGCGGGCCGCCAAGCCGGAGGCGAGGTTCCCCGGCTTCACCGACGTGCGCGACCTGGCCGAAGCCATCGGCGGCCTCTACGACCAGCCGGCCGACCAGATCAACGCCACCCGATTGGACCTCACTACGTGACTCCCCGGCACGACCCCCGGCTCAAGGCGTTCGCCAGCGACAACTACGCCGGGGTCCATCCCGAGATCCTCCAGGCCATCGCCGAGGCCAACGGCGGCCACCAGATCGCCTACGGCGAGGACGTCTACACCGAGGCGCTCCAGGACGTCTTCCGCCGCCACTTCGGCGATGGGGCGCGGGCATGGCCGGTGTTCAACGGCACCGCCGCCAACGTCGTCTCCCTGCGCGCGATGACCGCGCACTGGGAGGCGGTCGTCTGCGCCGAGACCGCCCACATCAACACCGACGAGGGCGGCGCCCCCGAGGTGACCGGCGGCATCAAGCTGCTCACCGTGCCCACGCCCGACGGCAAGCTCACCCCCGAGCTGATCGACCGCCAGGCGTGGGGCTTCGGCGACGTGCACCGCGCCCAGCCGAAGGTCGTCTCCATCTCCAACACCACCGAGCTGGGCACCGTCTACACGCCCGCCGAGATCGCCGCGGTCTGCGACCACGCGCACGAGCTCGGCATGCTCGTCCACCTCGACGGCTCCCGCCTCACCAGCGCCGCCGCCGCGCTCGACGTGCCCCTGCGGGCGCTCACCACCGACGCGGGCGTCGACGTGCTCTCCTTCGGAGGCACGAAGATCGGGCTGCTGTACGGCGAGGCCGTCGTGGTGCTCAACCCCGAGGCGGCCACGGGCATCGACTACCTGCGCAAGACGTTCATGCAGCTGTCGTCGAAGATGCGGTTCGTGTCGGCGCAGTTCGAGGCGCTGCTTTCGGGCGACCTGTGGCTGCGCAACGCCCGGCAGGCCAACGCCATGGGCAGGCGGCTGGCCGAGGCCGTGCGCGAGCTGCCCGGCGTCGAGGTGCCCCGGCCCGTCGAGGCCAACGCCGTCTTCGCGGTGCTGCCGGCGGACGTCACGGCCCGGCTGCAGAAGCGCTTCCGCTTCTACACCTGGAACGAGGCGACCGGCGAGGTGCGCTGGATGTGCGCGTTCGACACCACCGAGGAGGACGTCGACGCGTTCGCCGCGGCGATCGCCGAGGAGCTGGCGGCCGGCTAGCGTCCGAGGGCCAGGCGGGCGGCCTGCCAGCCGCCCATGCCGTGCACGCCCGGCCCCGGCGGCGTCGAGGCCGAGCACAGGAACACGCCCGGCAGCGGGGTGCGCCACGGCGCCGGCGACCACACCGGCCGCCGCACGAACTGGCCGAGGCTCGCCAGCCCGCCGCCGATGTCGCCGCCGACCAGGTTGCGGTCGGCCGCCTCCAGCGCGGCCGGCCCCATGACGTGGCGGGCCAGCACCCGGTCACGGAAGCCGGGCGCGTACCGCTCGATCTGCGCCTCGATCGCCCGGCTCAGGTCGGCGCGGGAGCCGTTCGGGACGTGGCAGTAGGCCCACAGCGTGTGCCCGCCCCGGCCGGGGTCGGCCGCGTAGGGCTGCACCAGCAGCACGTACGGGCGCGGCGAGAGGCGGCCGGCGGCCGTCTCCGCCTCGCCGAGCGCGATCTCCTCCAGCGTGCCGCCCAGGTGGACGGTGCCCGCGCCCGCCACCGCCGGGTCTCGCCACGGCACCGGCCCGTCGAGCGCCCAGTCGACCTTGAACGCGCCGGGCCCGTGGCGGAAGCGCAGCAGCCGCTCCCGGTAGCGGGCGGGCAGCGGGCCGTGGCGGCCCGGCTCCTCCGCCAGCGCCGCGAACTCGCGCGGCGACACGTCCAGCACCACCGTCGGCGCGTCGAGCTCACGCAGCGAGCGCACCCGGTGGCCGGCCACCGCCTCGCCGCCGAGCTCCCGCAGCCGGGCGACCAGCGCGTCGGCCAGCCGCTGCGAACCGCCCGCCACCAGCGGCCAGCCCACCAGATGGGCGAGCACGGCCAGCGTCAGCCCGTAGCCGGCGGTGAGGGGCGCGCGCAGGTCCAGCATCGAGTGCGCCGCCATGCCCGCGAGCAGCGCCCGCCCGCGCGCCGTGCGGAACGCCCGCCGCGCCAGCGTCGTCGCCGGCAGCGCGGCCGCCACCCCGAACCGGGCCGCCGCCGCGAACGCGGCGGGCCGCGGCTCCCACGGGCCCAGCGGCTTCAGCAGCAGGTCGGTGAGCGGGAACCCGGCCCGCACCGCCGCCCCCACGACCGCCCGCCACACGCCCGCGTCACGCCCCAGGCCCTCGGCGGTGCGGTCCACGTCACGGTGGACGAGCACCGCCGGGCCGTCGTCCAGCGGATGGGCCGCCACCACCGGCGGATGGGCGAACTCCACCCCGTCCAGCGTGAGGCCGCGCATCGCGGGGGAGGCCAGCGCCATCGCCATCACGGTGGCGCCGAGGTCGTGCACCCGGCCCGGCGTCGTCAGCTCCGCCGACCGCAGCGCGCCCCCGAACTCCCGGGCGGCCTCCAGCAGCAGCACCCGCCGCCCGGCCGAGGCGAGCGTCACGGCCGCCACGAGCCCGTTGGGGCCCGATCCGACCACGACCGCGTCGGCGCCCATCAGCTCATTTCAGGATCGTCGGGAACGGCTGCGCGCCCCGGAGCGCGAGGAGCTTCGTCATCAGGTCGATCTCGCCCGACTGCCCCTCGACGATCTTGCGGGCCATGCCGGTCACCTCGGCCCGGTCGGACAGCTTGAGCAGGCCCTCCGCCATCTGCACCCCGCCCTCGTGGTGGCGGATCATCAGCTGGAGGAACAGCACCTCCGCCTCCGTGCCCTGAAGCGCGCCGAGCTTGTCGAGCTCCGCCCGCGACGCCATGCCCGGCATCGCGCCGCCCTGCGGCTGCTGCGCGCCGTGACCGTGACCGCTCATCCACGCCATCGGCCGCAGGTCCGTCGCCTGCGTCAGCTCCCACTGCTGCAACCAGCCCAGGAACATGCCGCGCTGGTTGGCCTGCGTGTTGATGATGTCGAAGGCCAGGTTACGGATCTCGCGCGACTCGCTCTTGTCGCGGATCGTGAACGACATGTCGACCGCCTGCGCGTGATGCGTGGCCATGTCGCGGGCGAAGCCGGCCTCCGCCGACGTCTCACCCGGCGTGCCCCGGCCCCCGAACACGAGAAAGGCCGCCGCGACCACGACGACGAGGACGGCGAGGACGGCGAACAGCGGCTTTCCGGCGGGCTTCTCCATGGCATGACCAGGTTACCCACCTGCGCGAGCGGTTGTGATCGCATGCTTATACGCCGCTTATTCTCCGCATACGCCCGGAGGGCATAGGGTGACCCAAGTTGGTACGCCGATGGAGGAACGATGACGAAGGAGAAGGCGCAGGCCCGGCGCGAGCATCTGCAGCAGATGCGGGCCGCGCAGAAGCGCAAGGAGCGCCGTGCAGCCTTTCTGATGTGGGGCGCGGGCGGCCTCGTCATCGTGCTGCTCATCGGCGTGGTCGGCTTCTACCTGGTCAAACGCGCACAGGAGACCTCGCTCGACGGGGTCGCCAGCGTCAAGTACGAGGCCGGTCAGCACGTGTGGAACACGGTCTCGTACAAGGAGACCCCGCCGGTCGGCGGCGAGCACAACAACTACTGGCAGCTGTGCCGGGTCTACGACAAGCCGATCCACTCCGAGCACGCCGTCCACTCGCTGGAGCACGGCGCCATCTGGATCACCTACCGGCCCGACCTGCCCAAGGCGCAGATCGACCAGCTGAAGGACGTCGCCGGTTCGACGGGGCAGCAGGACTACATGCTGGTCAGCCCGTTCCCCAACCTGCCGTCGCCGATCGTGGTCTCCTCCTGGGGGCACCAGCTCAAGCTGACCGACCCGGGCGACCCGAAGCTGGGCGCGTTCATCAAGAAGTACCAGAACGGCCCCGACACCCCTGAGCCCGGCGCGACCTGCGGCGGCCCCCAGGCGGTCGAGACGACCGCCGACGAGGCGCCGCTCCCGCCGGAGCCGCAGCAGCAGACGCAGGCGCCGCACGACAGCGCCAGCCCCTCGGCCAGCCCTTCGGCCTCCCAGTAGGCCCTCGGGCAGCACGCCATCGACACCGGCGGCCCGCGTTCCCTCCGGGGGGCGCGGGCCGTTCGCGTGCCGCCCGGCAGGCTCCGCTTCGAGGTGAGCACGCGCGTCCTCGCCCCGCCCCGGCGCGTCTTCGACGTGTCGCTCTCCGTGGAGCTGCACACCGCCTCGATGGCCCGCTCGGGGGAGCGGGCCGTCGGCGGCGTCACCTCCGGGCAGCTCGCGGCCGGCGACCGCGTCACCTGGCAGGCGCGCCACTGGGGCCGCTGGGGCGGGTGGCCGAGCGGATGTGAGCCATGTCACCGGCCGGCGAGAACCGGGCGGGCAGGGTGTGGCGTCTGTGAAGTGTGAGGTCGAGGAAGGCACCGGACGAGGAACAGCTCGTCCGGCGCGTCGCCAAGGGTGACCAGGCGGCGTTCGAGGAGCTCTACCGGCGTACCGCGCCGTGGATCGCGACGCGGCTGCGCCGCCGCTGCGCCGACGAGCAGATCGTCGCCGAGGTGATGCAGGAGACGTACCTGGCGGTGTGGCGGGCGGCGGGCGCGTTCGCGGGCGTGGCGGCCGACGGCACGGCCGTGGGCTGGCTGTGGACGATCGCCGCCCGCCGGCTGGTGGACGCGTTCCGGCGGCGGGCGCACCACGCCGAGCCGCCCCCGGCGGCGGCCCTGACCGGGACGGCTCCGGCGGCGGAGGAGGAGGCGCTGGCCTCGGCCGTCGGCGGCGACGTCGGCGACGCGCTGCGCCTGCTCGCCCCGGAGCTGCGGCAGGTGCTGCAGGCGATGGTCCTGGACGGCCTGTCGGTCCGCGAGACCGCCGTGCTGCTCGGCGTGCCCGAGGGCACCATCAAGACCCGCGCCAGGCGCGCGCGGATCGCCATGCGGCAGAACCTGCGGGAGATCGTACGGGAGGCGCTGTCATGAGCGGATCCTGGGACGGCGCGCACGCGTCCGACCGGCAGATCACCGGCTACGCCTGCGGCGGCACGCTCGCGGGTGACGAGCTGTGGGCGCTGGAGGCGCACCTGGAGGCGTGCGCGCCGTGCCGCGATCGGCTGGCGCGGGCGGCGGGGCCGGAGGTGGCCGCGCTGGTCGGCGGCGTGTGGGACGAGCTGCGGCCCCGGCTGGGACGCGTCGCCCCGGCGCCCCGGCGGCGCGGACCGGTGTGGGCCCGCTGGGCCTCTCCGGTGACCGCGCCGTGGGTGCTGATGACGGTGCTGGTGACGGCGCTGGGCGTGGCGCTCGAACGGACAGCCCCCGGCGGCGTGTCCCTGGTGCTGCTGGTCGCGCCGGTCCTGCCCGTGGCGGGCGTGGCCGTCGCGTGGGGACGCGCCATCGATCCGGCGTACGAGGTGGTGGCGGCGACGCCGAGGGCCGGGCTGGGGCTGCTGGCGCGGCGCACCGCGGCGGTGCTCGCCGTGGTGCTGCCCGTGCTGGCCGCCGCCGGCTGGGCGAGCGGCGTCAGGGTGGCGCTGTGGCTGCTGCCGTGCTTGGCGTTCACCGCCGGGACGCTCCTGCTCGGCGGGCTCGTCGGGATGGTCCGCGCCGCCGCCGTCCTGGCGGGCGTGTGGGCCGTGGTGATCGTCGCGCCGACGACGCTGCTCAGCCGCCTCTCCTTCGCCCTGGAGCCCGGCAGCGTGCCCGTGTGGGGCGCGCTCGCCGCGCTGGGGATCGCCGGGGTGCTGGCGCGCGGGAGCGCCTACTCCCTGCTGGACGCACATCGATGAACGAGCGGAAGGACACTTTCATGACACGCGCGGTGGGCGCGGCGGAGATCGCGCCGGCCACGTACGCCTGGGAGATCCAGGCGGACGGGCTGAGGGTGCGGGCGGGCCGGCGCACGATGGCCGTCGACGGCCTCGACCTGGCGCTGGGCACGGGCGTGCACGGCCTGCTCGGCCCGAACGGCGCCGGCAAGACGACTCTCATCCGGGCCCTGGCCACGGTGCTGCGCCCGGCAGGCGGGAAGCTGACGCTGCTGGGCGCGGACGCCTCCGCCCAGGCGGGCAGGCGGGAGCTGCGCCGCGCCATCGGCTACCTGCCGCAGGAGTTCGGCTACTACAAGCGGTTCACCGTACGGGAGTTCGTCGAGTACATGGCCTGGCTGAAGGAGATGCCGAAGCGGGAGGTGCCCGGCGCGGTGCAGCGGGCGATCGAGCGGGTGGGCCTGGCCGACCGCGCCGACGACCGGATGCGGACGCTGTCGGGCGGCATGGTGCGGCGGGCCGGGATCGCCCAGGCGATCGTCAACGACCCGCGCGTCCTGCTGCTGGACGAGCCGACCGTCGGCCTCGACCCGGCGCAGCGGCTGCGCCTGCGCGAGCTGCTGCAGGTGCTCGGCGCCGACAGCTGCGTGGTGGTCTCCACGCATCTGGTCGAGGACGTCGCCGCCGCGTGCTCGGACGTCGTGCTGATGGCGCGGGGGCGGCTGGTGTTCCAGGGGACGCCGGACCGGCTCGCCGCCGCCGGCGGGCCCGGCGACGTCGGCGACAGCCCGATCGAGCGCGGCTACTCGGCGCTGCTGGCGGCCCCCGGCGACGATCGGGGCGCGTGGTGAACGGCCGGATCCTCCGCATCGAGCTGCGGCGCTCCATCGCGGTGTGGGCGGGAACGGTGTTCCTGCTGGCGGCCCTCGCCTTCCTGTTCGGGCTCACCGGCCCGTGGACGGCGTACGGGGAGAGGTGGACGGCGCAGTGGAGCGCGGCCGCGCTGTGGGAGCGTCACCTGCTGCTCTTCCTGCTGCCGCTGGTCGTCGGGGCGGGGGCGCTGCAGGGGTTGCGCGACCGCCGGGCGGGCACCGGTGAGCTGCTGGCGGCCACGCCCAGGCCCGCCTGGCAGCGCGCCGCCGCGACCGCCGGGGCGCTGGCGATCGCGCTGGTGGCGGCGTACCTGCTGGTGTACGGCGTCGGGGCCGTGCAGGTGGCGGCCGGGGGCGGGGTCTTCCACCTGGGCTGGGCGCCCGTCGTGGCGGTGGGGGCGCTGTCGCTCGTGGCGGCGGGCTGGCTCGGCCTGGGCGTCGCACGGGCGCTGCCGTCCGTGCTGACGCCGCCGGCGCTGGCGATCGCGACGCTCCTGGCCATGTTCCCCGTGGTGGGCCTGTGGCAGGAGGAGGTCGTGCCCAAGGTCGCGTATCTGGCGCCGGCGCTGGACAACGCGCGCAGCCTCGTCCACGACCTGTCCGGGCAGGTCAGCCTGGCGCAGGCGGTGTGGCTGCTCGGGGTCGCCGCCACCGGATTCTGGCTGCTGGCGGCCACGCGGCCGTGGGCACGGCCGGCCGCCCTGCTCCCGGCTGTGCTCGGCGCGGCCGTCGCGCTGCCGCTGCTGCCGTCCGGCTCCGAGCCCGTCTACGTCGTCAACGCGGCCGCCGAGCCCGTGTGCTCCGGCCGGGTCTGCGTCACCAGGGCGCACGAGGACCTCCTGCCCGTGGTCGCCGGGCCGGGGGAGGAGGCGCTGCGGCTGCTCGCCCGGCTGCCCGGCCCGCCCCGCCAGGTGCGCGAGTCCGCCGAGCGCGACGCGGTCCACCACCCGCCCGCCAGGGACGCCGGGATCGTGTACGTGGACTTCGACGTTCGCGACGCGCGGAGCACCGGGGAGAAGCTGACGCGCCACCTGCTCGCGGGGGCCGGGACCCCGTCCTGCCACAGCCTGAGGGGCGACGACTTCGACGGCCGGCTGCGCGAGGAGGCCGCGCGGAGGATGGCGGCGGGCTGGCTCATGGGCGACGTCGCCGCCCCCACGGCCGATCCGGTCTTCCAGGAGCTCAACGCGCTCGTCGAGCAGGCGTGGCCGGAACTGCGCGCCGTGCCGGAACGGGAGCAGGGCGCCCGCGTCGCGGCCCTGCGCGAGGCCGCGCTCTCCTGCGACGGCGACCTGCTCGCCATCCTGACGGACGGCCGCCGGTGATGGCCCCGCCCGTAGCGGCCGGGCGGCCGTTTGCCCGGTGTGGACGGACATGCGAGAAATATTCGGCTGATTACCCGGCATCCGGTCGTCCTCGATAAGCTCACCGGCAGCACGGACGTCAGGATGGGGTCGTCAACGTTGGACAAGCCGGAAGAGCCACCACCCGCCGATCCGGGGCCGCCGCGGGCCAGCAGGCTCACCACCGTCGTGCTGACGGTCTCGCTCGTGCTGGTCGTGCTGATCGCGGGCGTGCTGGGCACCATCGCCGTCCTGATGACCCGCAGCCCCGACAGCCCGTTCCTCGGCGGCGCCCCGCCGCAGCGGCTGCCGACGCCCATCCACTTCGCCCCGGTGCGCGAGACCAAGGCCGCCCCCTGCCCGGGTGAGGAGGCCGCGCTCGACGACACGCAGACCACGTGCTACCTGCTGGAGGACGGCGTCACGGTCAACGCCGTGCAGGAGATCGAGGCCATCCGCGAGCCCGACGGCACCTACTCGGTCCGCATCGCCGTCGCGCCGGCGTTCAAGCAGAAGCTCGTCGACCTCATCGACGAGCAGGTCACCGACCAGCGGCAGGTGGCGGTCGTGCTGGTGCCGCGGACGGTGGTCGCCGCGCCGATCGTCACGCAGGCGATGGACGGCGACAGCCTGAGCATCGTCGGCTTCGCCAAGGCGGAGGCCGAGACCCTGGCGGCCCGCCTGGCGGGCTCCACGGCCCCCCCGGCCACCGCGCCTCCGGCCACCACGCCGCCGGACACCGGCCAGCCCACCACCGGCCAGCCGGACACGGGCCAGCCCAACACGGGCCAGCCGGACACGGGTCAGCCGGACACGGGCCAGCCCGACACCGGCCAGCCGAACACCGGCAACCCGGCCGCCGACGGCGCCCTCGACCCCAAGTTCGACAGCTGCAAGGAGGCCGTCGCGCGCGGCTACGGCCCCTACAGCAAGGGCTTCCGCGCCGAGTACGAGTGGTACACCGACGTCGACGGCAACGGCATCGCCTGCAACTCCGGCGACATCCGCTAACCGAACAGCTCCTCCAGCCCGTTGATCCCGAAGTAGGCCAGGAACACCAGCGACACGATCCACAGCAGCCACGGGATCTCGGCGAACTTGCCCCGAGCCGCCTTGATCAGCGTGTACGAGATCACCCCGGCCCCCACCCCGTTGGTGATCGAGTACGTGAACGGCATCAGCGCGATCGTCAGGAACGCCGGCACCGCCAGCTCCAGGTCCTGCCACGGCACGTTCCGGCTCTGCGTCATCATCAGCGCCCCGACCAGCACCAGCGCCGGGGCGGCAGCGGCGGCGGGCACCACGGCGGCCAGCGGCGTGAACAGCAGCGTCAGCGCCAGCAGCGCCCCGGTGAAGACGCTGGCCAGGCCGGTCCTGGCGCCCTCGCCGACACCGGCGGCCGACTCGACGAACACCGTGTTCGCCGACGAGCTCGACACGCCGCCGACCACGCCGGCGACGCCGTCGACCGTGAGGATGCGGCCCAGCCGGGGCACCCGCCCGACCTGGTCCACCATCCCGGCCTCGTCGCTGACGCCGATGATCGTGCCCATCGCGTCGAAGAACCCGGACAGCACCAGCGTGAACAGCACCACGGTCGCCGTCACCACGCCCGCCCTGGCGAACCCGCCGAACAGGTCGAACTGCCCCACCAGCCCGAAGTCGGGCGCCGCGACCAGCCGCTCGGGCAGGTGCGGCGTCACCACGCCCCACGCGCCCGGCTCGATCTCGGCCACCGAGTTGACCAGCACGGCCAGGGCCGCCGTCACCGCGATGCTGATCAGGATGGCCGCCGGCGTGCGGCGCACGTACAGCACGATCATCAGCAGCAGGCCGAAGCAGAACACCGCGACCGGCCAGCCCGTCAGGTGGCCGGTGGCGCCGAGCTGCACCGGCGTGCCGCTGCCCGCCGCGACGAACCCGGCGTCGACCAGCCCGATCAGCGCGATGAACAGCCCGATGCCGACGCTGATGGCGTGCTTGAGCGCGAGCGGGATCGCGTTCATGATCAGGGTGCGCAGCCCGGTGACGGCCAGCAGGATGATGACGAAGCCTTCGAGCACGACCAGGCCCATCGCCTGCGCCCACGTCATGAAGGGCGCCGCCTGGTAGGCGACCACCGCGTTCAGCCCCAGCCCGGCCGCCAGGCCGAACGGCGCGTTGCCGACCACCGCCATGAGCAGCGTCGAGATGGCCGCCGCGAGCGCCGTCGAGGTGGTGAGCTGCGCGATCGTCAGCTTCGCGCCGGTGACGTCCTGCGCGCCCGCCAGGATGATCGGGTTGAGCAGGATGATGTACGCCATCGCCATGAAGGTCGTGACGCCGCCACGCACCTCACGGCCGACGGTGGTCCCCCGCCCGGACAGCTCGAAGAACCTGTCGAGCACCGCCAACCCCCTTCGCGATCAAGGGGGAGTGCCGGGTGGCCTACCCGGCGGGGGACGTGATCACGCCTGCTCGTGCCGCCCGCCGCCGACCAGGCCGGCGAACTCCTCCAGCCCGATCCGGCCGTCGCCGTCGCGGTCGGCCGAGGCGATGAACGCCTCGATCTCCGCCTCGGAGGCGCCGAGCCCGCCCAGGGCGTCGTTGGCCTTCCGGATCTCCTCGGCCGTCAGCAGGCCGTCGCCGTCGGCGTCGAACCGTGTGAACTCCGCCTTGGCCGCTTCACGCGCGTCCGTCATCAGGATCCCTCCCCGTCTTGAACCAAGGCGATATCTTCGGGTCTGATCGGAACGCGCGTCAACCGGAGCCCGGTCGCCGCGCGCACCGCCGACGCGATCGCCGGGGTGGAGGAAAGCGTCGGAGGCTCGCCTGCGCCGCGCAATCCGTACGGCGCGGCCGGGTCCGGATTTTCCAGGATTTTCATCGTCATGGGCGGCATGTCGAGAATGGTGGGGATCAGGTAGTCGGTGAACGACGGGTTCAGCACCACGCCGTCACGCACCCGGATCTCCTCCATCAGCGCCAGCCCCAGCCCCTGCGCCGAACCGCCGTGGATCTGGCCCTCCAGCGCCTGCGGGTTCAGGATCCGGCCCACGTCCTGCACCGCCGCCAGCTCCACCACCTTGACCAGGCCCAGCTCCACGTCCACGTCCACCACCGCCCGGTGCACGCACAGCGCGAGCTGCGTGTGGGAGTCGCCCTGCCCCGTCGCCGGGTCCAGCGGGTACGTCGGCCGGTGCCGGTACTCGCGCGTCTCCTCGATCGGCCCGAACATCGCCAGCGCCTCCCGCGCCGGCAGCCCGCCGAACCGCTCCCGCACCGCCCGGCACGCCTCCCGCACCGCCCCGCCCGTCACGTACGACTGCCGCGACGCCGACGACGAGCCCGCCGAGCCCACCGACGTGTCGGCCGTCGCCACCGTCACGTCGTCCACGCCCAGCTCCGTCCGGGCGATCTGCGCCTGGATCGTCACCAGCCCCTGCCCCACCTCGGCGGCGGCCGTGTGCACGGTGACGTGCGGCTCCCCGCCGACCAGCTCCGCCCGCACCCGCGCCGTGGAGAAGTCGTCGAAGCCCTCCGAGAAGCAGATGTTCTTGATGCCCACCCCGTAGCCGACGCCGCGCCGCACCGACTCCCCGTGCGTGGTCTGCGACACCCCGCCCGGCAGCCCGCGCAGGTCGCTCCCGGCGGGCGGCGGGAGCGGGAAGCGTTCGAGCTCGCGCAGCATCTCCGCCAGCGGCGCCGGTGAGTCGATCACCTGGCCGGTGATCAGCGCCGATCCCTGCGAGACGGCGTTGCGCACCCGGATCTCCACCGGCGACAGCCCGCACGCCTCCGCCAGCCGGTCCATCTGCGACTCGTACGCGTAACACGCCTGCACCGCGCCGAACCCGCGCATCGCCCCGCACGGCGGGTTGTTCGTGTAGACGCCGGTCGCCCGCACCCGCACGTTCGGCACCTCGTACGGGCCCGCCCCCAGCGACGCCGCGTTGCCCACGACCGCGGGGGAGGAGGAGCAGTAGGCGCCGCCGTCGAGCAGGATGTCGGCCTTGACGTAGACGAGCCGGCCGTCGCGCGTGGCGCCGTGCTCGTAGCGCATCCGCGCCGGATGCCGGTGCACGTGCCCGAAGAACGACTCCTCCCGCCCGTACACGATCTTGACGGGCCGGTCCAGCCGCAGCGCCAGCATGCACGCGTGGACCTGCATCGACAGGTCCTCCCTGGCCCCGAACGCGCCGCCCACCCCCGACAGCGTCAGCCGCACCTTCTCCGGCGGCAGCCCCAGGCAGGGCGCGAGCTGGTCGCGGTCCACGTGCAGCCACTGCGTGGCGATGAACAGGTCCACGCCGCCGTCGTCCGCGGGCACCGCCAGCCCCGACTCCGGGCCCAGGAACGCCTGGTCCTGCATGCCCACCTCGTACTCGCCGGTGACCACGACCTCCGCCTCGAACGTGTCGCCCTTCACCACCGGCTGGCTCCTGACGAACTCCCGCGACTCACGCGGATCCGTCACCGCCGGGCGCGGCTCGTAGTCCACCCGGATCGCCGCCACCGCCCGCCGCGCCGTCTCCGGATGGTCGGCGGCCACCAGCGCCACCGGCTCGCCCTGATAACGCACCTGGTCGATGGCGAGCACCGGCTGGTCCCTGCGCTCCAGGCCGTAGAACTTCTCGCCCGGCACGTCCTCGTGCGTCAGCACCGCCCGCACGCCCGGGATCGCCAGCGCCGGGCCCACGTCGATCGACCGGATCCACGCCGACGGATGCGGGCTGCGCAGCGTCGCGCCCCACACCATGCCCTCCAGCCACAGGTCCGACGCGTACGCGAACTCGCCCCGCACCTTCAGCGCCGCGTCGGGCCGCCGCGCGCTCTCGCCCACGCCGTGCCGCGACGCCCGTGCCGTCTCCGTCATCGTCCGAGCTCCGTCATCCTTCGAGTAGAGCACCGGCCGACCGGCCCCGGAATGCGCGCGGAGTGAAATCACGGTAAGCGGTTCACCGGCCGCCTTGTATATTCCTCCAAGTGCGGATATGCGATCTGCTGGCCATGGAGGAGCTGCGGCTGACGCTGCTCACCGGCGACGCCGGGCGCGAGTTCGGCACCGTCCACATCACCGACCTGCCCGAGCCCGGCCGCTACCTGTCCGGCGGCGAACTCGTGCTCACCGGCCTCATGTGGTGGCACACCGCCGCCGACTCCCGCCCCTTCGTCACCGCCCTCGCCGACGCCGGGGTCGCCGCGCTCGGCGCCGGCCAGGCCCGGCTCGGGCACGTCCCCGCCGACCTCGTCGACGCCTGCCGCGAAGCCGGGCTGCCGCTGCTCGACGTGCCCACCGAGACCTCCTTCCGCACCCTCGCCGAGCTCGTCGCCCCCCGCCTCTCAGGCGACGCCCGCGACGCCCTCGGCCGCCACCGGCGGCTCGTCGCCGCCGTCGCCGAAGGCGCCGGGCTGCCCGAACTGTTCGCCCTCACCGCCGCCGAACTCGGCGTCACCGGCGCCGTCGTCTCCGCCACCGGCCAGGTCGTCGCCGGCGCCCCCGACGACCCCGTACGGCTCGCGCGCGCCTTCCTCACCGCGCCCCGGCTGCCCTGCCTGGCCGGCGGGCACACGCTCTTCGCCGCCGGACGCGGGCCCCGGGCCGCCGCCTGGGCCCTCGCCTGCGACGGCGACCTGCTCGACCGGGCCGACCTCGGCTACGAACTGGCCGCCTTCGTGGCGCTGGAACGGGCCCGCATGGAAGAAGGGCGGCGCGTCGAGCGCCGGCTCGCCGCCCAGCTCGTCACCGCCGCCCTCACGGGCGCCGACCCCGCCGACCTCACCGCCCGCCTCCGCACCTGCGCCCTCGACCCCGCCGAGCCCTACACGATCGTCTCCACCACCACCCACCCCGCCCCGCCCACCGACGGCGCGCCCCCCAGAACCGGCACCACCCTCAGACCGACAACCACCCCTACCGATGCCGCCCCCTCCACCGGTGGCGGCGCGCTCCCCGCCGGTGGCGCGCCTTCCGGGGAGGGGGCCGGCGCCCGTGGCGGTGCCGCCCCCTCCAGTGGCAGCGTCCCTCCCAGGACGGCGGCCGTCCCTACCGAGGCCGCACCCTCCACCGGTAGGGCACCCGCCGCCGGTGGCGCTCCTCCCGAGGGCAGGGCCAGCCCCCGGGGTGGTGGGGCGCCCTCCACCGGTGGAACACCCGCCGCCGGTGGCGTGCCTTCCGGGGAGGGGGCCGGCGCCCGTGGCGGTGCCGCTCCCGGAGGGGTGGGCGCTCCCGCCGGGGCCGCACCGCCCGCCGGGGGCGCGCTGCCCGTCGGGGGCGCCCCCGCCGCTGGTGGGGCGCCTCCGGGGGCGGTGGCTGGCCGGGTTGGTGCGCCCTCCGGAGGGGTGGGCGCTTCCGTTGCGAGTGCCGGTTCGGCTGCTCGTGCTCCTTATGGGGAGGGCGGGTTCGGGGTTGAGGTGGCGGTGTTGGAGGGGTTGCTGGGGTGGGAGGTGGTGGCGGTCGCGGGGGAGGAGGGGGCCGTGGCCGTGGTGCCGTTGCGGGGGCGGAGCGCCGGGGAGGTGGCGGCGCGGGTGCGGGCCGGGGCGGAGGTGCTGGGGGCGCTGCCCGGCGTGCGGGTGTGCGCCGGGGTGAGCGGGGAGCTGACGGGGGCGGCGGCGCTCAGGGGCGGTGTCGAGGAGGCCGGGCACGCCAGGCGGCTGGCGGCGGCGCGCGGCGGCGGCGTGGTCACCAGCGACGAGATCTACACGCACGCGCTGCTCCTGGCGACGGTGCCGGGCGAGGTGCGGAGCTCGTTCGCCGCCCGCCTGCTGGGCCCGGTGCTGGAGTACGACGCCCGGCACCAGTCGGAGCTGGTGGCGACGCTGCGCGCGTTCCTGGACTGCGCCGGCTCGTGGAACGCCTGCGCCGCGCGGATGCACGTGCACGTCAACACGGTCCGCTACCGGGTGAAGCGGGTGGAGGACCTGACGGGCAGGGACCTGTCGACGATGGCCGACCGGGTCGACTTCTTCCTGGCGCTCAGGGCGGGGTGACCGCGCCGAGGAGCGCGTGCACGGCGGCGTGCTCCTCCTCGGTGATGACCAGCCACTCGGGGTTGCCCAGCTCCACGGCCAGGGGCAGCGCCTCGGTGACGTACGGCAGCGCCGCCCGGGGCGCGCCGAGCGCCCGGTGCGCCTGCGACAGGCGGACGAGGCAGCGGAGCTGGCCGATCCGGAACCAGCTCGCCCGGCGCAGCTCGAGCGCCTGCCGCAGCGGCTCCAGCGCAGCCGCCGGTTCGCCCTCGTCGAGGAAGATCTCGCCGAGCACCGTCTGGACGAGCCCTTCGTGGCTGATGTCGCCGACCCGCCGCGCACTGGCCAGCGCCTCGGTCAGGGCCTGGCGCGCCTCGGCGGAGCGGCCGAGGCCGTGGCGGGCGGTGCCGAGCATGATGAGCGCGTACCGCTCGCCCACCTGGGAGCCGATCTCCCTGGCCAGGGCGAGCTGGGCGCGGGCGTGGCTCAGGCATTCGCGGTACGCGCGCCGTACCAGGAAGGTGTTGGCGAGGTTGCCGAGCGTCCGCTGCTCGCTGAAGCGGTCGCCCAGCTCGCGGGCGAGGACGAGCTGGGCGCGCAGGTGTTCGACGGCCTCGGCGGTGCGGCGCTGGAAGCTGAGCCCGCCGGCGAGGTGGCCGAGCGCGTGGTAGGTGCTCAGCCGGTCGCCGAGCCGCCGGCTGACCCGCAGCGCCTCGCGGTTGAGCGCGATGAGGTTGGCCGAGTCGTGCGCGCCGTGCAGGTACCACTGGAGGGAGAAGACGAGGGCCACGCCGAGCCTGGCGAGCCGCTCGTTGGGGCACGCCATCGCCTGGGTCGCGGCGGCGACGAGGTTGGGCTCCTCGCGGGCGAGCCAGTCGCGGGCCTCGTCGGCGTCGCCCACGTGGTGCGGGGTCGCGTCGACGGGGTCGAGCTCGGGCCCGTCGGGCTGGACGCGGTGCGGGTCCATGGTGGTGCTGGCCAGGCGGGCCGAGGCGATCCAGTGGCCCAGCACGCGGGCCAGCGCGGCGGCCGCCTCGCCGGGTGACAGCCGCCCAGGCGCGGCGTGGGTGTCGGCGGGCCCGGCGGGGCCGCAGGTCAGCTCGGCGGCGAAGATGCGGACGAGGTCGTGGAGCTGGTAGCGGGGCGGCGCGGCCGGGTCGGAGCCGGACTGGTCGAGGAGGTGGGCGTCGACCAGCCGCTCCAGCGCGCGTTCGGCCTCCAGGACGCCGGTGCCGAGCAGGGCGGCGGCGGCCTCGGCGGTGATGTCGTGCACGTGCGGCAGGCCGATCAGGGCGAGCGTGCGGGCGGCCAGCCGGTCGAGCGGCCTGGCGCTGCGGGCCAGCGCGTTCCAGCTCGCGGCCAGGCTGGAGCGGACGGCGAGCTCGCCGGCCTCCAGCTCGTGCAGCCGCCTGCGCTCGTCGCCGAGCCGGGCGTTGAGCGCGGCCACGCTCCAGTCGGGCCGGTCGGCCAGGCGGGCGCCGGCGATCCGCAGGGCCAGCGGCAGCCCGTCGCAGAAGCGTACGAGCCGGGCCGTCTGCTCGGGGTCGGCGGTGATCCGCTGCGCGCCGGCCAGCGTGGACAGCACGGCGGCGGCCTCGGGGCCGGCCATCCGGGGCAGGTGGATCCGCACGGAGTCGTCGCCCGCGGCCAGGCTCTCGCGGCTCGTCACGAGGATCGCGGTGCCGCGCGGCGCCGACAGCAGCGGCTGGATCTGCGGCAGCCCGGCGGCGTCGTCCAGCAGGACCAGCATGCGCCGGCCCGCCATGCGGCTGCGCCAGGCCGCGGCGGCCTCGTCCACGTCGGCGGGCACGGCGTCGCCGGCGGCGCCGAGCGCCCGCAGGAACCGGCCGAGCACCTCCAGCGGCTCCAGCCCCGGCATCCCGGTCGTGGCGCCGCGCAGGTTCACGTACAGCTGCCCGTCGGGGAAGCGGTCCTTCACCATCGCGGCGACCCGGGCGGCCAGCGCGGACTTGCCCACGCCGGGCGGGCCGGAGATGACGACCAGGGGGCTGGGCGCGGAGCCGTCCCAGGGGGCCAGGTGCGTCTGGATGCGGATGATCTCCAGCCGTCGGCCCACGAACCCGCCCAGATCGCGCGGCAGCTCCCGGGGCACCACCGGCATGCGTCCCGCCGCAGGGGCGGCCTCGGGGGAGCGGGACCGGCCGGGCGGGGGCGCTGCGGGGGCCGGGCCGGGCTCGCGCAGGGCCAGCTCGTAGGCGGCGCGCAGGGCGGCGCCCGGGTCGACGCCCAGCTCCTCGCGCAGGATGCGGCCGCCCTCGTTGTAGACCTCCAGCGCCTCGGCCCGGTTGCCGCTGCGCAGCAGGGCCAGGACGAGCAGCTCGCGCAGCCGTTCGCGGATCGGGTGGCGGCGGGTCAGGTCGCGCAGCGGCGGGAGCGCGTCGTGCGGGCGGCCGAGCCCGAGCAGGGCCTCGGCGTGCCGCTCCGCGGCGGTCAGGCGCAGCTCGGCCAGCCGGGCGCGCTCGGCGTCGGCGAAGGGGCCGGGCACGCCCGTCAGCGGGTCGCCGTGCCACAGCGACAGCGCCTCCTCCAGGCTGGTCAGCGCCTCGGCGGCGCCGTCGCGGCGCATCGCCAGCCGGGCCGACTCGACGTGGCCGGCGAAGGCGACGGCGTCGACGTGGCGCGCCTCGACCTCCAGCCGGTAGCCGCCACCGCCGCCGACCAGCAGCTCGGAGTGGCGGTGCTGCTTCCTGGACGGCTCCAGGGCGCGCCTGAGCCCGGCCACGTACGTGTAGACGCTCTGTTCGGCGCTGCGCGGAGGGTGCTCGCCCCACAGGCTCTCGACGAGGCGGGGGATCGGCACCACCTGCCCGGGGTGGGAGGCGAGGACGGCGAGGACGGCGCGCTGGCGCGGTGAGCCGGGGTCGACGGCGGCGGCGCCGCGTAACGCCGCGACCGGACCGAGGAGCCGGATGCGGACGTGCTCGGCCATGAGCGATCTCCCCGCGTGCGACGCTGCGTGATCCGGATCGTCCTGGAAGGGGCGACTAGAAGCTCTGTAGAAGAAATATAGAACTATCGTCTAGCTTGAGGGGGCTGTGCGTGATGCGGGGGCGTCCGAGGTGTCCGGACGGCCTCCCGGTGCTGTTCGCGGGCCCGGAAGACGCCTCCTTGTGCGGAAGGCGGCATCTCCCGGGCCGTTGCGTAGACTCGTGAGAGCGGGAGCCCTCGGGGGTCAGCAGCAGGGCGAGACCTCGAAATGCGCGATGGCAGGAGACGTTTCGGCCACCACGGTCGTACCATTGCTGCCAACGGCCACAACGGCCGTGAAGATGGCGGTAAGTGCGGTCAGGGCAAGACGTGTGCGCATGGGGGGTTCTCCCTCGGGCGGTGTGCGTTGCTTGGACATCATCATCTCAGGGAGCAGCGGCTGTGACCACATCAGACCTGGTCGGACTCCGTATCAAGACGGTCCGGCGACAGCGCGGCATGTCGCAGGCACAGCTCGCGCACCCTGAATTGTCGGACAGCTACGTTTCCTTGATCGAGAGCGGCAAACGTACTCCCACCCCTTCGGTGCTGGAGCTGCTCGCTCAGAAGCTGGACTGTTCGCTCTCCTATCTGCTCAATGGCGTGACTGCCGAGCAGATGGAAGATATCGAACTCGCACTCGGTTACGCGAGGCTCGCCCTCGAGAACGGAGAGGTTCGCGAGGCTCGCACGCGCTTCGCCGAGCTGCTGGAGAACAATAACCTGACAGGTCTGACGGCGCTGCGTCAAGACACCGAATACGGCCTGGCGCTCGCCGTCGAGGCGTGCGGTGACCTTGACGAGGCGATCTCCATCCTCCGCCGCCTCCAGGCCGAGGAGCTCAGCCCGGAGCGCCGTATCGAGGTCGCCATCGCCCTGTGCCGCGCCTACCGCGTCAGCGACCGGCTCAGCGAGGCGGTCAAGGTCGGCGAGGACATCCTCGGCGGCCCGGCCCGGCCGGCCTGGTCAGACGCGCTCGTCGAGTTCGGCGCGACGCTGCTGGCCGCCTACCTCGACAGCGGCGACCTGCTGCGCGCCCGCCAGTTCGCCGGCGAGCTGCTCAACGCCGCCGACATGCTCAACACCCCCAGGGCCACCGTCGCCGCCTACTGGAACGCCGCCCTGGTCGCCGAGAGCACCGGCCACGGCGAGGAGTCGCTGAGCCTGGCCGAGCGCGCGCTCGCCGTCCAGACGGAGAACGGCCAGCCGCGCAACAGCGCCCGCATCCGCATGGCGTACGCGAGCATGCTGCTGCGGCTGCGCCCCACCGCCGTCGAGGAGGCGCGCCAGGCGCTGCTGCGCGCCCGCCAGGAGCTCGCCCAGACCTCCGCCAGCACCACCGACCGCGCCAACAGCGAGGTCGAGCTGGCCCGCGCCGCCCTCATCGCCGGCGACCACGAGCAGGCGATCGTCCACGGCGAGGCCGGCCAGGCGCTGATGGCGGGCAACTCCAGGGCCCTGGAGGCCGAGGCGCACCTGCTGCTCAGCCGCGCCAAGGGCGCGCTCGGCAGGCAGGCCGAGGCCGAGGCCGAGCTGCGCGGGGTGCGCGACTGGCTGGAGCCGCTGCCCGACTCCCGCCGCGCCGCCCGCACCTGGTACGCGGCCGCCGAGACGATGGAGGTCCTCGGCGACGCCGAGGGCAGCGCCGACCTCTACCGCCGTGCGCTCGCCTGCGCGGGATTGTAACGGCGGAGTCCGGACCGGGCGGCGGCGTCGGTAGCCTTGGGGGTGCCATGAAGAAATCCCCGCTCGCGGCCCTCACCGCGATTCTCGCCGCCCTGTTCGTGCTCGCCACCGCCGCCCCCGCGCAGGCGCACGACACGCTCAAGAGCAGTGATCCCGCCAAGGGTGCCACGGTCAAGTCCGTGGACGAGGTCACGCTCGAGTTCTCCAACAAGGTGCGGATGCCGTTCGTGATCGTGCGCGGGCCCGGCGACGCCCAGCACCAGGCCGGCGACCCCGAGTCCGACGGGCCGGTGGTGAAGCAGCGGCTCAAGGGCGAGCTGCCCGACGGCAAGTACACGATCGCCTACCGCGTCGTCTCCTCCGACGGGCACCCGATCGAGGGGGAGATCCCGTTCACGGTCAAGGGCGCGTCCCCGTCCCCGGAGGCGAGCGCCGAGAGCAGCGCTGAGGCCACCGCCGAGGCGAGCACGGCGGCCTCCGCCGCGCCCTCCGCCGCGCCGTCCAGCGCGGCGCCCGCCGCCGACCAGGCGGCGGCCGAGGAGAGCTCCGGCACGTTCCCCGTCTGGCTGATCGTCGTCGTCGGCGCGCTCGTCGGCATCGGCATCGGCTTCCTGCTCAGCGCACGGAAGAAGAAGCCGTGACCAGGGCCGCGCGTCTCGCGCTTGCGGCGGCCGGGGCGGCGCTCGCCGCCCTCGTGGTCGCCATGGTCGCCGGAGGCGCGGCCTTCCCCCGCATCATCCTCGGCGTCCCCTCCTCGGGGGTGCTCACCCGGTGGGGCCTGCCGGTGTCCAAGCTCTTCATGGACGTCGCCGGCGTGACCACCGTCGGGCTCCTGCTGGCGGCGGCGGTCCTGCTGCCCAACGGCAAGTCCGGCAAGGGCCTGCTCGGCACGAGCGCGCTCGACTACCTGCGCGCGGCCTCCTGGACCGCCCTGACCTGGGCCGGGGCCGCGTTCCTCACGATGGTCTTCAGCGTCTCCGACGTGTGGGCCAAGCCCGTGCCGGAGATCCTCAACCGCGACTTCCTCGTCGGCTACGCCACCCAGGAGAGCCCCGGCATCTCGCTCACGCTGGTGATCCTGTTCGGGGTGTCGATCGCGCTGTTCTCGCGGGGCGCCATCACCGCCGGGGCGGCGGGCGCGCTGCTGGTGTTCTCGCTGGTCACGATGCTGCCCCCGGCGCTCACCGGCCACTCCTCGTCCTCGCCCAACCACGGCCTGGCCACCATCGGCCTGTCGCTGCACCTGCTGACGCTGGCGCTGTGGGTGGGCGGGCTGGGCGTGCTCGCCCTGCACGCGGTGCGCAAGCAGCCGCAGCTCGGCGTCGCCGCCGAGCGCTTCTCCCGGCTCGCCGTGTGGCTCTTCGTCGGCGTCGGCCTGTCCGGCGTCTTCAGCGTGCTCGCCCGGCTCACCGCCGTCTCCGACCTGTGGACGTCCAGCTACGGCATCCTCCTCGTCGCCAAGACCGTCGCGTTCGTCCTGCTCGGCTACGTCGGCTGGTGGCACCGGCAGCGCACGCTCGTCGCCCTGGAGGCCGGCGCGCCGCGCGCCTTCACCCGCCTGGCCGTCGGCGAGCTGATGCTCATGCTCGCCACCATCGGCCTGGCCGTCGCGCTCGCGCGCACCCCGCCGCCGCCCGTCAGCCTGCCCGCCGACCGCGCCTTCGACCTGCTCGGCTACCCGGTCCCGCCGCCGATCTCGCTGGCCAACATCGCCTCGCTGTGGTGGTTCGACCTGTTCTTCGCCACCGTCGCCGCCCTGCTGGCCGGACTGTACGGGGCGGGCGTGGTCAGGCTGCGGCGGCGCGGCGACACCTGGTCGTGGGGCCGCACCGCGTCCTGGTTCATCGGCGTCGTGGTGCTCGTCATCGCCACGCAGACCGGCCTGGCCCGCTACTCCAAGGTCATGTTCGACGTGCACATGATCGAGCACATGACGCTGGCCATGATCGTGCCGATCTTCCTGGTCCTCGGCGGGCCCGTCACGCTCGCGCTGCGCGCCCTCAAGCCGGCCGCCGTCCGGGGCGACCGGGGCCCCCGCGAATGGCTGCTGGCGATCCTGCACAGCAGGTTCGTCCGCGTCGCCGCCCACCCCGCCATCGCGACCGCGATCTTCATCGCGTCGACCTACGCGCTCTACTTCACGCCGCTGTTCGAGGCGGCCATGCAGGAGCACCTCGGGCACATCGCGATGACGCTGCACTTCCTCATCAGCGGCAGCCTGTTCTTCTGGGTCGTCATCGGCGTCGACCCCGGCCCCCACCAGCTCCCGCACGTCGGACGGCTGCTGCTCCTGTTCGTCACCATGCCCTTCCACGCGTTCTTCGGCATCGCGCTGATGATGACCGGCTCGGTCATCGCCTCCGGCTGGTACGAGCAGCTCGACCGCTCCTGGGGCGGCCCCCTGCTGCAGGAACAGCAGAACGGCGGCGCCATCGCCTGGGGCTTCGGCGAGATCCCCACACTGATCGTGCTGCTGGCCATCGCCGTGCAGTGGTATCAGAGCGAGGACCGCAAGGCCCGCCGCGACGACCGCAAGGCCGACCGCGCCGAGGGCGGCGACCCCGAGCTCAACTCCTACAACGACTACCTGGCCAAGCTCAACCGCCTCGACAAGACCGAATAGCCGCCGCGCGCCCTCCTGCCCCCCACCCTCCGGCCCCGGCGGGTAGCCTTTTCGGCAAGGGGGAAGGTGTGCGCGATCCGCCAGGCCGCAGGCGGGCCGCGCCCGTTCGGGGCGCTGAGGAAGGCGGAAGTCGGTTGACGGAAGAGACGCGCATGCGCGGGGGAGAGAGCCTGGCGGAGGCGCTCGAAAGCTACCTCGCGGACTGGTCGCGGCGCACCGGTGTCACCGTCGAGACGTGGGCGCTGCCCGCCGAGGACGTGCCCGCGCCCATCGCCGAAGGCGTGCTCACGGCGATGCGTGAGGCCCTGGCCAACGCCGAGCGCCACAGCGGCGCCTCCGTCGTGTCGGTCGCCGTGACCGTCAGCAGCGGGGGGCTGCGCATGACGGTCAGCGACCACGGCCGCGGCTTCGCGCCCGGCCGGTCCGGGCGCGGCATCGCCCGCATGCGGGCCGCGTTCGCCGAGATCGGCGGCACCCTCACCGTCCGCAGCGTGGAGGGCGAGGGCACCACCGTGTCAGGGGTCGTGCCTAGGCGAGAGTGAGGATCTCGCTGCCGGTGTCGGTCACCACGATCGTGTGCTCGAACTGGGCGGTGCGCTTGCCGTCCTTGGTCACGGCCGTCCACTTGTCGGGCCAGATGTCGTACTCGATCGTGCCCAGCGTCAGCATCGGCTCGATCGTGAACGTCATGCCCGGCACCAGCTCCACCCGCAGCGACGGGTCGTCGTAGTGCGGCACCATCAGGCCCGAGTGGAACGTGGTGCCGATGCCGTGACCGGTGAAGTCACGCACCACGCCGTAGCCGAACCGCTTGGCGTACGCCTCGATGACCCGGCCCACGACGTTGAGCTGGCGGCCCGGCGCCACCGCCTTGATCGCCCGCATCATCGCCTCGCGGGTGCGCTCGACCAGCAGGCGCGACTCCTCGTCGACCTCGCCCACCAGGAACGTCGCGTCGGTGTCGCCGTGCACGCCGCCGATGTAGGCGGTGATGTCGACGTTGACGATGTCGCCGTCACGCAGCACGGTGTCGTCGGGGATGCCGTGGCAGATCACCTCGTTGATCGAGGTGCACAGCGACTTGGGGTAGCCCTTGTAGCCGAGCGTGCTCGGGTAGGCGCCGTGGGAGACGAGGAAGTCGTGGCCGATGCGGTCGAGCTCGTCGGTGGTGACGCCCGGCCGGACGTGCCGGCCGACCTCTTCGAGGGCCTGACCGGCGATCCGGCCCGCCACGCGCATCCGCTCGATCATCTCGGGGGTCTTCACGTCGGGCTCGCCGGTCTTGGGGCGCTTCTTGCCGACGTACTCCGGCCGCTCGATGTGGGCGGGGACCTTTCGCATGGGCGAAATTCGGCCGGGCTGGAGCAGAGTCGTCATGAAAACCGAGTCTACGGGGCAGAATTGGTCACGTGAGCGATGGCCAGTGGTGGTTCTGCCTCAAGCACATGCGCGTCGAGCCTGACCAGGGCTGCCCCAACAAGGACCGGCTCGGCCCCTACGAGAGCGAGCAGGAGGCGGCCGGCGCCCTGCAGCGCGCCGCCGAGCGCAACAAGACCTGGGACGAGGCCGACGAGGCCGACGACTAGACCACCGCGTAGGCCCGTACGGGGAAGGTGCCCAGGCCCGCGATCATCGGCGGGGCGGCGTGAAACCTGAAGCCCTCGGCGGGCAGCCCGCCCAGGCCCGTCAGGTGCTCCACCACGGGGATGCCCGCCGCCAGCAGGATCGTGTGCGCGGGCCGTTCGCCGTGCGGCGGGGTGTCGTCGATGTTGAGCGAGTCGATGCCGACCAGCGCCGCGCCGCGCTCGGCCAGGCTGCGTGCCGACTCCGGCGCCAGGTAGGGGTGGCCGTGGGTGTAGGCGGCGGTGCCGAAGTGGCGGTCCCAGCCGGTGTGGATCAGCACCGCGCGGCCCCGTACGTCCAGGTCCTCGCCGACCGTCACCTCGCGTTCCTGGCCCGCGCGCACCACCAGGCCCGGCAGGTCGGCCAGCTTGTCGAGCGGGACCGCGGCCAGGTCGGGGCCGTCGGCGTAGCGGTGGAAGGGCGTGTCGACGTACGTGCCCGTGTTGCCGACGAGCGTGACCGTGCCCATGTGGAACTCGGTGCCCGGCGCGTACACCTTCCTGGAGTCCTCCCGCGACAGGTGCACGCCCAGCTCGGGACCGGGGATGCCGGGGTAGGTCACCAGGCCGGGGGTGATGCGGTGGCTCAGTTCGACGATCATCCTTGCTCCTGGGCTTCCGACGGGGTTCTGGCGGCGGCGAGGCGGGCCAGCTTGACGAGGGCGACGATGCCGATGGCCGCCCACACGAGGTTGAGCCCCGCCGACGGCCAGGCGGCGTAGTAGGCGCTGTTGACCATCAGGCCGATGGATCCGGCCAGGTTGATGAGCTGGTACGGGACCGCGTCCCCGTTCAGGCGGGACGAGGAGACCAGGTAGTAGCCGGTCAGCAGCAGCGCCGCGCCGATCCAGCCCACGACGTCGAGGAGCAGATCCATGCGCGCCATTGTCCGGATTTATAGGGTTAAAGCGCAAATAAAAGATCCTAAATGATGTCGTAAGCTGTCCTTTATGGAGATCGACCCTCGACGGCTGCGGATTCTCCACGAGGTCGCCCGCCGGGGCGGCGTCATGCGGGCCGCCGAGGCGCTGTACCTCACCCCCTCGGCGATCTCCCAGCAACTCGCCCAGCTCGAACGCGAAGTCGGCCTCCCCCTCATCGACCGCTCCCAGCGCCGCGTCTCCCTCACCCCCGCCGGGCGCGTCCTCGCCGGATACGCCGAACGCGTCGAGGACGAGCTCGCCGAGGCCCGGCGCGAGCTCACCCGCTTCACCGACCGCCTCGCCGGACCCGTCCGCATCGCCGCCTTCCCCACCGTGATCACGCACGTGCTCGTCCCCGCCCTGCGCGACCTCGCCGACCGCCACCCCCGCATCGTCCCCTCCATCCACGAGGTGTACGGCCAGCCCGCCCTCCAGGAACTCAGGCACGGCGTCGTCGACGTCCTCATCACCGAGCAGGACATGAGCCTGCCCGTGCTCGCCCAGCCGTCCCTGTCCACCCGCGCCCTCTACGTCGACGAATACCGCATCGTCGTCCCCGCCTCCTGGACCGACCCGCCCCGCGACGTCGCCGACCTCGCCGACGTCCCCTGGATCACCGGCGAACCCGGCCAGGCCAGCGGCCAGGCCCTCGACCGCCTCGCCGGCCTGCACGGCTTCGAACCGCGCAAGCTCCACGTCATCACCGAGTTCGGCCCCGCCCTCGCCCTCGTCGCCGCCGGGCACGGCGTCGCCATCGTCCCCACCCTCGCCCTCCTCGACGTCCCCGAAGGCCAGGTACGGGTGACCGACATCCGCGACGTCGGCTCCCGCCGCATCGACGCCGTCACCCGCGTCAGCCGCACCCGCTCCGGCGAACCCGACCCCGTCCAGGCGGTCGTCATCTCCGCCATCGCCACCGCCACCGCCGCCCTCGACCCCACCCTCCGCACCCACCTCCCCCAACCGCAGAACCCCTGACCCGCCTGCGCTGTTGCCCGTCGGCCCCGGCCCCCTGAGGCGCTCAGGCGACCCGGAAGGCGCCCGCCGGCCCTCGCCTGCCGGCCGCTGAGGGTCCAGGCCCCTTGAAGGCCCAGATCCCCCACGGCCCGCCCCCACGGCCCGCCCACGTCGGCTGGCCCCGGCGGCTCGCCCCCGACGGACCGGCCGCGTCCTGGGGCTGGTCCGCCCCGTACGGGCTGGTCGCCGTACGCGGGCGCCCGTGCGGGCCGCCGTACGCGGGCGCCGGACTCCGCCGTCCACCCCCTCGCCGACCCGGCGCCGGGAAGGGGGGCGGCCCTCAGCACGTACGCGCGCCTCAGCCGGGCCGCCTGGCTGCCTCCGGGGCGGCCATCCTGGAGGGCCCGGCCGTCCACGGGAAGGTCAGCCACCCCCGAAGGGCCCGGCACCCCGAAGGGCCCGGCACCCCGAAGGGCCCGGCACCCCGAAGGGACGGCCGCCACCGAAGGGGCGGGCGGTCGGACGGGCCTGAACACCCCTAGTCGGGGATGTGGGGGCCGCTTACTCGGGTGAGGAGGCGGGCGAGGCGATCGCGGAGGCCGGGGCGTTGGGGGATCTCGCCGGCGGCGGTGCTGACGAGGTGCTGGGCGCCGTCGAAGGTGACGGGCCCGCGGGCGGGGACGGCGAGCGAGTCGTGGGCGAGGCTCGACAGTTCGGGGTCGCCGGACTCCAGGGCGAGGATGGTGGCCCCGGTGCGGCGGGCGTCGTCGACGCGTTCGAGGAGCGGGACGGGCGCCTGCTGCCCGGCGACGACGAACAGCGTCTCGCCCCGGGCCGCCTGCTGGATGCGGTCGAGGGTGACGCTGAGGTGGGGCGGGGCGCCGGGGGGCGGGGACCAGCGCACCAGCGTGGGGGTGAGCTGGGGCAGGTCGGACAGGCGGGCTTCGTCGGCGAGGTGGGCGGTCAGGTGCCAGGGTTCGTCGTCGGGGGTGCCGACGAGCAGCAGGCCGCCGGGGGTGCGGGTGGTCCGGAGGGCGCGGCCCAGCTCGCGGGTGCGTTCCACCCAGCCGGTATCGGCGAGGAGCTCGCGCAGGAGGCTGACCGATCCTGAGTCCATCCACCCATGGTGCATGACTGGTGCCGTTTCGGTGACCGTTCTCCCGGATGTGCCGTTCGGGCGTCGCAAATCTTCTGACAGATGGTGTCATTTCGGGCCTTGACAGGTGGTTACTCCCGGGTAACGATCGGCTCGCGGCGCCGCCGTCCCGTGAGCGATCCCACCCTGAGGAGGGGCGGCACATGAGATTACGTGTCCGCGTCAGCATGTCCATCGCCCTGTTACTGATCATGTCCCTCGTCGCCGCCCCGGCTCGGGCGGAGTCGGCGGGGGACGTCGTCTCCGCCGAGCCGACGACCGTCTACCTGCTGCCCGGCGAACTGCTGAAGGTGCCGGTGAACGCCTGGCACGTCGTCTACCGCTCCACCTCCGCGACCGGCCAGCCCAACGCCGTCTCCGGCACGCTCCTGGTGCCCAAGGCCGGCTACCCGCTGGGCAGGCGGCCCATCGTCGGCTACGCGCCCGGCACCCACGGGCTGGGCGACCAGTGCGCGCCGTCGGCCGCCATGCGGCAGGGCACCGAGGCCGAGCTGGCGTTCGTCAGCCTGCTCCTCCTCAAGGGCTTCGCGGTCGCGGTGACCGACTACGAGGGGCTCGGCACGCCGGGCCAGCACACGTACATGGCGGGCGTCTCCCAGGGCCACGCCGTGCTCGACGCGATCAGGGCCGCGACGCGCGTGCCCGGCGCGGGGCTGTCCGACCGCGCGCCGGTGGCGGTCATGGGCTACTCGCAGGGCGGCGCCACGGCCGGCTGGGCCGCCGAGCTGCACGCCTCGTACGCGCCGGAGCTGCGGCTCAAGGGCGTCGCCGCGGGCGGCGTGCCCGCCGACCTGCACGCTGTGGCCGACCACCTCGACGGCACCGCCGACTTCGGCCTGGCCGCGGCGGCCGGCGTCGGGCTCGACGCCGCCTACCCGGAGCTCGACCTGGAGGCCGACCTCAACGAGCGGGGCCGCGCGCTGCTGGCCGACGCCGCCGACGACTGCGTGGGCGACCTGGACGAGCTCGCCGGGCTGAGCTTCGCCGACCTGAGCCCCGTCGACCTGCTGAACCAGCCCAAGTGGCTGGCCCGCCTCGCCGAGAACCGGCTCGGCTCGGCCACGCCGAGGGTGCCGCTGTTCCTCTATCACGCGCGCGGCGACGAGACGATCCCGCACGCGGTCGGCGCGACCCTGCGCGACGAGTACTGCGCCGCCGGCGCGAACGTCCGCTGGGCGTCGCTGTCGGCCTCCAGCCACGTGCTCGGCGCCGTCCAGGGCGGGCCGCTCGCGATCGAGTGGCTGGCCCTGCGCCTGTACGGGCTGCCCGCGTCGGGCAACTGCTGACCGCCACCCCTCCGGGCCCGCCATCCCCGGGCCCGGTGGGCAGCGGCGGCCCCGGAGGGACGCGCTGACCTGCCGGGCTGGCATGATCGAGCCTATGACTGACGTGAGCGGGCTTTCCATCGGCATCCTCGGCGGCACCGGTGACCAGGGGAAGGGGCTGGCGCGCCGGTTCGCGCTGGCGGGGCTCCAGGTGGCGATCGGGTCGCGCAGCGCCGAACGGGCGCGGGAGGCGGCCGAGTCCATCGGCTCCGGCGCGACCGGCGGCGCCAACGCCGACGTGGCCGCCGGCGCCGACATCGTGATCGTGGCCGTCCCGTACGACGGGCACAAGGCGCTGCTCGAATCGCTGACCGCCGAGCTGGCCGGGAAGATCGTCGTGGACTGCGTGAACCCGCTCGGGTTCGACAAGCAGGGCGCCTACGCACTGCCCGTGGCCGAGGGCAGCGCGGCGCAGCAGGCGGCGGCGGTGCTGCCCGGCAGCCGGGTGGTGGCCGCGTTCCACCACGTGTCGGCCGTCGTGCTCCTGGACCCGGCGGTGGACGAGGTGGACCTCGACGTGCTGGTGCTCGGCGACGACCGGGAGGCCACCGACACCGTGCAGGCCCTGGCCGGGGTCATCCCGGGGGTGCGCGGCGTCTACGGCGGGCGGCTGCGCAACGCCCACCAGGTCGAGGCGCTGACCGCCAACCTCATCTCGGTGAACCGCCGCTACAAGGCGCACGCCGGCGTGCGGATCACCGACATCTGACGGCGGTCACAGCCAGCCGGCGTCCTCGGCGATGCGGATGGCGTCGATCTTGTTGCGGGCGCCGGTCTTCGTGATCGCGCCCGTCAGGTAGTTGCGCACGGTGCCCGGCGACAGGTGCAGGCGGGCGGCGATCTCCTCGGCGGGGGCGCCCCTGGCCGCCTCCTTCAGCACCGTCGCCTCGCGCGGTGTGAGCGGGCTCTCGCCGTACTCCATCGCCGACGACACCAGCTCCGCGTCCAGCACGCGCAGCCCGGCGGCGGTGCGCCTGACGGCGTCGGCCAGCCGGTCGCCGGGCGCGTCCTTGACCAGGAACGCCTCGATGCCGGCGGCCAGCGCGCGCCGCACCTGGCCCGGCTGGCCCAGCGCGGTCAGCACCAGGATCCGGCACGACGGGAGGCGTTCGCGCAGCTCGGCGGCGGCGGTGATGCCGTCGACGCCCGGCAGGTCGATGTCGACGATCGCCACGTCGGGGCGCGTCCGCAGGGCGGCGGGCACGATCTCGTCGCCGCGCGTGACCTCGGCGGCCACCTCGAGGTCCGGCTCCAGCCGCAGCAGCGCCGTGAGGGCGGCGCGGATCATGTGCATGTCCTCGGCCAGCAGCACCCGGATCACGCCGGCACCTCCAGCGCCAGCAGGAACCCGTCGGGGCCCGACCGCGCCGCGTGCAACGTGCCGCCCGCCTGCTCCACCCGCTCCGCCAGCCCGACGAGCCCGCCCCCGGCGGGCGGCTCCGTGACGGCCGCGTCTCCGGGGACCGGATGCGCGTACCCGCCGGACATGGCGGCGGGCAGGGTGGCGGACATGGTGGCGGGCGGGGTGGCGGACATGGTGGCGGGCGGGGTGGCGGGCGGGGTGACGCCGTCGTTGGCCACTTCCAGGCGGAGCCGGCCGGCGTGGGCGGAGGTGGTGATCGTGCAGGTGGTGGCGCGGGTGTGGCGCAGGACGTTCGTGGCGGCCTCGCGGACGGCCCAGGCGAGCGCCTCGTCGGCGTGCCGGGGCAGCGGCGCGTCGGCCAGGTGCGCCTGGCAGCTCACGCCGGACGACTCCAGCAGCGCCACGGCGCGGTCGACCTCGCCGGTGAGCGACAGCCTGCGGTAGCCGCGCGCCACCTGGCGGACGTCCTGGGCCGCCTCCCTGGCCACCTTGACGAGCGCGGTGACCTCGCCGTGGGCGGCGGAGGGGTCGCGGGGGATCAGGCGCGCGGCCAGGTCGCCCTTGAGCGCGATCGCGGTGAGGCTGTGGCCCAGCCCGTCGTGCAGGTCGCGGGAGATGCGCAGCCGTTCCTTGAGCACGGCCGCCTCGGCCAGCTCGGCCCTGGCCTCCTCCAGGTCGGCCGACACCCGGACGAACCGGACGAGGGCGTAGCTGAGCGCGCCGGTGATGGGGACGGTCATCAGGTAGAAGAGCATGACGACGGGCGGAAGAACCTGGAAGAGCCCGGCCCACATGTAGGCCATCATGAGGCCGACCGTCGCGGCGCCCCAGCCCAGGGGCAGGAACACCAGCGCGGCGCCGGCGAGCATCGGCGCGGCCACCGCAGAGTAGCCCGCGGGCAGCAGGTAGTCGGGCACGTAGGTGACCACCGCCTGCAGCAGCACGGTGAGCGGGAACAGCGGCGGCCGCGCGCCGCGCAGGGCGGCCCGCATGTTGACGTGGTTCAGCCCGACGACGCCCGCCATCGCGGCGCTGGCCACGAGCCCGTTCGCCAGCGTGCCGGTGAGGAAGTAGAGCAGCCCGATGATCGAGTAGGCCACGGACACGGCGATCAGCAGGCCGCTCGCCAGCCGTCGTGCGGAGGACGCGGAGGACGCGGAGGAGACGGCGGAGGAGGCCGGGGAGGACGTCACGGCCACGATTATCGCCGAGGCTCCCACCTGAACCACCGCAGCGCGACCAGCCCGGCGGCCCCCCAGGCGGCCAGGTTGAGCGCGGGCGCCAGCACGTCCCCCCGGGCGACGGCGTCGACCACGGCGCTCGTCGGCAGCAGCCCGAGCAGCGTGCCGGCCCAGCCCGGCAGCGGGATCGGCATCGCGCCCGCGCCCACCGCGGCGAGCAGGAACACCGGCATGGTGTACGCGGCGGCCAGCTCGGCACGGGGGATCGCGGCGGTGTAGGCGGCGCCGAGCACGGCCATCACGGCCGACCCGAGCACCACGGCGGCCGCGTACAGCACCGGGTCGGGCGGGAACGGAACGTCGGCCAGCACCCGCACCGCGACCGTGGACAGCGCGACGAGCGCCACGGTCTGCGTGACCGTGCTGGCGATCTGCCCGGCCAGGATCTGCGCGTCGGTCAGCCTGCTGGTGCGCAGCCGCTTGAGCACGAGCTGGTCGCGCCGGCCGGTAAGGGCGACGGCGATGTTCATGAACGTGGTGATCGACAGCAGGATCGCCAGCGTGCCCTGGAAGATCTCGGTGGCGGCGGTCACGCCCTCGGAGGTCACGTTGCGCATGAGCACCGGCATGCCGACGGCCAGCCCGACGGGCGTGACGACGGAGGCGAAGAGCATGGCCTTGTCCCGCCAGAACAGCCGGGTGCCGAGGTTGTAGGCGGCGGCGAGGGTCATCGAACGCTCCCGGGCAGGTCGAGGAAGAGGTCTTCGAGGGTGGCGGCGCGGACCTCCAGGCCGGCCAGCCGCAGGCCGCGCCCGGCGGCCCAGGTCAGCAGCGTCTGCGCCGCCAGGTCAGGGTCGTCGGCGCGGCACACGGCCAGGTCGCCTTCGCGGGTGACGGGCAGCGGCAGGCTCTCCGGGTCCACCCCGTCGGGCAGCCGGAACGCGACCCGGCCGCCCCGCGCGGCCAGCGTCTCGGCCATGCCGCCCGAGGCGACGATCCGGCCCGCGTCCATGACGGCCAGGGACGAGGCGAGCCGCTGCGCCTCCTCCAGGTAGTGGGTGGTCAGCAGGACGGTGGTGCCGCGCCCGGCGAGCTCGCGGATCACCTGCCAGGTGTCGCGGCGGCCCTCGGGGTCCATGCCGGTGGTCGGCTCGTCGAGGAAGAGCACGTCGGGGCGGCCGAGCAGGGCGAGCGCCAGGTCGAGCCGCCGCTTCTCGCCGCCGGACAGCTGCCGCACCCGGGTGCCCGCCTTGGCCGACAGCCCCGCCAGCTCCAGCGCCTCCCCGCCGGGCCGGGGCGCGGCGGTGAAGCCGCGCCACGTGTCGACGGTCTGCGCCACCGTCAGGTCGGGGAAGAACCCCGCCTCCTGGAGCATGACGCCCGTGCGCTGCCGCACGGCCGCCCGGTCGGCCACCGGGTCGAGGCCGTGCACCCGCACCGTCCCGGCGTCGGGCCGGCGCAGCCCGGTCAGCAGCTCGACGGTCGTGGTCTTGCCGGAGCCGTTCCTGCCGAGCAGCGCGAAGATCTCTCCCTGGGACACCTCGAACGAGACGTCACGCACGGCCGGGAAGCCGCCGTAGCTCTTGCCGAGCCCCCGCACCTGAATCGCTGTCATGCGGACGACTCTTCCGGAGCCGGCGCCGCGGCGGCAGTGAGGAATTCACGACCTGCGCGAGAGCTTCAGCAGGGCGGCGGTCACCCCCTCGGGGTCGACGAGCTGGTGCAGGTGCAGGCCGGGCGCGTGCAGCACCGGCCAGCCGCGCCGGCGCGCGTCGTCGGCCACGGTGTCGTACGGCGGCCCGTACCAGAGGCAGGAGCAGCGGACGGCGTCCCACCCGGCGGGCACCGGGACGGGGTCGGTGTAGAAGGCGAGCGGGAGGCGCGGCTGCTCGGCCTCCACCCGGGCCCGCGCCGCCGCGTCGGGCGGGAACATGGGGGCGACGTCCTGCTCGCCCCACCAGTCGGTCCAGCGCGGCAGCAGCCCGTCGTCCCCGGCCAGCTCGCGCAGGAACGGCAGGAAGTCGTCCTGCCCGGGGCGCACCAGGCCGCGCGGCGGCGGCAGGTGGGCGTCGGCGAACACGCACGCCACCACCCGCTCGCCCAGCCCCTCCTTGATCACCGGCACGAACAGGCCGGCGTTGCTGTGCGCGGCCAGCACGAGCGGCCCGCCGCCGGGCGCGGCCTCCTGGACCGCGTCGCGCACGGCGGCGACGACGCGCGGCCAGTAGGGCGCGGGGCCGGCCGTCACCCCGGTCAGGTCGGGCACGACGGCGGTGTGGCCCCGGCGCTCCAGCGCCGCCGCCACGGGGGCCCAGGTGGACGGTCCCACGCTGGGGCTGTGTACGAGCACGAACGTCATGTGCTCACCTTGCCGCACCCGGCCCGCCCGGCGGCGGCGTGTCAGCTACCGGCGATCAGACGACGAGCGGCTGCCGGGCGGCGGGCCTGGCCGTGCCGTCGTAGGCGTCCCAGGCGGCGGCCAGCGCGCGCACCGCCCGGGACAGCTCCTCCTCCGGGAAGAGGAAGTGCAGCCGCAGGTGACGGGGGTGGCCGCCGAGCGGGTCGAAGGAGCGGCCCGGCGGCACCGCGACCCCGTGCCTGAGCGCGACCTGGGCGAAGGAGTCGGCGTCGCCGCGCGGCAGCCGTACCCAGATCGTCTGGCCGCCCGCGGCGGGCTCGAACGACCACGACGGCAACAGGGCGCGCAGCTCGGCGCGGAGGTGGTCGTGGCGGGCGCGCAGCTCCGCCACGCGCGCCCGCCGGATGCCGTCGAGGCGGCGCAGCAGCGCGGCGGCGGCGAGCTGGCCCATCACCTCGCCGCCGAGGTCGTGCACGGCGCGCAGCCGCGACAGCCGCGACGCCAGCGCGGCGGGGGCGCGGATCCAGCCGATCCGCAGCCCGCCCCACACCACCTTCGACAGCGACGCGATCGTGATCACCTGCTCGCCGCGCGAGCCGGGGAAGCCGCGCGAGCCGGGGGAGCCCGGGGAGTACGCGGCGAGGGGCGGCGGGGTCTCGCCGGTGAAGCAGAGCTCCGCGCACACCTCGTCGTCGATCAGCGGCACGTCATGCCGGGCGGCCAGCTCGGCGAGCCGCCGCCGCGCCCCGGCGGGCATCACCGAACCGGTCGGGTTGCTCGCCGTCGGCACCGCGTACACCAGGGCGGGCCGGTCCCTCATCGCGGCGGCCACGTCCGGCACGGAGGCCGCGCCAGGATCCGGGCGGGCGGGATCGAGGGCCGGATCGAGGGCCGGATCGAGGGCGGGGTCGAGGCGGGCCGGGCGGACGACGGCGGCGGCGTGGCGGAAGACCTCCAGCGCGCCCGGGTACGTCGGCGAGCCCGTCAGGACCGTGTCGCCCGGCGTCAGCAGCAGCCCCGCGAGCAGGGTGAGCGCCTGCTGCGCGCCGTTCGTCACGACGATCTCGTGCGGGGTGGTGGGCAGTCCCCGGCCGGTGTAGTAGTCGGCCACGGCCTGGCGCAGCGTCGCGTTCCCGGCGGGCTGGTAGCCCAGGTCGCGCACGCCGGACAGGGCGGCGGCGGCCTCCGCGTACGCCTCGGCCAGCTCGGGCGGCGGCTCGTCGGGGGCGGCGCAGGTCAGCAGCGCCACGCCGTCCGGCGGATGCAGGATGTGCATGAGCAGCGGGTTGGCGGGCACGCCGTCCAGCGAGCGGGCGGCGGACAGGTCGAGCGGGGCGACCCGGGTGCCGCTGCCCTGCCGGCGCACCACCCGGCCCTCCTGCTGGAGCAGGTCGTAGGCGGCCACCACGGTGCCCCGGCCGACCGCGAGCCGCGCGGCCAGCGCCCGGTCGGGCGGCAGCGTCTCGCCCGGGGCCAGCACGCCGTCGTCGACGAGGGCCCGCAGCCGGGCGGCCAGCAGAAGGTAGAGCGGCCCGCGCCCGGACGCCCACCGGCCCAGCAGGTCGACGAGATCATCGAGATTGGCCCCATTCATGAACCAATTTTGTCAGATTGGCCCTGACTTACCACGGCATTTCCGGAGACGCTTACCGTCATGAGCGCATACCGCCCCGAAACCCGAGCGGTCCACCTGCCCCAGCCCCCGGTCGAGGGCAGCCGCCCGATCGCCGTCCCCCTGTACCAGACGTCCGGATTCGTCTTCGACGACCCCGCGGTCATGGCCGACGCGATGAGCCGCCCCGACGGCTCGTTCGTCTACGGCCGCTACGGCAACCCGACCGTCCGCTCCCTGGAGGAGGCGGTCGCCGACCTGGAGGGCGGCGCCGCCGCGATCGCCACCGGCTCCGGCATGGGCGCGATCAGCACCGTCCTGCTCGGCCTGCTCAAGCCCGGCGACCACCTGATCGCCCAGCAGGCCCTGTACGGCGGCACCGCGGCGATGATCAACGAGCTGGCGGCCAGGTTCGGGATCGAGGTCGGCTTCGTCCCCGAGAACGACCCCGACGCCCTGCGCGCGGCGGTGCGGCCCGAGACCAGGCTCGTCTACCTGGAGACGATCGCCAACCCGATGGGCCGCGTCGCCGACCTGCCCGGCATGTGCGCGGCGGCCCGCGAGCTCGGCGTCCCGGTCGCCGTGGACAACACCTTCGCCACGCCCATGCTGTGCCGCCCGATCGAGCACGGCGCCGACATCGTCCTGCACTCCACGACCAAGTACCTGTCCGGGCACACCGACGTCGTCGGCGGCCTCGCGGTGTTCGCCGACGACGCCCTGCACCGGAAGACGTGGCACTTCGCCATCGAGCTCGGCGCGTCGGCCGACCCGTTCGCGGCCTGGCTGACGCTGCGCGGCCTGCAGACGCTCGCCCTGCGCATGGAACGGCACTGCGCCAACACCCGGCTGCTGGCGACCCGGCTCGCCGAGCACCCCGCCGTGGCCGCCGTGCACTGGCCCGGCCTGCCCTCGCACCCGTCGTACGAGCTGGCGGGCAAGCTGCTGCCCGACTTCGGCGGCGTGCTGGCCTTCGACCTGACCGGCGGGCGGGCCGCGGGGGAGCGGTTCATGCGCTCGGTACGGCTCGCGCTGCTGGCCCCGTCGCTGGGCGGCGTCGAGACGCTCGTCCTGCACCCGGCCACCACCTCCCACCGTGCGCTGCCCGCCGAGGAGCTGGCACGCCACGGGATCGGCGAGGGCACGGTACGGATCGCCGTCGGCATCGAGCACCCGGAGGACCTCTGGGCCGACATCGAGCAGGCTTTGACATAGCGCTTAGGCATTTAGGAAAATGCCTAAGTGCTGTCCGATCTGCGCGCGCTCGCCAGCGAACCGAGGCTGCTCATCCTGAGCTGGCTCAAGGACCCGGTCGCACACTTCCCGCCCCAGGTCCACGGCGACCTCGTGGACGACGGGGTGTGCGCGCAGTTCATCGCGAACAAGCTGGACATGACCCAGCCGAGCGCCACCGGGCACCTGAAGATCCTGGAGCGTGCCGGGCTCATCCGCGGCAGGCGCATCGGGCAGTGGGTGTTCTACCGGCGCGACGAGGAGCGGATGGCACAGCTCAAACGGACGATCGTGGAGGAACTGTGATGCCGGTGTCGTACGAGGACGTGGTGGCCGCCGCCGGGCGCATCGGCGGGCACGTGCTGCGCACCCCGGTCCTCGAGGTGTCGCCCGGCCTGATCCTCAAGCTGGAGCTGCTCCAGCACTCCGGGTCGTTCAAGGTGCGGGGCGCGTTCAACCGGCTGCTGTCGGCCGGGGAGGTGCCGGACAGCGGGGTGATCGCGGCCAGCGGCGGCAACCACGGGCTCGCCGTCGCCTATGCCGCCCGCGCGCTCGGCGTCCGGGCGGAGATCTTCGTGCCGGAGGTGACGAGCGCGGTCAAGGTCGCCGGGCTGCGCGCGCTCGGCGCGGAGATCACGCAGACCGGCGCCATCTACGCGGAGGCGGCCGAGGCCGCCGCCAAGCGCGCCGCCGAGACGGGCGCGCTGCCCGTGCACGCCTACGACCAGCCCGAGGTAGTCGCCGGGCAGGGCACCGCCGGGCTGGAGCTCATGGCCCAGACCGGCGGCGTCGACACCGTCCTGGTGGCGGTGGGCGGCGGCGGCTTCGCCGCCGGCATAACCGTCGGCGCCGGCGCGGCGGGTGGTGAGGGGCCGCGGATCGTGGCCGTGGAGCCCGAGCGCATCCCCACCTTCCATGCCGCGCTGGCGGCCGGGCGGCCGGTCCCGGTCGAGGTGAGCGGGGTGGCGGCCGACGCGCTGGGCGCCAGCCGCCTGGGCGAGCTCGCCTACGGCATCCTGGCCGGGGCGGGCGCGCGGAGCGTGCTCGTCAGCGACGAGGCCATCGTGGCAGCCCGCCACACGCTGTGGGCCGAGCACCGCGTGGTCGCCGAGCACGCGGGTGCCACCGCGTACGCCGCCCTGCTGTCGGGCGCGTACGAGCCCGCGCCGGGCGAGCGGGTCGCGGTGCTGGTGTGCGGCTCCAACACCGACCCGGCCACCCTCTGAGCGGGCCGGGACGGGCGTGACCCCGTCCCGCCGGCGGCGCCGTGCGAACGCGCGCGTCCCTCCCGGGACGACGGCCGGGCAGGGACGCTAGCGGTAGGTGTGCTCGGCGGCGGGGAAGGCGCCGGAGGCGACGTCGCCGGCGAACTCCCGCACCGCCCGTTCCAGGTCGGCGTCCAGGTCGGCGTAGCGCTTGACGAACCGCGCCGGCTCGGGCGTCAGCCCCATGAGGTCCTGCCAGACGAGCACCTGGGCGTCCGTGGCGGGGCCCGCGCCGATGCCGATCACGGGGATTGCCAGCGACGTGGTCACCCGTTCGGCCAGGTCGGCGGGCACGCACTCCAGCACGAGCGCGAACGCCCCGGCCCTGGCCAGGTCCTTGGCGTCGGCCATCAGCTCGTCGCCGGCCTGGCCGCGCCCCTGGATTCGGTAGCCGCCGAGCGTGCCGACCGACTGCGGCGTCAGCCCGAGGTGCGCCATGACCGGCACGCCGGCCCCGGTCAGCGCCTCGACCTGGGGCAGCACGCGGCGGCCGCCCTCCAGCTTGACGGCGTGCGCGCCCGCCTCCTTCATGAAGCGGGCCGCCGTCTCCAGCGCCTGCGCGGGCGAGGACTGGTAGGAGCCGAACGGCAGGTCGGCCACGACGAGCGCGCGGGACGAGCCGCGCACCACGGCCGCGGTCAGCGGCAGCAGCTCGTCGACGGTGACCGGCAGGGTCGAGTCGTGCCCGTACACGACCATCGCGGCCGAGTCGCCCACGAGCAGGACGGGGATGCCCGCGCGGTCGAACACGCGGGCGGTCATCGCGTCGTAGGCGGTGACCATGGGCCACCGCTCTCCGCGCTGCTTGGCGGCGGCGAGGTCGCGGACGGTGACACGGCGGCCGGTGACGCCGCCGTAGAGGGACGGTGAAGACATGGGTCAGCCTCCAGAAACGTCTCGAGGCGCCCCGGTGGCGTCCCCGGACTCCTCCCGATGATGTCACGCGGAACAAACCGGTGGCGAAAGTGTCGGTGCTCCTTGACACAATGGCTCGGGAGGTAAGCAATCACCATGGCTATCGAACCTTACCGGCGCCTGTTCCGGCTGCCCGGTGTGGGCGTTCTGCTCCTGGTCGGCCTGCTGGCCAGGGTGCCCTCGACGGCGACGGGCATGGCCCTGACGCTGCATGTCGTCAAGGGCCTCGGGCTCGGCTACACCCAGGCCGGCGTGGTCACGATGGCGAGCACCGTGGGCATGGCCCTCGGCTCGCCGCTGTCGGGAAGGTTCGTCGACAAGTACGGGCTCCGTCCCGTGCTGATCGTCACCACGGCCGCGCAGGCCGCGTTCTGGGCGGCGGCGCCCTCGCTGCCCTATCCGGCGCTGATCCCCGCGGCGGCCCTGGCCGGGCTGCTGGGGCTGCCGGTGTTCAGCGTGATCCGGCAGTGCATGGCCGCCATGGTGCCGCTGGACCAGCGCCGGGTGGCCTTCTCGCTCGACTCGATGTTCGTCGAGCTGTCCTACATGGCCGGGCCCGCGCTGGCGGTGTTCGGCATGACCGCCTTCGGCAGCGGGCCGACGCTGGCCGTCATCGCCGTGGGCCTGACGGGCTCGGGGCTGGCGCTGATCGTGCTCAACCCGCCGGTCAGGTCGGAGGCGGAGCTGGCGGAGGCGGTCGTCAAGGTGCCGCGCCGCCAGTGGCTCACGCCCCGGCTGGCCGCGCTGCTCGGCACCACGGCCGCCGCCACGTTCGTGCTCACCGCCAGCGAGCTGGCCCTGGTCGGCAGCATCGAGGGCGCGGGCCAGACCGAGTGGATCGGGCTGGCGGTCGGCATCTGGTGCCTCTACTCGCTGATCGGCGGGTTCGTCTACGGCGGGCTGTCGCGCGGGTTCTCGCCGCTGGTGCTCATCGGCGGCATGGGGCTGCTGACCGTCCCGGTGGGGCTGGTCTCGGGCGGCTGGTGGTGGCTGGTGCTGGCGCTGCTGCCCGCCGGTCTGCTGTGCGCGCCATCGCTGTCGTCCACGGTCGAGACCATGACCCGCTGGGTGCCGGCGGCGGCCAGGGGTGAGGCGATGGGGCTGCACGGCACCGCCCTGCTCATCGGCGGCGCGGCGTCTGCGCCCATCGCGGGCGCGGTCATCGACGCGCACGGCTCGGCCTGGGCGTTCGCGGTGGCGGGGCTGGCCGCGGTGCTGATGGTGCTGGTGGCGCTGCCGTTCTGGCGAGGCGGCGCGAGCCGGGGCGACGAGGGCGGCGGCAAGGGCGGCACCGCGGCGGAGCGCCCGGACGAGGCCTCGGAGACGGTGCCGGACGAGCTGCCCGCCTGAGCTAACGAAACGATACCGTTGCGTATCGGAATGCCTTGCGATACGGTGGCGTAGCGAAACATTGCCGTATCGAAATTAAGGCTTCCCTTTGATGGACGAGAACACAGGACACCCACGCCGCTGGGCCATCCTCGGCGTGCTGGTGTTCAGCCTGCTGGCGGTCGTGATCGACAACACGATCCTCAACGTGGCGATGAAGACCATCGCCGACCCGGTGGCGGGGCTGGGGGCGACGCAGAGCGAGCTGGAATGGGCGATCAACTCCTACACGCTGGTGTTCGCCGGGCTCCTGTTCACCTTCGGCGTGATCGGTGACCGCACCGGGCGCAAGCGCATGCTGTTCGTCGGCATGGTGCTGTTCGGCCTGTCGTCACTGGCCAGCGCCTACGCCCAGGACCCCACGCAGCTCATCATGGCCAGGGCGGCGATGGGCATCGGCGGCGCGGCCATCATGCCCGCCACGCTGGCCATCATCTCCAACGTCTTCCCGCCCGGCGAGCGCGGCAAGGCCATCGGCTTCTGGGCCGGCGGCGTCGGCCTCGCCGTGGCGGTCGGCCCCATCACCGGCGGGCTGCTCATCGAGCACTTCTGGTGGGGCTCGGTCTTCCTGATCAACGTGCCGATCGTGCTCATCAGCCTCGTGCTCATCGCCACCGTCGTGCCCGAGTCGCGTGACCCCAAGCCGTCCAGGCTCGACCCGGTCGGCGTGCTGCTGTCGATCGTCGGCCTGGTGGCCGTCGTCTACGGCATCATCCGGGGCGGCGAGCTGGCCACGATCGCCTCGGCCGAGGTTCTCGTGCCCACCCTGGCCGGCCTGGCGGTGCTCGCCGTGTTCGTCTGGTGGGAGCGGCGCATCGACAACCCGGTCTTCGACGTGCGCAGCTTCGGCAACGTCCGGTTCAGCTCGGCCATCGGCATGATGGGCATCGTCTTCTTCGCGATGATGGGCGGGATGTTCTTCCTGACCTTCTACCTGCAGATCGTGCTGGACTACAGCCCGGTGCAGGCGGGGGCGCTGATGATCCCGTTCGCCGCGGCGCAGCTCATCTTCGCGCCGCTCAGCCAGCGGATCACCCAGCGGTTCGGGGCCAAGCTCTCGGCGACGGTCAGCCTGACCGTGGTCACGCTGGCGCTGGCCTCCTACGCCTTCTTCGATCAGAACACGCCGATCGTGCTCATCGAGGCGGTGTTCTTCGTGCAGGGCGCGGCGATGGCCAACGTCATGCCGCCCGCCACCACCGCGATCATGGAGTCGCTGCCCCGGGAGAAGGCCGGCGTCGGCTCGGCCATGAGCAACACCGTCCGGCAGGTCGCGGGCGCGCTCGGCGTGGCCGTGCTCGGCTCCGTCCTGTCCTCCAGCTACCGGGGCGAGATCGCGCCCGCGCTGGCCGGGCTGCCCGCCGACGTCCAGCACGCCGGTGGCGAGTCGGTCATGGCGACCGTCGAGGTCGCCCGGTCGCTCGGCGAGCGCGGCCAGGCCCTGCTGCAGCCCGCTTTCGACGCCTTCGTCCACGGCATGCACACCACGGCGTGGGTGTCGGCGGCCATCGGCCTGGTGGGCATCGCCGTCGTGGCACGCTGGATGCCGGGAAAGCCCCGGCCGGCGCAGCAGGCGGAGCAGAAGGAACCAGCGGTAGTGTGAGGCCTCGATGACCATCCGGGAACCGGTGACGACCCGCCCAGCGGGCCGCCCACGCAGCGAGAAGGCCGAGAAGGCGATCGTCGAGGCGACCCTCGACCTGATAGCCGACGGCATGGGGATCTCCGAGCTGTCCATCGAGGCGATCGCCGCGCGGGCAGGCGTCGGCAAGACGACGATCTACCGGCGGTGGTCCAACAAGGAGGACCTGGTCGTCGACGCCCTCGCCACGCTGAAGGCGCCGCTGCCGCCGCTGGCCGGTCTGTCGGTGCGCGACGACCTGATCGCGCTGGTCGACGTGATCCGGCTGGAGGGCGGCCGCTCGACGCGCTCCCGCTGCATCATGAACGTCGTGATGGGCGAGGCCGACCGGCACCCGCGCCTGACCGAGCGCTTCTTCAAGCGGGCGGTCGAGCCGCGCCGGCGGGCCATGGAGGACGTGCTGGCGCGCGGCGTCGCCACCGGCGAGCTGGACCCGGACCTCGACGTGGAGGTCGGCATGGCGCTGCTGTCGGGCGCCATGGTCTGGTACACCAAGTGGGGCCCCGCCGGCGACCTCCCGGCCGACCTGGCCGAGCGGGTCGTCGACCGGGTCCTCGCCGGCCTGCTGCCCCGGCCCTGAACCCTCGCGGCGGCCGGGGCCGGTCCGTCAGGGCGCGGCCTCGCGCCACCGGTTGGTGATGGGCAGCCTGCGGTCGCGGCCGAAGTTCTTCGGCGTGATCTTGGGGCCGGGCGGATACTGCCGCCGCTTGTACTCGGCCAGGTCCACCAGCCGGATCACCCGCTCCACCAGCGCCGGGTCGTGCCCGGCGGCGATGAGCTCGCGCGAGCCCAGGTCCTTCTCCACGTAGTCGTCCAGCAGCCGGTCCAGCACCTCGTAGGGCGGCAGCGAGTCGGTGTCGCGCTGGTCGGGCCGCAGCTCGGCGCTGGGCTCCTTGGTGATGGAGTTCTCCGGCACGGGCCGCTCCGCCTCCAGCAGGAAGCCCGGGTCGGTGTGCTCGTTGCGCCAGCGGGCCAGCTCCCACACCATCAGTTTCGGCACGTCCTTGATCGGCGCGAACCCGCCGGCCGAATCGCCGTAGAGGGTCGAGTAGCCGGTCGCCAGCTCGCTCTTGTTGCCGGTGGTCAGCACCAGGTGGCCGTGCTCGTTCGACAGGCCCATGAGGATCATGCCGCGCACCCTGGCCTGGAGGTTCTCGGCGGCCAGGCCGGACAGGTCGATCTCCTTCTCGAAGGAGTTGACGATCTCGGCGATGGGCACCACCTGCGAGCGCAGCCCCTGCCGCCGCACCAGCTCCTCGGCGTCGGCCAGCGAGTGCTCGGAGGAGTAGCGCGAGGGCATGAGCACCACGTTGACCCGGTCGGGGCCGATCGCGTCGGCGGCGATCGTCGCGGTCAGCGCCGAGTCGATGCCGCCGGACAGGCCCAGGATGACCGAACGGAAGCCGTTCTTGGCCACGTAGTCGCGCACCGCGAGCACCAGCGCCGAATAGACCTCGGCGTGCGTGCCGAGCGGCTCGGCGATCGACGGGGGCTCGGGCTCGTACGGCTCGACCGGGTCCTGGGAGAGCACCAGCCGCTCCACGGTGATCGCCGTGCCGTCGCCCGCGTCGTACGGGAACGTGCCGGGCTCGGCCGAGGAGACCGGCAGGTCGAGGTCGGCGATCAGCAGCTCCTCGCGGAACTGGGCAGCCCGCGCCACCAGCTCGCCCGCGTCGCCGACCACCAGCGAGTCGCCGTCGAAGACCAGCTCGTCCTGGCCGCCGACCTGGTTGACGTAGACGAGCGCGCACCCGGCCTCGCGCGCCCTGCGGGCGCACAGCTCCAGGCGTACGTCGTCCTTCTCCTTCTCGTACGGCGAGGCGTTGGGCACGACGAGCAGGCCCGCGCCCGCTTCGCCCACGACGGCGACCGGGCCGCCCTCCTGCCACAGGTCCTCGCACACCGCGATCGCCACGTCGACCCCGTGCAGCCGGAAGATCGGCAGCCGGTCGCCGCGCACGAAGTAGCGGTATTCGTCGAACACGCCGTAGTTGGGCAGGTGGTGCTTGGCCGTGCGGGTGACGACGCGGCCCCGGTGGAGCAGGGCGGCCGCGTCGAGCGGGGCGCCCTTCGGGCGGCCGAGCCGGGGCTCCAGGCCGGCGCGGTCGACGTAGCCGACGACCACCGGCAGCTCGCCCAGCCCCTCCTCGGCCAGCCTGACCGCCACCGCTTCGAGGGCGGCGATGCTCGCGTCCACGAAGGACGTCCGCAGCACCAGGTCCTCGGCGGGATAGCCGGTGAGGAACATCTCGGTGAACACGGCCAGGTGAGCACCGCGGTCGGCGGCGTCGCGGGTCCACGCGACGAGCTTGTCGGCGTTGCCCGCCAGATCGCCGACGGTCGGGTTGGTCTGTGCCAAGGCAATGCGCAGTTGTGCCACGGGCACCAGCCTAGTACGGCCCCGTTTTTATCGTCCAAGCGACGAAAAGTCGGTCATCGCGGGACGGTCGTGCCGGGAGTCACCAGGCCCGACTCGTAGGCGGCCACCACGAGCTGCGCCCGCTGCGACAGCCCCAGATGCGCCAGCAGCGCCCGCACCGACGCCGCGGCCTCCTCCTCGGGCAGCGCGAGCGTCTGGGCGATCTGCGCGTTCGTCAGGCCGCGCGCCACCAGTCGCAGCACGTCGAGCCGGGAGTCGGACAGCCCAGCCAGCGCGGGCGGCGAGCCCGGGTCGGCGCGGCCGGCGAAGCCCGCGATGAGCCGCGTCGTGACCGCCGGGTCGATGAGCGCGTCGCCCGCCGACGCGGCGCGGATCGCCGCCACGAGCTGCTCGGGCGGCGAGGTCTTCAGGACGAAGCCGCTCACCCCGGCGCGCAGCGCGGCGTAGAGGTTCTCGTCGCTGCCGAACGTGGTCATCATGATGACCTTGGGCGGGTCCGGGTCGGCGAGGATGCGGCGGGCCGCGGCCAGGCCGTCGAGGTGCGGCATCTGGATGTCGAGCAGCACCACGTCCGGGGCGGCCTCGCGGACCGCGGCGATCGCCCGCTCGCCGTCGGTGGCCTCGCCGGCGAACTCCAGCCCGGGCTCGGCGGACAGCATCACCCGCAGGCCCGTCCGTACGAGGGCCTGGTCGTCGGCCACCAGCACCCGCAACGGCCGGCCGGCGCTCCCGGAGGGTAAGGCGGCGGCGGGGGGCGTGAAGGCGGCGGGCTGCGGGGCGGGGGCGTCGAGGCGCTGGGCGAGGATGTCGCCCTCCAGGCGCTTGAGCCCGGCCGTGAGGTCGAGGCCCAGCTCGTCGCGCCACAGCGCGCGGGCGCGGCGCAGCGCTGCCAGCGCGTCGCCCTGGCGGCCGGTGCGGTAGAGGGCCAGCGCGAGCAGCCGCCACGGCTCCTCGCGCAGCGGGCAGGCGGCGGCGTGCGCCTCCAGGTCGGGCACCAGCGCGGTGGCGCGGCCGAGCGCCAGCCCGGCGGCGGCGCGCCGCTCCACGGCGGTCAGCCGCAGCTCCTCCAGGCGGGCCGCCTCCGTCACCGCCCACAGCAGCTCGCCGAACTCGGCCAGCGCCGGTCCGCGCCACAGCGCCAGCGCCGTGTCGAGGGCCGCCCACACCTCGGCGGCGGTGCCCTCGGTCCTGGCCAGCGCCTCGAACCGCCACGCGTCGACCTGGTCCTGCCCGGCGCGCAGGGCGTAGCCGGGCGGCGCCGACACCAGCACGGCGGCCTCCTCCCGGGGAGCCCGGCCGGGTTCGAGCGCGCGGCGCAGGCGGGAGACGTAGCCCTGGATGGTCGACAGCGCCTGCGCGGGCGGCCCGGCGGGCCACAGCTCGTCGATGAGCGTGCTCACGGGCACGGCGCGGCCGCCGGCGACGAGCAGGCGCGCGAGCACCGCCCGCTGCCGCTGCCCGCCCAGGTCGAGGGGGTCGGGACCGATCCAGGCCCGGAACGGCCCCAAGGCGGTGAAGGTCAGCATGGTAGGCGCAAGCGTAGGGCCACCGGCGGCCCCGGTACAGCGGTCAGCGGCGGCGGATCGCGGGCCCGAGCGCCAGCATCGCGACGGCCGAGACCAGGCCGATGCCGCCGACCGTGAACCACAGCGCCGCCTGCCCGCCGGCCTCCAGCAGCCAGCTCCCCAGCAGCGGCGCCAGCACGGCCGCAGCCGACCAGGCGAACCCGAACAGTCCCGAGTAGCGCCCGCGCAGATGGGCGGGGGCCAGCCGGGCCACGATCGCGCCCGCGATGCCCGCCGTCACGATCTCGCCCGCCGTCCACACCACGATCGTCACCGCCAGCCAGAAGGTGGTCGTGACGAACGCCGTCAGCGCGAACCCGACGCCCATCACCGCCAGCCCCAGCGCCAGCGTCCTGGCCGGGTCGAGCCGGCCCAGCCAGCCCGACACCAGTGGCTGCACGATCACGATGAGCACCCCGTTGAGCGCCATGGCCAGCCCGAACTGCCCGGTGGTGAGCCCGGTCAGCTCGGTCATGGCCATCGGCAGCGTGGTGTACGTCTGCGCGTAGACCAGCGCGTTGCCGAGCGTCACCAGCGTGAACGCGACCATCAGCCGGTCGCGCAGCACCATCCCGAACCCGCCCGACGACTCCCGCTCGGCCGGCCGGGTCTCCGGGATCGCCCGCCAGACCAGCACCGCGAACGCCACGCAGCCCACCGCGTCCACCCAGAACAGCCAGTGGAACCCGAGCTGCGCCAGCCACCCGCCCGCCGTCATCCCGACCGAGTAGCCCAGGTTGATCGCCCAGAACAGCAGCCCGTACGCGCGCGGCCGCTCGACCGGCGAGACCAGGTCGGCGACCAGCGCGTTGGAGGCCGGCCGGTAGGCGTCGACGACCAGGCCGAGCACGAACATCGAGGCCAGGATCGCGGGCAGCGTCGTGCTGTAGCCGAGCGACAGCATCATCACGGCGGTGGCCAGCATGCCGCCCGCCAGCGTCGCCCGGCGGCCGATCCGGTCGGCGAGCACCCCCGCCAGGAGCTGCGACACCAGCGACCCGGCGCCGAACACCGCCATCACCATCCCGGCGGCGGCCAGCGACAGGCCGCGCGCCTGGGTCAGGTAGACGCCGGTGAACGGCATCACCATGGTGCCGAGGCGGTTCACCAGAGTGCCGCCCCACAGGGCCCAGAACGGGCGGGGCAGCCCGCCGAGCTGCGAACGCAGGAAGGACGGCTTCTCGACAGTCGTGCTATTCACCCGCTAAGAGTGATATTGGGGGATTTGGTGGGGCGAACGATTTAGCGCACACTAAAAGGCATGTCGGTGACCTGGACTCTCAAGCCCGAGGACATGGCGCGCATCCGGTTCGCGTTCTCCCCGATGTGGGAGCTCGTGGCCAGCCTGCGCACGCTCCAGGACCCCGCCCGCCAGTCCATCCACCTGCCGTGGATCAAGTGCGTGCGGCCCCGCCTGGCGGGCCTCGACCTGGCCGAGCTCTTCGCGCTCGTGCCCGCCTCCGGCTACCTCGCCGACTTCCTCACCCCGCCGCCCGACACGCCGCTGCCCGACTTCGCCGCCGAGCTCGCCCGCGTACGCGCCACCCGCCCCGAACGCGCGGCCGCCGAGGCCGCCCGCGTCCAGGGCACCGACCGGGCGGTGCTCGACCGGTTCCTGGCCGACCCGGCGGCCGGGGTCGAACGCGTCGCCGCCGCGCTGGAGGCGTACTGGGAGACGTGCTTCGCCGAGTTCTGGCCGCGCGTCTACGGCCTGCTGGAACGCGACGTGCTGCGCCGCTCGCGGCAGCTCGCCCAGGGCGGCGCCCGAGAGCTGTTCGCCGGCCTCGGCCCGGCCGTGACCTGGACGGGGGAGCGGCTGCTCGTCGACCGGCCCTGGTGCGCCACGGGCGGGCTGCACGGCGACGGCCTGGTGCTGGTGCCGACCGCCTTCTACTGGCCGTCGGTGGCCGTCATGTCCGCGCCCTACCAGTCGATGCTCGTCTACCCGGTCCTCGGCGTCGGCACGCTGTGGGAGAGCGGGCCGCCGCCCGCGCCCGGCGCGCTCGCCGCGCTCATCGGCCGCAGCCGGGCCGCGATCCTGCTCGCGCTGGACGAGCCCAGCACCACTTCCGCGCTCGCCGGGCGGATGGCGCTCACCCCCGGCGCCGTCAGCCAGCACCTCGGCGTGCTCAGCGGCAGCGGCCTGGCCGTCGGCATGCGCGTCGGCAAGCAGGTCGTCTACCGCCGCACCCCCACCGGCGACGCGCTGGCCGCCACCGGCGCTCAGCTGTAGCGGGTGGACTCCATCAGCCAGTCCAGGTGCGCGCGCGGCGCCGCCAGATAGGCGCACGCCACCTTGCTCACGTCCCTGGCCGTACGCGGTCCGAGGTCGTCCAGCGGCAGCCGCCTGGCCGCCTCCTGCATGTCGCGGCAGCGCTCGGCGATCCGGTCCACCACCCAGGCCACCGCCTCACGCTCGCCCAGGCCCAGCTCCCGCCCCGCGATCACCACCAGGTTGTGCGCGTCGCCGCGCTCCTTGGGCCGCGACGCCACGTCGTTGCACCAGGCGGTGACGTCGCTGCAGGCGTTCACCAGCTCCTGCCACGGCTCCGACCGGTGCACCCACGCCGGCACCTCCACCCGCAGGCACGGCTCCACCAGGTCGTACAGGTAGGGGCCGACCGTGCCCCGGCGCAGCGCCGGGTAGTCGGCCAGCGACGGCGCCGCGCCCGACGCCCGGTTGGCCGCCTCCGTCCGGCAGGCGTAGTGCTGGCGCTGCAGGTTGACCGCGAACCGCCGCCGCCACTGGTCGCTCATCCGCGAGCTCGTCACCCGCCACAGATCGGCGAACGCGGCCTCCAGCGGATGCCCGGTCGAGCCCTCCAGCATGCCCTGGAACACCTCCAGCCGGCACTGCCCCTCGTCCAGCTCGTCGTCCAGGTGGAACAGCCACGTCAGCCACTGCGCGAACAGCGCCGCCGCCGCCGCGTCGAACTCGGCGAACGCCCGCCCCGCCATCCGGTGGAAGCCCACCCCCGGATCGGCGTGCAGCCCGGTGCGCCGCGCCCAGTCGATGACGGCCGCCTCGATCGCGTAGACCGCCGGATGCATGCGGCACGGCGCCGCCATCGCCGGCACACGCTCGGTCAGCGCCAGCAGCGCCACCGCCGCCGAGCCGCCCCTGCGGGGCAACGGCAGCAGCGGCTTCCAGTGCAGCACCGACCGCAGCGCGGACCGCACCGACGCCAGCACGGTCGTGTTCGCCGCCGTGTTCGCCGCCGTGTTGGCCGTCGTGTTGGCCGTCGTGTTCGCCGTCGTGTCCCTGGTGGCGTTCACAGCGGTCCGTAGAGCCAGTTGCCCGCGGCGTTCGGATCTTCGCTCACGTAGTACTCGCGAGCCGCCAGGACCAGCTCCTCCACGGTGAGCGCCCCTCTGCCTGAGCGGTCCAGCCGCTCGAACGCCTCGTCCACGTCGTCGTAGGCGGTGCCGAACGCGGCCAGCATCGTGCGGAACTCCTTCGGGCTCACGTGCCCGTCGCCGTCGATGTCGCACAGCTCCGCGACCGCCACCGCCGCCGGCCGGAACACCTCGTCGTAGCCGCCGCCGGTGACGAACGCGGCAGTCATGCCCACGCGGAAGTCCTCCCGCGTCAGGCCCAGATCGCGGTCGCGGCCGAGCGCCTCCGACAGCGCCGTCCAGATCCCGTCGAAGCTGTCGACGAGGCTGCTGCCGGTGACCGAGGTGGGGGACTCCCCGAAACCCACCAGCAGGCGGGCGCCCAGCCCCAGCAGGTCCTCACGCGCCACGACGCCCGCGCCCCCGGCGTCGATGTGGTCGAAGGCCCGATCGAGCTTGTGATTGAGCAGGTCGATAGCCACCAATGCCTCCCCCGAGACTGACTGCGTGATCACAGTAAGTCCGGCCGGGCCCTTTGTCAGCGAGGCTCGCACCGGCGGCCCGCGTAACCTGTGCGAAACACGGACACGGCATGCTGATATGAGACCTGTACTGCCACTGACGAGGGGACGCCGTGGACCGCCAGCAGGAGTTCGTGCTCCGCACCCTTGAGGAACGCGACATCCGGTTCATCCGGCTCTGGTTCACCGACGTGCTCGGCTTCCTCAAGTCCGTCGCGATCGCCCCCGCCGAGCTGGAAGGCGCCTTCGCCGAGGGCATCGGCTTCGACGGCTCGGCCATCGAGGGCTTCGCCCGCGTCTACGAGGCCGACATGCTGGCCAAGCCCGACCCGTCGACGTTCCAGATCCTGCCCTGGCGCAGCGAGACGCCCGGCGCCGGCCGCATCTTCTGCGACATCCTCATGCCCGACGGCTCGCCCTCCCACGCCGACCCCCGCTGGGTGCTCAAGCGCACGCTCGCCAAGTGCGCCGACATGGGCTTCACCTTCTACACCCACCCGGAGATCGAGTTCTTCCTGCTGAAGAACCGGCCCGAGCCCGGCGTGCGGCCCGAGCCCATCGACTCCGGCGGCTACTTCGACCACACCCCCCACAGCTCCGGCCACGACTTCCGCCGCCAGGCGATCATGATGCTGGAGTCGATGGGCATCTCGGTCGAGTTCAGCCACCACGAGGGCGCGCCCGGCCAGCAGGAGATCGACCTGCGCTACGCCGACGCCCTCACCACCGCCGACAACATCATGACCTTCCGCCTGGTCATGAAGGAGGTCGCGCTGGAGCAGGGCATCTGGGCCTCGTTCATGCCCAAGCCGTTCACCGAGCACCCGGGCTCCGGCATGCACACCCACATGTCGCTGTTCGAGGGCGACCGCAACGCCTTCTACGAGGCCGGCGCCGACTACCAGCTGTCCAAGATCGGCCGCTCGTTCATCGCCGGGCTGCTCAAGCACGCCGCCGAGATCACCGCCATCACCAACCAGTGGGTCAACTCCTACAAGCGGCTGTGGGGCGGCGCCGAGGCCATCGCCGGGCAGGGCGGCGAGGCGCCCTCCTACGTGTGCTGGGGCCACAACAACCGCTCCGCGCTCGTCCGGGTGCCCATGTACAAGCCGCACAAGGGCGGCTCGTCGCGCATCGAGTTCCGCTCGCTCGACTCCGCCTGCAACCCCTACCTGGCCTTCGCGCTCATCCTGGCCGCCGGGCTCAAGGGCATCGAGCACGGCTACGAGCTGCCGCCGGCCGCCGAGGACAACGTCTGGACCCTGACCAGCGCCGAGCGGCGCGCGCTCGGCATCCGGCCGCTGCCGCAGTCGCTCGACGACGCCATCGCCGTCATGGAGCAGAGCGAGCTGGTCGCCGAGACGCTCGGCGAGCACGTCTTCGACTTCTTCCTGCGCAACAAGCGCTCGGAATGGCGCGAATACCGGCGCCACGTCACCGAGTTCGAGCTGGGCCGCTACCTGCCGGTCCTGTAGACGCGGGCGGGCCGGTCAGCGGCCCCCCAGGCGCTCGGTGAGGGCCGCCAGCTCCTCGCGCAGCCGGCCCAGCTCGCCGACCGCCTGCCGCAGCTCGCCGAGCTCACGCCGCATCCCGGCCAGCTCCTCCAGCGCCTGCTTCAGCTCGGCCTCGCTGCGCCGCTCCGCCGCCGCGCTCGCCTGGAAGCGCTCCACGAACCAGGAGGCGATGGCCGCGGTCACGACGCCCAGCAGCGCGATGCCCGCCGTCATCAGGCCCGCCGCCACCAGCCTGCCCTCCGGGGTGACGGGGAAGCGGTCGCCGTAGCCGACGGTGGTCATCGTCGTCAGCGCCCACCACAGCGCGTCGCCGATCGTCTTGATGTTGCCGTCGGCGTGCGAGCGCTCGATGTCGAGCACGGCGACGCTGCCCACCAGCGCCAGGAACAGCGCCGTGCCGCTCACGTACACGACCGCGCGCACGCGCAGCGGCAGCCTGACCCGGGCCGCGACCACCTGGAGCAGCAGCAGCGCCCGCAGCAGCCAGAGCGGGCGCAGCATCGGCAGCAGCACCACCACCAGGGCGGGCACGTTGCGCACCACGAACCGCAGCCGGCGCGGCGCGAGCGTCAGCCGCACCGCGTAGTCCAGCGCGAACAGCGCCCACGCGGCGACCTGGACGTACCACAGGACGCGGTCGGCCCCCGGAGGCAGGGCCGGCACGACGACCGGCAGCGCCCAGCTCGCCAGGAAGCAGACGCCGATGGCCAGGAGCGCCGGTCCGGTGCGTCGTTCCCAGAGGGTCAGCCGGTCCATGCGGGCCAGTCTGCCGGGTGCCGGGCGCGGTACAGAACGTGACCATTGTCACTTCGGCCCGGAAGTCACGTGGGAACGCCGGGCCCGCCGTATCTTTTAGCGATCACCTGAACCGTTCCACGCGGGGGAGTGGGGAAGTTCGTGTGGGTTTGTTGCGTTATGTCGTAGCGCAGGCCCCGGGTGCTGGTAGATCAATGCTTCCAGTAAAATCGGCCTGTTCTAAATGATATTTCTGGACTTAACGCCCTTAGTGGCGATATTGGAGGGTGTGGCATGACGACGGCTGCCCTGCAGACCGTGCTGACCGTTCCCGAGCGCTTCCGGGGCCCCGCGGGTGTCGCCAACGGCGGCTGGCTGGCCGGAACCCTCGCCGACGCGCTCAACGGCAAACGATCGGCGGTCGAGGTCACGCTGCACGCCCCCACGCCCCTCGACAGCGAGCTGCGCCTGGAGCACGTCGCCAACACCGTCTCCCTCTACGACGGGGACAAGCTGCTCGTCGAGGCCATCCCCGTGGCCGAGGACGTGCCCGCGCCGCCGTTCGTCGCCTTCACCGAGGCGGCCCGCGCCGAGGCCGGCTTCGCCGGGCACCGCGGCCACGCCTTCCCCGAGTGCTTCGCCTGCGGCCTGCGCGAGCCCGGCGACGGCCTGCGCATCTTCCCCGGCCCGGTGGACGGCGACGGCCTCGTCGCGGCCGGCTGGCGGGTGCCGTTCACGGTCGCGGACGAGGACGGCGTCCCCGCCTCGATCGTCGCCGCCGCCCTCGACTGCGTCACCGGCTGGGCCCACTTCCAGCCCGGCGAGTCCGCCCTGCTCGGCCGCCTGGCCGTCCAGTTCCACCGCGACGTCATCCCCGGCGGCGCCTACTCGGTCGTCGGCCGCGCCACCGGCCGCGAGGGCCGCAAGCTGTTCGGCGAGAGCGCCGTGTACGAGGTGGACGGCACGCTCGTCGCCGCCGCCCAGGCCACCTGGATCACGCCCCGCTAGCACGCCCGTCCGGTCCGCCCCTGTCGGCCGGGGGCGGACCGGAACGAGACCGCCGGATGCCGGCCGGGTCAGCCGAGGTCGCGCGCTGGTGTCGAGCGCAAGATTGTCCGGCACAATCCTGAAATATGCGCATCACCGTGATCGAGCACGAGGCCGACGCCGGGCTCGGCTACCTGGGCCGCTGGCTGGAGCTCCCCTGTGACGTCGTCCGGCCGTACCGGGGAGAGCCCGTGCCCGAAGCCGCAGCGGACGGGTTCGTCGTGCTCGGCGGCGAGGCCGCCGCCTGGGAGGACGAGCGCTGGCCCTGGCTGCCCGCCACCCGCGAGCTGCTGCGCCGCTCGGTCGCCGACGCGACCCCCACGCTGGCCGTCTGCCTGGGCGCCCAGCTCCTCACCCTGGCCTGCGGCGGCACGGTCGAGCGCGGCGGCAACGGGCTGGAGGCCGGCGTGTCCGAGCTGACCGCCCTGCCGCAGGCCGCCTCCGACCCCCTCTTCGCCGGGATCGCCGCGCGGCCCGGCCCGGTGCCGGCCGTCCAGTACCACGGCGACGCGATGACGCGCCTGCCCGACGGCGCGGTGCCGCTGATGACCGGCGCCCAGTACCCCAACCAGGCGTACCGGCTCGGCCCGGCGGCCTGGGCGGTGCAGTTCCACCCCGAGGCGACGCCGGACATCTTCGCCTCCTGGACGGCCGCCACCGGCCTGGAATCGGCCGGCCGCCTCGACGAGCAGGTGCGCGCCGCCGCCCCCGCCCTGGAGTCGGCCTGGCGCCCGCTGGCCGAGGCGTTCACCGCGACGATCCGCGCCGCCGCCCGGCAGCGCGCGGGCGACCTCAGAACCAGCGATCGCGGCTGAACCGCCGCCGCACCCGCGCCCCGGGAGCGGGGCCGTCGCCGGGGCCCTCGCCGGGACCGTTGCCGGGGCCATCAGCGGGGCGGCGGGCGGCGACGGCGTGGGCGACCGCGTGGACGCCCCCCAGCAGCAGCGGGAACGCCGCCAGCCCCGCCCAGCTCTTCGCCCCGCCCGCGACGGGCACGCCGGACGCCTTGAGCCGGCGCCACGCCCACACCGAGAACGGGATCACCACCAGCGGCGACGTCACCACGCCCGGCGTGTAGCCGCGCGTGGCGGCGGCCTGGGCGAGGTGCACCACCCCGTGCGCGCCGAAGCCCAGCAGCACCGTCTGGAAGGTGGCGCTGCGCCCGCCGGTGCGCGCCCCCAGCGCCGACGCGCCGGCCATCACGCCGCCCATGAGCCCGATGGCCACGTTGACGTGCCGCTGCGACACCTCCAGGCGCTCCCACGGCACGCCCGGGAACCGCTTCTCCAGCCGGGGCCTGGCCGCCCGCGCCCAGCCGGCCATGGTGGCCAGCTCCTCCGCGTCGTGCACCATCCAGGCCGCGAGCAGCCCCCATGTCACCGTCGCCGGCACCCTCTCCACGTCCGCCCCCTTTCTACGAAACACAACGCAACGTTGCGTTGCAGTCTAGGCCGCGCCGGTCCGGGCCTGTCAAGATGGAGGGGTGCCCAGGATCGAGTCCACCGCCGCGCGCCTCGCCAAGCTCGGATTCGCCGACGGAGCCACGGCGGCGCGGCTCGTCCAGCAGGCCCCCGCCGACCTCACCGAACTGCTCGACGCGCTCGTCGGGGTCGCCGACCCCGACCTGGCGCTGGCCTCGCTCGCCCGGCTCGCCGAGAGCGACCCGGGCGCCCTCGACCGGCTCCGCGCCGACGCCCGGCTCCGCGAGCGCGTCCTCGCCGTCCTCGGCGTCAGCGCCGCCCTGGGCGATCACCTCGTACGCCACCCCGCCCACCTCGACCTGCTGGCCACACCCCGCCCGGACGATCCCCGCACGGCGCTCCTCGACGCCGTGGGCGCCCGCGCCGACCTCCAGCGGCCCGTGGCCGGACGGGACGACGCCCTGGTCGCGTTGCGCGTCGCCTACCGGGGACGGCTGGCGCACCTGGCCGCCCGCGACCTGACCAGGGAGGCGTCCCAGGCCGAGGTGACCGCGGAGCTGTCCGACCTGGCCGGGGCCGCGCTGGAGGCGGCGCTGGCCGTGGCACGCGCCGAGGTCGGCGAGGGCGGTGAGGTCGCTGAGATCGGCGAGGGCGGCGAGGGTGACGTGCGCCTGGCCGTGATCGGGATGGGCAAGTGCGGCGCCCGGGAGCTCAACTACATCAGCGACGTCGACGTGATCTTCGTGGCGGAGCCGCGCGAGGGCGCCGACGAGACCAAGGCGCTGCGCACCGCCACCCGGCTCGCGCAGGCCATGATGCGCGCCTGCTCGACCGCCACCCCCGAGGGCGCGCTGTGGGAGGTGGACGCCGGGCTGCGGCCCGAGGGCAGGTCAGGCCCGCTGGTGCGGACCCTGGCCAGCCACCTGGCCTACTACCGGCGCTGGGCCAAGACATGGGAGTTCCAGGCCCTGCTGAAGGCCCGGCCGGTGGCGGGCGACCTGGAGCTGGGCGCCGCGTACGTGGAGGCGGTCAACGAGCTCGTCTGGTCGGCCGCCACCCGGGAGAACTTCGTCGAGGACGTCCAGGCGATGCGCCGCCGCGTGGAGGCGCACGTCAAGACGGAGGGCGAGCGCCAGATCAAGCTCGGGCCGGGCGGGCTGCGCGACATCGAGTTCGCGGTGCAGCTCCTCCAGCTCGTGCACGGCCGGCTCGACCCGCTGCTGCGCCGCCGGGCGACGCTGCCGGCGCTGGCCGCGCTCTCGCGGGGCGGCTACGTGGGCCGCGACGACTCGCGGGGGCTGGCCGAGGCGTACACGTTCCTGCGCCAGGTCGAGCACCTGCTGCAGCTTCACCGGCTGCGGCGCACCCACGTGCTGCCGGAGGACCCGGCCGACCTGCGCCGGCTCGGCCGGGCGCTCGGCATGCAGGCCGACCCGGTGGGGGAGTTCACCCAGCGCTGGCGGCGCCACGCCCGGGAGGCGCGGCGGCTGCACGAGAAGCTGTTCTACCGGCCGCTGCTCCAGGCGGTGGCCCGGCTGCCGGAGTCGGAGGCCAGGCTGTCGCCGTCGGCGGCGGCGGCCCGCCTGTCGGCGCTCGGGTTCGTCGACCCGGAGGGCGCGCTGCGCCACATCGCCGCGCTGACCGCCGGGGTGTCCCGGCGGGCGGCGATCCAGCGGACGCTGCTGCCGGTCATGCTCGGCTGGTTCGCCGACACGCCCGACCCCGACGCCGGGCTGCTCGGCTTCCGGCAGGTGAGCGACAAGCTCGGCACCACGCCGTGGTACCTGCGGCTGCTGCGCGACGAGACGGCCGTGGCCGCCCGGATGGCGCGGGTGCTGGGCACCAGCCGCTACGCCGCCGGGCTGCTCATGCACGCCCCCGACGCGGTCGCGCTGCTCGGCAGCGACGACGACCTGGCCCCCAGGCCGCCGGAGTCGCTGCTCGGCGAGGCGTCGGCGGCCGTCTCCCGCTACGGCGACGACGCCGAGACGGCCGTGGCGGCGGTGCGGGCGCTGCGCCGCCGCGAGCTGTTCCGCACCGCCGTCGCCGACGTGTCGGGGCTGGCCGACATCGAGCAGGTCGGGGCCGCGCTGTCGGCGCTCAACGACGTGACGATCCGGGCCGCGCTCGGCGCCGCGCTCGGCAAGGTCGAGGCCGAGCGCCGCAGCCCGCTCCCCACCCGGTTCGCGGTCATCGCGATGGGCCGGCTCGGCGGCATGGAGTCGTCCTACGCCAGCGACGCCGACGTGATGTTCGTGCACCTGCCGCTGCCCGGCGCCGGCGAGCGCGAGGCCACCGACGCCGCCCACGCCGTCGCCAACGAGCTGCGCCGGCTGCTGTCGCTGCCCGCCCCCGACCCGCCCCTGCACATCGACCCCGACCTGCGCCCCGAGGGCAGGCAGGGCCCGCTCGTGCGCACACTCGCCTCCTACGGCGCCTACTACGCGCGCTGGTCGGCGCCGTGGGAGGCGCAGGCGCTGCTGCGCGCCCGCTTCTCGGCCGGCGACGCCGAGGTCGGCGCCGCCTTCACCGCGATGGTGGACGAGCTGCGCTACCCCGCCGGCGGGCTCACCGGCGAGGCCGTACGCCACATCAGGCGGCTCAAGGCGCGCATGGAGGCCGAACGGCTGCCGCGCGGCGCCGACCCCGCGCTGCACACCAAGCTCGGCCCCGGCGGGCTGTCGGACGTCGAGTGGGTGGCGCAGCTCCTGCAGCTCCGGCACGCCGGTGACACGCCGTCGTTGCGCACCACCCGTACCCTGGAGGCGCTGCGCGCGGCCGTCGCCGCGGGGCTGCTCGACGCCGCCGACGAGGCCGTGCTCGGCGAGGCGTGGCGGTGCGCCTCCCGCGTCCGCGACGCGATCATGCTGGTCAAGGGGCGGCCCGGCGACAGCGTGCCCGCCGACGCGCGCGAACGCCGCCTGCTCGCCCAGGCGCTCGGCTACCCGCCCGACGGCTCGGAGGACTTCCTCGACGACTACCGCCGCGTCACCCGCCGCGCCCGCCAGGTCGTCGAGCGCGTCTTCTACGAAGGTTGACACCCCCCGAGGCCCAGGGTGTAAGTATCAGAGGTGTTATCCGCCTACGTTGATCTCGCCCTCGGCCTCGTGCTGTCGTTCCTGCTGCTGTCGCTGCTGGTCAGCGGGCTGAACGAGGCGGTCGTCCGGGTCCTGTCGATCCGCAGCAAGTTCCTGTGGGCCTACCTGCGCGACACTCTCGACGGCGCCGACGCGCGCGGCAGGTCGTGGCTGCCGGGCCGGGTGCGCGACGTGTTCGCGGCGCTGCCGTTCGCCCGCGACCCCAGGCCCGCGCACGACCCGAAGCCGGCGCCCGCCGAGTCGGCCGAGGTGCCGGCGAGCGACGGCGGCGGCGCCCTGACGAGCCTGCTGTACGAGCGCGTCCGCGAGATCGACCATCCCAAACGGGGCCGCACCAGCATCTCCAACCTGCCGCCCGGCCGCTTCTCCGTGGCGGTCATGGAGATGGCCGCCCGCGAGCCCGGCGGCGTCGAAGGGCTGCTGGAGAAGCTCAAGGCCATGGGCAGCCCGCTGTACGGCCACCTCAACGGCGTGTGGGAGAGCGCCCAGCGTGACCTCGACCGGTTCCGGCAGGGCGTGGAGAGCTGGTTCGACAGCGAGATGCAGCGGCTGTCGATGCTCTACAAGCGCTACGTCAAGTGGGTGGTGACCGCGCTGGGGCTGCTGGTGACGCTGCTGTTCACCATGGACGGCCTGGAGTACGGCAAGACGCTGCTGCGCGACAACGCCTTCCGCGCCTCGGTGACCGCCGTGTCCGGGCCCGAGGCGTACGAGGAGCTCAAGGCCCGCTGCGAGCAGGCCGACCCGGTGGGCTGCATCACCGACACGCTCAGCGAGCCGGCGCTGGTCAAGCTGTTCGACCACGCGATCGTCAGCGTGTCGATCCCGGCCGAGGGTGATCCGTCGGTGCACTGGAACGGCGGCCTGTGGTGGGACCGGCTCACCACGCCGAGCCACTGGCCCGGCTTCCTGCTGACGTACGTGGCGCTGCTGTTCGGGGCGCCGTTCTGGTGGGACGTCCTGCGGCGGATCACCGGCATCCGGTCGCGGCGTTAGCATGCCGGACGTGGAGACCGAACGTCTGATCATGCGCAGGTGGCGCGAGGCCGACCGTGAGCCGTTCGCGGCGCTCAACGCCGACCCCGAGGTCATGGAGCACTTCCCGGCCACGCTGAGCCGGGCCGAGAGCGACGCCTTCGTCGACAAGATCGAGCAGCGCTTCGACGAGCACGGCTACGGGCTGTGGGCGCTGGAGGTGCGGGAGAGCGGCGAGTTCATCGGGTTCACCGGGCTGGCGCTGCAGACGTTCGACGCGCCGTTCCTGCCCGCGGTGGAGATCGGCTGGCGGCTGGCCAGGAAGGCGTGGGGCCACGGCTATGCCATCGAGGCCGCCCGCCGGGCCGCCGCCCACGCCTTCGGCGAGGCCGGGCTGACGGAGATCATCTCCATGACGGCCCTGACCAACACCCGTTCCCAGGCGGTGATGCGGCGGCTCGGCATGACCCGCGACCACTCCTGCGACTTCGAGCACCCGAGCGTCCCCGAGGGCAGCCCGTTGCGCCCGCACGTCCTCTACCGGCTCGGGCGCGGCTCGCTCATCGCGTAGAGCACGTCGCGCAGCGCCTCCTCCCGGCCGCGCGGCCAGACCAGCCGCAGTGCCAGCCGGTGCGCAGGCCGGTGCGCCCCTGGCGCGAGCGCCACCAGCGCGCCCGACGCCAGGTCGTCCTCGACGGCGAAGTCCGGCAGCAGCGCCCTGCCGAAGCCCCGCCTGGCCCACTCGCGGGCCGTGGCGACGCTGGTCAGCTCCCGGCGCGGGCCCGTCACCCCCGGCAGCCGGTCGGCGGCCAGCCGGATCGAGCAGCCGGGCGCGGAGACGAGCAGCGGGTCGCGGTCGCCGTCCGGGGCCGCGACCAGCAGCAGCTCGACCTCGCCCACGTCGGCGAAGTCCAGGTCCGGCGGCGCGTCGAAGCCCAGCGTGCCCACGGCCGGGCCCGCGTCGAGCAGCAGCGCCGCGTCCACGCCGCCGCCCGCCAGCTCGGCCAGCAGCGCCTGCCGGGGCAGCGACCGCACCTCCACGTCCAGGTCGGGCCGGCGCTCCGACAGGCGGCGCACCACGGCGGGCAGCCGGGTGGCCGCCAGCATCTCCAGCGCCCCCACCGTGACCCGCCGCCGCGCGCCCGTGACCGCGCGCCGCACCTCCTCGGCATGGTCGAGCAGCGCCTGCGCCCGGCCGAGCAGCTCCGTGCCGTGGCCGGTCAGGCGCATCCCGCGCGGCGTCCGCTCGAACAACGACACCCCGAGCCCCGCCTCCAGCCTGCGCACCTGCTCCGACACCGACGCCGGAGCCAGCCCGAGCCCGTGCGCGGCCCCGGTGACCGTGCCCGCCCCGGCCACCGCTACGAAGCATCGCAAATGACGCAGATCCACGATGCCGAGCATACGGTCCGCCCGAACGCGTCCCACGGTCCCGGCTGTTGAGCGCGCCCCCGGCCCGCCCGCAGGCTGGCCCGCATGAAGCTCCTCGGGGTCTGCCTCGCCTACTTCCTCGTCCTGCTGGACACCACCGTGCTCACCATCGCCCTGCCCGACCTGCGCGCCTCCCTCGGCGGATCGGTCGCCGGGCAGCAGTGGGCCGTCAACGCCTACACCGTCGCCTTCGCGGCCACCCTCCTCACCGGCGGGGCCGTCGCCGACCGCTACGGGGCCGCCCGGGTGTTCAGGGCGGGCGTGGCCGCGTTCGGGCTGCTCTCCCTGGCGTGCGCCGCCGCGCCCGCGCTCGGCGTGCTCGTCGGCGCGCGGGCGGCGCTCGGCGTGGCGGGCGCGCTCTGCGTGGGCGGCTCGCTCGGCCTGCTCGCCGAGCTGTACCCGGCGCCGGCCGCGCGGGCGCGGGCCACCGGCGTGTGGGCCGCCGCCACCGGCACCGCCCTCGCCGCCGGGCCGCTCCTCGGCGGCCTGCTCGTGGAGCTGGCCGGGTGGCGGGCGGTGTTCCTGGTGAACGCCCCGCTCGCCGCCCTCGGCCTGCTCGCCCTCCGCGGCGTCCGGTCCCCGGCGGGACGGCGGCCGGTCGCCTGGGCGGCCCAGGCGCTGGCCTGCCTGACGCTCGCCCTCCTCGCCCACGCCGCCACCACCCGCTCCGCAGCCGCCCTCGCCGCCGCCGCGGCCCTCCCGGCGGCGACCCTGCTGGTACGGCGGGGCGTCGTATCGGCGCGGACCGGGCGGCGGGATGCCGGGTCGGCGGCCGATGCGACGCCTCCGGGGCTGGTCAGGGCGGTGTGGCCGGAGCTCGTGGCCGGGGCGGCGGCGAACTTCGCGTTCGCGGGCGCCCTGTTCGTCCTCACCCTGTTCCTTCAGGACGTGCGCCACCTGACGCCGATGGCCGCCGGGCTGGCGTTCCTGCCGCTGACGCTGCCCATGACCGTCAACCCGCTGCTCACCGGCCGGATCGTCGCCCGCTACGGGGCCCGCCCGCCGATCCTGGCCGGGCTGGCGCTCCTCACGGCGGGCCTGGCGGGCCTGGCGCTGACGGACGCGCTCGTACCGTGGCTCCTGGTGACCGGCACGGGGTTGTCGCTGTGCCTGCCCGCCCTGGTCGCGGGCGTGATCGCGGGCGCCCCGCCCGGCACGGCGGGCACCGCCGGCGGCGTCCTCAACGCCGCCCGCCAGGCCGGCGCCACCCTCGGCGTCGCGGTCCTGGCCGGCCTGGCCCGCCCCCTGCTCGCCGCCGCCCTCCTGACGGCCGCCACCGCCGCCTGCTACGCCCTGGCAGGCCACGTACGGGCCCGCCGGCAGGCATGGCAGAACTGACCATCCGGTGACTGTCACTCTACGCATTCGTATAACTACGTTAAGTGACACAACGACTACCGGGAGGCACCCATGCCCAGCATCACCCGCAAGATCGGCGTCATGTCCGCCGCCGCCGCGCTCGCCGTCCTCACCGCGGCGGCTCCGGCCACCGCGCTCCAGGCCACGCCGGCGTATTTCACGATGACCGACATCACCCGTGAACAGTTCGTCGTCCAGCTCACCGACCCCGCCGACATCCAGCACGCCCGCGACCTGCTGAGCGGCGCGACCGACGAGCGGCCGCACCTCTACGGCCGGATCGACAAGCGCACCGCCTCCTACAACCCCCGCTGGAGCTACCACTTCCGCCCCGACACCGTCGACTTCTTCGACGTGGCCATCGAGGTGTGCGACGCCAGCATCCCGTACGTCGAGAACCACCTGGACGAGGCGGGCGGCGCGTTCCTGCCCGGCCTCGTCTGGTGCCCGTGGAGCTCCCGCCTGGTGAACGAGATCTCCGCGCCGTAACGGCGGCGTCAGGGGGTTCCGCCGCGTCGACGGCGGAACCCCTTTGTGCTTATTTGCGGTGTTACGCTCAAAGAAGATCGCCTATGGGTGGAGGAGGTCATCGTATGGGTGTGCGATCGTTTCCGCTTACCCTGCGCGTCACGGTGAACGGCGCGACCCCGGACGAGATAAGGGAGGGCGCCGTGGCGCAGGCGCTCGAGTTCTTCGGGTCAGGGGCGGAACTGGACGTCATCAGCGCCGAAGCCGAGCCCGACGGAGAGCACCACAACCGCTACCGCGCCGTCGTCGTCTTCCGGAAAGTCGCCTGATCGGGGCCCGGTGAGCGAGAACGCCAGAGTCGTGTAACTCTCTGTTGTCAGATAGCTACGCTCCGCTGTTAAGTGGGGTGTCTGCCTCCGCAGGCATGCCGACACAGCAAAGGAGTCCCCCCATGACGACCCGCCTCCGCAAAGCCGCCGGGCTGCTGCTGGCCACGGCGACCGCCGCCGCCGGTCTGGCCCTGCCCGCCGCCGCGGCCCAGGCCGCTGCGCCGATTCCCTGCCCGAAGATCATCGGGGTGGTCTGCGCCCAGACCGCGGCGGGCGAGCTGAGATTCTTCACGGCGGACCAGCCCTCCATCGTCCCGCCCGTCGTCCGGGCGGTGAGCCAGGACCACGAGCCGTGGTGCTTCTACGCGGAGCCGGACTACAACGGCGAGCGCCGCGAAGTCTCCCCGTGGGAGCTCGTCGAGGACTTCGGCTTCGACGTCCACTCGGCCAGGCGCGGTCAGTGCACCTGGTCGTGAACCCAGCGACCCTGACCTGAGGCGCCATCCGGGCCCCGGGGGTGAACCCGCCGTCCGCGCGTCAGTCCCGGGCCTGGTCGCCGCCGCGCCGGCCCGCGCGCCGCGTCTTCGGCAGGGTCCAAAGGGACGGCCCCCGCAGGGGGTGCGGGGGCCGTTCTCGGGGGGTCCGGGTGTCAGGGGTTGTCGTAGCCGATCCAGGTGATGTACCAGCCGTACTGCTGGGCGGTGGCCGGCGTGATCGCGCTGCCGTCCTTCCATTGGACGTAGACGCGGAACGAGGTGGCGGTGGGGGAGTAGACGGCGCTGGGACCGACCAGGTTCCACTGGCTGCCGCCGGGGCCGGAGATGGAGGTGACGTAGTGGGGGCGGCCGGAGAAGCGGGCGGAGGTGGTGTCGACGTCGATGAAGATGCCGTTGGCGCCGTACGCTTTCCAGCCCTGGCCGGAGCTGGTCTGCCCGGCGGCGATGCGTGCAGTCGGCATGGAGGGTCCTTTCCCGATGGGGAGTGCTGTCACCAAGAGTGTTCAATTGATTACTCTGGGTGTCTATGCACAGTTCCATGCCTCATGCGCCACCTATAACCCACTCCTGAGGAGCGGCGCCTCGTGCTATGCGGGGCGCGGACACGCGAACGACCCGGCGCCGCGATGCGATGCCGGGTCGTCCTGTTGCGCGTTCTAGCAGTCGTAGTAGAGCTCGAACTCGTGCGGGTGCGGGCGCAGGCGGATCGGGTCGACCTCGTTCTCGCGCTTGTAGGCCACCCACGTCTCGATCAGGTCGGGCGTGAAGACGCCGCCTTCGAGCAGGTAGTCGTGGTCGGCCTCGAGGGCGTTGAGCACGTCGGTCAGCGAGCCGGGCACCTGGGGCACCTGGCGGGCCTCCTCCGGCGGCAGCTCGTACAGGTCCTTGTCGACCGGCTCCGGCGGCTCGATCTTGTTGCGGATGCCGTCGATGCCCGCCATCAGCATGGCGGCGAACGCGAAGTACGGGTTGCACGACGGGTCGGGCACCCGGAACTCGATGCGCTTGGCCTTCGGGTTGGAGCCGGTGATCGGGATGCGGACGCAGGCCGACCGGTTGCGCTGCGAGTAGACCAGGTTGACCGGCGCCTCGTAGCCGGGGACCAGGCGGTGGTAGGAGTTGACCGTCGGGTTGGTGAACGCCAGCAGCGACGGCGCGTGCTTGAGCAGGCCGCCGATGTAGTAGCGGGCGGTGTCGGAGAGCCCGGCGTAGCCGACCTCGTCGTAGAACAGCGGCGAGCCGTCCTTCCACAGCGACTGGTGGCAGTGCATGCCGGACCCGTTGTCGCCGAAGATCGGCTTGGGCATGAACGTGACGGTGTGGCCGTACTCCTGGGCGGTGCTCTTGATGATGTACTTGTAGAGCATCAGGTTGTCGGCGGTCCGCAGCAGCGTGCCGAACTTGAAGTCGATCTCCGCCTGGCCCGCCGTGCCGACCTCGTGGTGCTGCATCTCGACGTCGATGCCGCATTCGATGAGGTTGCGGACCATCTCCGAGCGCAGGTCGGTGAAGTGGTCCATCGGGGGCACGGGGAAGTAGCCGCCCTTGTAGCGCGGCTTGTAGCCGAGGTTGCCGCCCTCGGTGGCCTTGCCGGTGTTCCAGGCGCCTTCGATGGAGTCGATGTAGTAGTAGCCGGCGTTGGCCTTCGTCTCGAAGCGGACGTCGTCGAAGATGTAGAACTCCGCCTCCGGCCCGAAGTAGACGGTGTCGGCGATGCCGGTGCCCTTGAGGTATTCCTCCGCCTTGCGGGCGACGTTGCGCGGGTCGCGGCTGTAGGCCTCGCCGGTCAGCGGGTCGTGCACGAAGAAGTTGATGTTGAGCGTCTTGTGCTGGCGGAACGGGTCGACCACGGCGCTGGACGGGTCCGGCAGGAGCAGCATGTCGGACTCGTGGATGGCCTGGAAGCCCCGGATCGACGAGCCGTCGAACATCAGGCCGTCGGTGAACACGCTGGCGCCGAAGTTCTCGACCGGGAAGGTGAAGTGGTGCGTCGTCCCCGGCAGGTCGGTGAACCTGACATCGACGAACTGCACCCCTTCGTCCCTGATGAACTTCAGGACGTCGTCGGCGGAGTTGAACACTCTCGAACCTCCCTGGGGACGGGCTATGAGCCCGACCGTAGGACGAGGCCGTTTCCGTACGGTGTCTCGATTGTTTCGCATGTGTTACGCGGGGTCGGAGGCCCCGTTCACGGACGGCGGGACGGTGAACGCGGGGGCGCTGCCGCGCGGCGGGGGCGGGGGAGCGGAGGTGAGCAGGTCGGGCCGGAAGGCCACGACCAGGCCGGCGGCGGCGATCACCGCGAGCACGGCCGCGGCGGCCAGCCACAGGCGGCGGCCCGGGTGCGGCTCCCCGGCCGCCTTGCTCGCCGCCGCCCTCATCCGGCGCCGCTCGTCCGCGCCGATCTGCGCGACCAGCTCGTTGAAACGCGCGTCTAGGTCGTCCCCGTACGGCATGGCGTACATGATGGCCGTGAACGGCGGCGCGGTGAAGCGCGGGCAGGTCACGATCCAGGGCGCCCGCCCCGCCGGATACCTTTGAGTCATGAGCAGGAACGAGCCGCGCTGGACGCAGACCTGGCTGGGCGGCGTGCGCGCCGCCGGAGTCGACCTCGGCTACCCGGGGGAGCGGCTGGGGCTGCCGGAGGAGGGCAGCGGCGCGATCGCCGGGTGGGGCCGCAGGATCGCCGCCCTGGTGATCGATTGGATGATCTGCACCTGGGTGATCACGCAGTTGCTGCTGCGCACCGACCCGGCCCAGGCGCCGTGGCTGCCCGCCGTGGTGTTCGCCGCGCAATATCTGGTGCTGGTGGGCGCCATGGGCCAGACGTTCGGCCACCGGCTGGCGGGCATCCGCGTGGCGGCGATGGACGGCGGCGACCCGCGCTGGGTGCCGGTGCTGGCGCGCACGGCGCTGCTCGCGCTGGCGATCCCGGCGTTGATCTTCGACCGCGACCATCGCGGCCTGCACGACCGGGCGTCCAACACGATGGTCGTCCGCATGTGACGACGAAAACTGTACCGGGTTTGAATTTGTACCCGGTACGGTTTACGCTGCCCTCGTGATGATGGCAGGGCTCAGGGAGCTCAAGAAGGAACGCACCCGGCGGCACCTCGCCGAGGTGGCGCTGCGGCTGTTCGACGAGCGCGGCTACGACGCGGTGACGGTCAACGAGATCGCCGAGGCGGCCGGCGTCGCCAAGGTGACGCTGTTCAACTACTTCCCGTCCAAGGACTGCCTGGTCCTCGACGGCGTGGCCGACGACACGGCGGCCGTCGTCGCCGGGCGGCCGGAGGGGCAGCCGCCGCTGGCCGCGCTGCGCGAGCACTACCGGCGGGCGGCGGCCGGCGCGGTGGACGAGATCGACGTCGGCCACCTGCTCACCCAGGTGCGGGTGATCGCCGCGACCCCCGCGCTCATGGCCGGCGTCTACCAGGCTCACCTGGGCCGCCGTTACGAGCTGGCCGCCGCGCTGGCCGCCGACGTGGGGGAGGCGCTCGCGCCGCTGCTGGCCGGGCAGATCACCGCCGCGCTCACCACCCTCCAGGAGTCGTTCTTCCAGCGCCTGGCCGCCGGGACGCCGCTGGAGGAGGCGCGGCGGCTGCTGGCCGCCGACGTCGAGCTCGCCTTCGACCTCCTCGAGAACGGGATCAAGCAGTGAAGAAGGGCATCAACTACGACACCGGGTTCCTGCCCGAGCCCGGCCGCAGCCGCCTCCGCTTCGACCGCGACACCGCCCGCCGCGAGATGCGCGTGATCGCCGAGGAACTGCACTGCACAGTGGTCCGCGTCTCCGGCGCCGACCCCGCCCGGCTCACCGTCGCCGCCGAGGAGGCCGCCGCGGCCGGGCTGGCGGTCTACTACGCGCCCTTCCCCGTCGACCTGCACCCGGGCGAGACGCTGGAGCTGTACGCCGAGTCGGCCCGCCGGGCCGAGGCGCTGCGCCGCACCGGCGCCGAGGTGGTCCTGGTGACGGGCTGCGAGACCAGCGCCTTCGGCCACGGCTACCTGCCCGGCGCCACCTACGGCGCCCGCATGGCCGCCATGGGCGAGGCCGACGCCGCATGGTGGGCGACCACGGTCCCGCCCGTCGTCGCGCGGCTCGACGCGTTCCTCGCCGAGGCCGCCGAGACGGTCAGGCCGCTGTTCGGCGGACGGCTCACCTACGCCGCCGGGCCGTGGGAGTTCGTCGACTGGACGCCGTTCGACCTGGTCGGCGTCGACGCCTACCGTGCCGCCTACAACGCGGACGCCTTCCGCGACGAGATGCGCGCCCACTTCGGGCACGGCAAACCGGTCGTCGTCACCGAGTTCGGCACCTGCCCCTACCGGGGCGCCGCCGAGCGGGGCGGCTCGGCCTGGGCGGTCCCCGGCGACGCCGTGCCCGACGAGGGCGAGCAGGTCCGCTACCTGGAGGAGCTGCTCGACGTGTTCGAGCAGGAGGGCGTCGAGGCCGCGATGTGGTTCACGTTCGCCGGCTACACGCGGATCGGCGGCGCCGCCGACCTCGGCTCCTACGGCGTCGTCAGCATGCTCGACGAGACCCGCTGGCGGCCCCGCCAGGTCTTCCACGCCATGGCCGCTAGGTACGCGCGCAGCTGAAGATCGCGGTGCCCGGCAGGTGGCGGCCCCGCAGCGGGCTCCAGCCGCCCCACACCCGCTCGTGGCCCTCCGGCCACTCCGGCTCCAGCAGGCCCGTGAGGGCCAGCCCCGAGGCGACGACGAGACCCACCCAGTCGCCCAAGGTCCGGTGGTGCTCGACGTAGCTGAGATTGCCGTTCTCGTCGTGCTCGGTGTAGGGCGAACGGTCGAAGTAGGAGCGGTCGGACGTCAGCCCGCGCGGGCCCGGATCGTCCGGGAACGCCCACCGGATCGGATGGCTGACCGAGAACACGAACCGCCCGTCCGGCACCAGCACCCGGCGCACCTCGCGCAGCACCCCCAGCGGGTCGGCGACGAACGGCAGCGCCCCGAACGCCGAGCACGCCAGGTCGAAGCTCTCCGCGGCGAACGGCAGCGCCTCGGCGTCGGCCTGCACCAGCGGCACCGCCCGGCCGCCGGGAGCGCCGTCGAGGTCGATGCGCTGGGCGTGGCGCAACTGGCGATGCGACAGGTCGAACGCCGCCACCCGCGCCCCCTGGCCCAGCAGCCAGCGGGCGCACTGCGCCGCCCCGCAGCCGATCTCCAGCACCCGCCGCCCGCGCACGTCGCCGAGCAGCCGCGCGTCGGCCTCGTCGACGCCCTCGGGGCACCAGACGAAGCCGTCGTCGCGCAGGAAGTCGCCGTGCTCCAGCTGGTAGTCGTCGGCGTTGCCGTCCCACCAGCCCCGGTTGGCCCGCGACGAGGGTGAGATCACTAGCGCATCTTGGGGCCGCGCGGCATGCGGGCGCCCTTGGGCATCGGGCCCTTGGGCATCGGCATGTTCTTCGGCAGCGACCGCAGCCGGTCCTTGACCTCGTTGACGGCCGGCTTCTTCAGGTTGCGCGGCAGCTTCATCAGGTGGCGCTGCAGCTTGCCGAGCGGCACCTGGCCCTCGCCGTCACCGCACTGCACGTCGTAGATCTCGACGCCCAGCACCACCCGGGCGACCCGCTTCTTCTCCGCCGCCAGCATCTTGGCCACCCGGTTGCCGGGACCCTCCGACACCAGCACGACGCCCGGAAAGCCGACCACCATGTGGATCAGGTCCTGGTCACGGTTGACCGCGATGGCGGGGGTGACCTGCCAGTTGCCGCGCATGCCCTGCAGCACCGCGGCGGCCGCGCCGGTCTGGCCGTGCAGGATCGAATACTGGGCCCGCTGCGCGAGCTGCCCGAACACCACCAGGCCGACCGTGAAGGCGGCCAGGATGCCCAGGAACACGGAATACCACAGGTAGTCCGTGACCAGGCCGATCACGACGACCACAGCCAGCGTGCCCACCGCCGAGAGGAAGACGATCGGCATCCCCTTGGGATTGGCCTGCTTGATGATCTGCGCGATCATGCGGAGCTGCTTGATGCGCCCCGGCTTATCTGGGTCCTCGGACTTCGCCATGCAAGGAAGGATACAAACGAACCGGACAAGTACGGGAACCCGGCAGGGGTCACGCCGCCACGAAGAACTCCAGCAGCTCGGGCAGCAGCGCCCCGGCCGCCACGTTGTGCGTCTGGCCCTCCAGGACCCGGTGCGCCGCGCCGGGCACGCACGCGGCCACGGCACGGCCCGCCGCACCCATCCAGGAGGGGCTGAGCTCGCCGTTGAGCACGAGCGCGGGCCGGTCGAGCCCGGCGAGGCGGGCCGCAGGAAGCGCGTTGCCCGGCCCCATCACGGCCGCCTCGTAGGCCAGCGTGTGGGCCAGCGCCTCCAGCTCCGCCCAGTGCGGGCCGGCCCGCATCGCGGCGACCGTCTCCGCGGGCGTCTCGGCGGCGGCCGTCATGAACAGCTCCACCGCCTCACCCCGGCTGCCCCGCCCCACCAGATCGGCGAGCCGGGCGGCGAAGTCCGCGGGCAGCCCGGGCGCGTCCGCGCCGACGTGGTAGGGCGGCTCCCACAGGGCCAGCTTGGAGATCTGCGGCATCCGTACGGCGGCCTCCAGGGCGAGGGCGGCGCCGGAGGAGCCGCCGAACACCATGGCCCGCCCGCCGGCCGCCGCCACGACGGCGGCCAGGTCGTCGATCTCACGCTCGGCCGAGTAAGGAGGCGTGTCGCCGCTGGCCCCGCGCCCCCGGCGGTCGTAGTCGAACACCGTGAACCACGGCGCCAGCCCCGAGGCCACCGCGGCCATGAGCGGATGACCGCGGCCGGTGAACGCCCCGTGCACCAGCACGAGCGCCGGACCGGAGCCGTGCCGGTCGACGGCGATCGCGGTGCCGTCGGCCGAGGTGACGATGAAGGTCCCGGTCACGAAGGCTGGACGAGGCACAGGACCTCCCAGTGGTGGCCGTCGAGGTCGGCGAAGGCGCGCTGGTAGCGGAAGGCGTCACGCCGGGCCCCGCCCAGCGCGGTGCCGCCGGCCTCGACGGCCTTGGCGGCCAGCTCGTCCACCCGCGCCTCGTTCTCCACGCCGAGCACCAGGATCGCCTCGGTGGCCTTGGTGGCGTCGCCGACCTCGCGGTGCGCGTAGGACGCGAACGTGGGCTCGGCCAGCAGCATCACCTGCGTCTCGTCGTTGACGACGACGGAGGCCATGTCGTCGGCGGCGCCGAACAGCGTGAAGCCGAGCTCGGTGAAGAACGCCTTCGACCGGGCGAGGTCCTTGACGGGGAGGTTCACGAACAGCTGCATTTTCTTCCAGTCCTTCCGGTGAGTTCGTGCCTCAAGCATGCTCGCCGGGACCGGCCCCGGTCTTGCACGTGCGCGCCGGGGACTTGACGATCAGCGCACTACCCGCAGGCGCGCCGGTAGGCGGCCGGCGGCACTCCGTAGGCGCTGCGGAACAGGCGGCTGAAGTGCGCCGGGTCGGGCAGCCCCCAGCGCGCCGCGAGCACGCTCACCGGGGTGTCGCGCAGCGCCGGGTCGGCCAGGTCGGCGCGGCAGCGTTCGAGCCGCCGGTGCCGGATCCACGCCGCCACCGTGGTCTCCCGCGCCTCGAACAGCCGGTGCAGGTAGCGCGGCGAGATGTGGTGCGCCGCCGCCACGCCCGCCGGATCGAGCCCGGCGTCACCCAGGTGCTTCTCGATGAAGGCGTGCACCCGGGCCAGCAGCGCCTCCTGCCGTGTCTCGTGCGGCACCGCGCCCAGCTCCTCGACCCGCTCGGCCACGGCCGTGGTGACCAGGTCCATCACCACGCCGGCCAGCCGGGCCGCGCTGGCGGGCCGGTAGGAGTCGAGGTCGAGCGCCACCCGGCGCAGCAGCGGCGCGGCCAGCGCCCCGGCGCCCTCGCCCGAGGCGATCGGCACCGCCGTGACCGACGCCGCGCCGGGCGGTAACCGCAGCAGCTCACGCGGGAAGCTGAACACCGCCAGCCGCACCGCAGAGTCGTAGACCAGCTCGTAGGGCCGGGTGAAGTCGTAGAGGGCGAACTCGCCCGGGCGCAGCCGCGCCTGCCTGCCGTCCTGGCCCAGCAGCGGGGTGCCCGACACGGGCAGCACCAGCCGGTAGAGCTCGGGGCTGTCGCGGCGGATCAGGCCGGGCGTGCGGTGCACGCTGTGCGGCGTCGAGGTCTGCACCTTGCCGACGCCCACCGGCCCGAGCTGCCCCGCCTCGATCTGCCCGCGCAGCGGCGCGTCGGCGTCGACACGCACGTCGAGCGGCCCGAGCGCGTCGCACACGACGCTCAGCCACGCCTCGCGGCGCTCGGCCGCCGGCACGTCGGCGGCGCGGATCAACACGGCCATGGGGGGAGCCTCCCTCAGGATGCTCACCCCATGGTAGCGATTCGATCAGGCCGTCTGGCGGGCCGCGATCGCCTGCTGGTAGAGCTTGCCGGCGCGGTAGGAGGAGCGGACCAGCGGCCCGGACAGCACGCCCGCGAAGCCGATCGCCTCGGCCTCGGCCTGCAGCTCGACGAACTCCTCCGGCTTGACCCAGCGGTCCACCGGGTGGTGGCGCGGGGTCGGGCGCAGGTACTGGGTGATCGTGATCAGGTCGGTGCCGGCCTCGTGCAGGCCGCGCATCGCCTCGACGATCTCCTCACGGGTCTCGCCCATGCCGAGGATCAGGTTGGACTTGGTGACCAGCCCGGCCTCGCGGGCCATCGTGAGCACCTCCAGCGAACGCTCGTAACGGAACCCGGGACGGATCCGCTTGAAGATGCGCGGCACGGTCTCGACGTTGTGCGCGAACACCTCGGGCTTGCTGGAAAAGACCTCCTCCAGCTGCTCGCGGTTGCCGTTGAAGTCGGGCACCAGCAGCTCGACGCCGCAGCCCGGCAGCAGCGCGTGGATCTGGCGGGCCGTCTCGGCGTAGAGCCAGGCGCCGCCGTCGGGCAGGTCGTCGCGGGCCACGCCCGTCACGGTCGCGTAGCGCAGGCCCATCTGCTGGACCGACTCGGCCACCCGGCGCGGCTCGTCACGGTCGTACTCCGTGGGCTTGCCGGTGTCGATGAGGCAGAAGTCGCAGCGGCGCGTGCACTGGTCGCCGCCGATGAGGAAGGTCGCCTCGCGGTCCTCCCAGCACTCGTAGATGTTGGGACAGCCCGCCTCTTCACAGACCGTGTGCAGGCCCTCCCGGCGCACGAGCGATTTGAGCTCGGTGTATTCGGGGCCCGTCTTCAGCTTGGTCTTGATCCACGGGGGCTTGCGCTCGATAGGGGTTTCGGCGTTGCGCACCTCCAGGCGGAGGAGCTTTCGGCCTTCAGGAGCAACGGTCACCCTCACAGCTTACGTCTCCGGCCGCCCGAGCCGGATCGAGGGTCGCTCTCAGGTGATGAGGCCGAAGCTGCGGATCGCCCGCGTGTAGTGGCGCAGCAGCTCGGCGTCGATCCGGTCGGACTCCGCCTCGCCCAGCAGGACGGCGTTGGACGAGCCGGGCACCTCGCTCGCCCGCACGCCGAAGCGGGCCAGCGCGCCCTGCCGGATCGCCGTCACGTTCTCGCCGCGCAGCACCGCGGCCTGCATCGGCGCCAGGTAGCGGTGCCCGGCGACCAGGTCCTCCAGCTCGGCCAGCTCCTCGGCCGTCGCCACCCGCAGCGCCAGCGCCCGCCTGCGCTCGGCCGCCTGCCCGTCGCCCGACCGCGCCAGCCGCGTCAGGCCGTACTCCAGCAGCAGCACCGGCGCGCCGAACACCCGGCCGATCAGCCGGCCCAGCAGCCCCGCCGCCTGGTAGCCGGTGGTGGGCGCGTCGAGCGCGCCCAGCGTGACGGTGATCTTGACCTCGGCGTCCTCGCGCGCCTGCAGCGGCGCGGCGCCCAGCAGCGCCCCGCGCCACTCGGCCAGCGTCGACAGCGCGCCGCCGATCACCACGCCGTCGCCGTCCGCCGACCCGGCGTACGCCGTCGCCAGCAGCGTCACCCGCTGCCTGGCCGGCAGCGCCATCCACAACGGCAGCCCGACGACCAGCACGGGCGTCCGGAAAAGCCCCAGCTTCTCGTACGAGGCGGCCGGGGCGATGTCCCTGACCGCGATCCTCGCCGGACGCCTGACGCCCATCCGGTCCGCCACGCGCTCGGCCGTGCCGTACAGCTCACCGGCCGACTCGCGGTCGAGCACCTCGGCGTCGCCGGGCAGCCGCCCCAGGCGCGGGCGCAGCATCCAGCCGATGCCGATCAGCAGGCCGCCCAGCACCCAGGCGACGGCGAACTCCGCGTTGACCGCGATGGTCCAGCCGCCGAGCACCACGAAGGCGACGGTGAGCGCATGCACGAGCAGGGCGAGGAGGAACGCTGTGACCCGTTTCACATCGCGATAGTAGAGCGGCATGTCGCCCATCGGCCACTATCTGCGGAGAAGATCCTCTTCGTGCAGGTCGAACGGCTCCCGCCCGAGCGCCTCGGCCAGGCGCTTCTCGGCGATCGGCATGACCTCCTCCACCACGATCCGCCGTCCCGTCTCCGCGGAGAGCGTGGAGACGCCCACGTCGGGCAGCCCGCACGGGACGATCCGGTTGAACCACCGCGGATCATTGGCGCAGTTGAGCGCGAAACCATGCATCGCGACACCGCGCGACACCCGGATGCCCACCGCGCCGAGCTGCCGGTCGGGCAGCCCCAGACCGGCGTCGCCCACCGCCCACACCCCGGCCCGCCCGCGCACCCGCCGGGCGGTCACCCCGAAGTCGGCGCAGATCTGGATCATCGTCTCCTCGAGCCGGCAGACGTAGTCGGTCACGTCGGAGACGGCCACGATCGGATAGCCGACCAGCTGCCCCGGCCCGTGCCAGGTGACCCGCCCGCCGCGGTCGACGTCGACCACCGGAGTGCCGTCGGACGGCCGCTCGTCCGGCCTGGCCCGCTTGCCCGCCGTGTAGACGGGCGCGTGCTCCAGCATCAGCAGCGTGTCGGTGAGCTCACCGGCGGCCCGCTTGCCGTGCACCCAGCGCTGGAGCGACCAGGCCTGCTCGTACGGGACGTCGACGCCCAGGCGGACGACGGCGAGTGCGTGGGGATCGACCCCATGGGTGGGGCGCATGTGTCCATTGTGCCGTTCCCTCACCCTTGTAGGGTAATTCAGGAAGTCAGCAGGCGGGGTTCGATCCTGAACTCCTTCACGCCGCCCGCGCCGTCATGCTCCAGCTTGTACGCATAGCCGTCAGGATCGGTCGTCACCGCCTGGATGAACTCGGTGCCGACGTAGTGCAGCGCCACGCCCTCGTCGGCCGCGTAGCCGCCCGGCAGCTCGCCCGAGGCCACCGACTGCTGCAGCAGCGGGCGGCGCTGCGGCTCGGCGTTGTAGTGCACGCCGCACGAGTAGGGCAGGAAGCCCAGGCCGTCGGCCCACACCCGCAGCTCGGGGCCGAAGGAGTCGGTGTTGCCGCCCACGTGCCAGCACAGGGCGCCCGCGCTCTGCCCCGACAGCACCACCCCGGCCCGCCACGCCTCCTCGAACGCCTCGTCCAGGCCGTGCAGCCGCCACAACGCCATCAGATTGGCCACGCTGCCGCCGCTGACGTAGATCATGTCCTGTTCCAGCATCCACGCCCGCGGATCGGCCACGTTGGGCATCGGGAACACCGTCAGATGGCTCAGCTCGACGTCCCAGCCCGCGAACGCGCCGTACATCTTCAGCACCCAATCGGCGCTGTCACCCACCGCGGTCGCGAGCAGGCCCAGCTTGGGCCGGTCCTGCCCGGTCAGATCGAGCCCGTAGCGCAGCAGCGGGCTCGCCTCCAGGAAGCCGTGGCGCTCGGTGGCGCGGAACGATCCGCCGCCGATGGCGAGAATGTGGGACTGCCCTGACCTGGTCATGTCGGAATCTCCCCGATGCGTAGGACGAACAGCACACTAGAGTACGGCGCGCAGCGCATCGCCGAGGCGCGTATGCGCGAAGCCATAACCGCTGTTCACCAGCTTGTCAGGGACGATCCGGTGCCCCGGGAGCAGCCCTTCCTGCGCGAACTCGCCCAGCCCGAGCCGCAGCGCGAACCCCGGCACCGGGATCGGCATCGTGGCGCGTCGCACCGCCCGGCCGAGCGTGCGGGTGAACTCGGCGTTCGTGACCGGCGTCGGTGAGGTGAGGTTCACCGGCCCCACCAGATCCCGATTTTTCACCACATGGATGGTCGCCTGGACCCAGTCGTCCTCCGAGATCCACGACCAGTACTGCTTCCCCGACCCCAGCGGCGCCCCCAGCCCCGCCCGGAAGATCGGCAGCATCCGGCCCAGCGCCCCGCCGCGACGGCTCAGCACCAGCCCCGTCCGCAACTGCGCCGCCCGCACCCCGAACTCCCCGGCGGCCCGGCCCTCACGCTCCCACCGCTCGCACAGCTCCGCCAGGAACCCCTCGCCCTTGCCCCGGCTCTCGTCGACCACCTCGTCGCCGGTGTCGCCGTAGAAGTCCACGCCCGACGCCGTCACCAGCGTCGCCGGCGGACGCTCCAGCCCCCGCATCGCCTCCACCAGCAGCCGCGTGCTGTCCACCCGGCTGCGCACCAGCTCCCGCTTGTAGTCGGCGCTCCACCGCCGGTCCGCGATGGGCGCCCCGGCCAGATGCACCACCGCCCGCGCCCCGTCGAGCACCGCCGGATCCAGCACCCCCGCACGCGGCTCCCACCGCGCCTCGTCGGGCCCGCGCGGCTCCCGCCGCACCAGCGTCACGACCCGCTCCCCGCCTGCCCGCAACGCCTCGACCAGCGGCCCGCCGAGCAACCCCGACGCCCCGGTCACAACGATCGCCATCCCCCAACCCTACGCCGCCCCACCCCACCTTCCGGGGACGCGGCCTTCCGGGGGCCTTCCGGGGTCCCCGCCTCTGGGGTCCCCGCCTTTCGGGCTCCCCGTCCTCCGAGGGCCGCGCCCTCCCGAGGACCTCCCCCAAGACCCCCGCCCCTCGGGGACTTCGGGAGGCGGTCCCCTCCTACCCATCCCGCCCCACGGGGCCCCGCCGTCCAGGGACCACCGCCCTCCGAGAACCCCGTCCTCCGAGAACCCCGTCCTCCGAGAACCCCGTCCTCCGAGAACCCCGCCCTCCGAGAACCCCGCCCTCCGAGGCTTCGGCAGGCGTCCCCTCCCGCCTGCCCCGCCCTCACGGGTGGCCGCATGCGGAGGTTGCGGCCAGGCGGCCCCTCGGGGCAGTGGGGCCCTCCTGGGGCTGGCCTGGGCGGCTCGCCGTTCGGTGCCCGCGGGGCCCGGGTCTGGGGACCGGGGAGGCCGGGGACCGTAGGGCCGGGGGACCGCTGGCCGCTTGGGGCGGCTCCCCGCGCGGGCCCGGTCAGGTGGGGAACCTAGCGGAGGGCACGGTCCTGTTGGGGAACTAGCGGCGGCCCGGTCCTGTGGGGGACCTAGCGCCGGTCCGGTCCTGTGGGGCCCTTGGGGCGCGTACGGGACCGCTCCGGACCGGGCGGAGGCCCCCGGAAACGCGCGGGGCCGGACGCGCGGGTGCGCGTCCGGCCCCAGGGGCGTGCGGTGGTCAGGCGAGGCCGAGCTGGGCCTCGAAGCGCCCTTCCTCCAGGCGCCGCTTGATCGTGGTGAGGAAGCGGGCCGCGTCGGCGCCGTCGACCAGGCGGTGGTCGTACGTGAGCGCCAGGTAGACCATCGACCGGACCGCGATGACCTCGCCCTCCGGCGTGTCGACCACGACGGGACGCTTGACGACGGCGCCGGTGCCGAGCATGCCGACCTGTGGCTGGTTGAGGATCGGCGTGTCGAACAGGGCGCCGCGGCTGCCGGTGTTGGTCAGCGTGAACGTGCCGCCGGTGATCTCGTCCGGGGTCACCTTGTTGGCGCGGGTGCGCTCGGCCAGGTCGGTGACCTTGCGGGCGAGCCCGGCGAGGTTGAGGTCGCCGGCGTCCTTGACCACGGCGGCGAGCAGGCCACGGTCGGTGTCGACCGCGATGCCGAGGTTCTCGACGTCGAAGTAGGTCACCTCGTTGGTCTCGTTGTTGATGGTCGCGTTGAGCTTGGGGTGCTGCTTGAGCGCCTCGACGGTGGCCATCGCGAAGAACGGGGTGAACGTCAGCTTGACGCCCTCGCGGCGGAAGAACTCGTCCTTCGCCTGCGCCCGCAGCCGCGCGATCTTGGTGACGTCGACCTCGACGACCGAGGTGAGCTGGGCGGCCGTCTGAAGCGACTCGACCATGCGCTTGGCGATCGTCTGGCGCAGGCGGGTCATCTTCTCGGTGCGGCCGCGCAGCGTGGTGTCGACCTCGACCGGCTCAGGCGCGGCGGCCGGGGCGGCGGCCTGCGCCGGGGCGGCGGCCGGAGCGGCGGGAGCAGCCGCGGCCGGGGCGGCCTGGGCGGCGGGAGCCTGCTCGCGGCGGCTCTTGGCGGCCTCGAGCACGTCCTGCTTGCGGATGCGGCCGCCGACGCCGGTGCCGGTGATGGCGTCGAGGTCCACGCCGTGCTCGTTGGCCAGCTTGCGCACCAGCGGCGTCACGTACGGGCTGTCGCCCGAGGTGGGCAGCGGCGCGGGAGCGGCGGCCTGGGCGGGCGCGGGCGCGGGCGCGGGAGCCGGGGCGGGGGCCGGCGCCGGAGCGGGCTCCGGCTGCGGGGCCGGGGCGGGCTGCGGGGCCGCCTGCGGGGCGGGCTGCGGGATGGAGGAGGCGGGGGCCGGAGCGGGCTCAGGCTCAGGCTCGGGCTCCGGCTCGGGCTGGGCGGCGGGGGCGGCCTCCTCGGCGGGGGCGGCCGCGCCGGCCTGGCCGCTCTCGTCGATGATGGCCAGCTCCGCGCCGACCTCGACGGTCTCGTCCTCAGCCACGACGATCTTGGTGATGACACCCGCGGAAGGCGACGGGATCTCGGTGTCGACCTTGTCGGTCGACACTTCAAGGAGCGGCTCGTCGGCCTCGACGCGCTCGCCCTCCTTCTTCAGCCAACGGGTGACGGTGCCCTCGGTGACGCTCTCGCCGAGCTGGGGCATCTGTACGGAGACCGGCATCGTTATTCTTCTCTCGCGTTCTGATCTCGAGGGCGGATTAGTTGTGTACGTGCAGCGGCTTGCCGGCCAGGGCCAGCATCGCCTCACCGACCGCCTCGGACTGGGTCGGGTGTGCGTGGATGAGCTGGGCGACCTCTGCGGGCAGCGCCTCCCAGTTGTAGATGAGCTGGCCTTCGGTGACGAGCTCGCCGATGCGGCGGCCCACCATGTGGACGCCGACGACCGGCCCGTCCTTGCGGGCGAGGACCTTGACGGCGCCGCCCGTGCCGAGGATCTGGCTCTTGGGGTTGCCCGCGAGGTCGTAGACCTGCTCGACGATCTCGATGCCGCGCTCGGCGGCCTGCGCGGACGTGATGCCCACCGAGGCGACCTCGGGGTCGGAGTAGGTGATCCGGGGCACGCCCGCGTAGTCGATGGGCGGCGGGTTGAGGCCCGCGATGTGCTCGGCCACCATGATGCCCTCGGCGAACCCGGCGTGGGCCAGCTGCAGCGTGGGGATCAGGTCGCCGACGGCGTAGACGCCGGGCGCGGTGGTGCGGCAGTGCTCGTCGACCGTGACGGCGCCGCGCTCGATCGTGACGCCGGCCTCCTCGAAGCCCATGCCGGCCGAGACGGCGCCGCGGCCGACCGCGACGAGCAGGATCTCGGCGTCGAGGGTCTTGCCGTTGGCCAGGGTGACGAGCACGCCGGTGTCGGTGGTCTTGACGCTCTCGAAGAAGACGCCGAGCTCGTACTTGATGCCGCGCCGGCGGAAGGCCCGCTCCAGCAGCTTGGAGCTGGACTCCTCCTCGGTGGGCAGCAGGTGCGGCAGCCCTTCGACGATGGTGACCTCGGCGCCGAAGGAGCGGTAGACGCTGGCCAGCTCGACGCCGATGACGCCGCCGCCGAGGACGACCACGGAGGCGGGCACCCGGTCCATCTTCAGCGTGTGCTCGCTGGTGATGATCCGCTCGCCGTCGATGTCGAGGCCGGGCAGGCTGCGGGGCGCCGAACCGGTGGCGAGCACCACGTTGCGGCCCTCGTACACCTCGTCGCCGACCTGGACGCGGCGCTCGGCGAGCAGGCGGCCCTCGCCCTCGACCACCGTCACGCCCGCGGCCTTGAGCAGGCCCTGCACGCCCTTCCAGGCGCGGCTGACGATCTTGTCCTTGAAGGCGTGCACGCCGGCCACGTCGATGCCCTCGAAGTGCGCCTTGACGCCGAACGAGGCGCTCTCGCGGGTCTCGTCGGCGACCTCCGCGGAGTGCAGCAGGGCCTTGGTGGGGATGCATCCCCGGTGCAGGCAGGTGCCGCCGATCTTGTCCTTCTCGATCAGGGCGACCGTCATGCCCAGCTCGGCTGCCCGCAGCGCGCAGGCGTAACCGCCGCTGCCGCCACCTAGGACGACGATGTCGTAGGCCACAGGAAGGCTCCTTGTCGGGGTGTTCGTGATGCCGTCATCTTTTCATCTGTTCCGGGCGCTCGGGTGCCGGTCCCCTCAGATGCTCGCGTGCCGTTCGGCGAGCGCGATGAGGGTGCGGGCGAAGGCGCCGGTGCCGCCCTTGGGGGTGTAGCCGTGCGCCTCGCCCTTGTTGAAGGCCGGGCCGGCCATGTCGATGTGCGCCCAGCGGACGCCGTCGGGCACGAACTCCTTGAGGAAGATGCCCGCGGCCAGCATGCTGCCCCAGCGCTCGGGCTGCAGGTTGGCGATGTCGGCGACGGGGGAGTCGAGGCCCTTGCGCAGCTCCTCGGGCAGCGGCATGCCCCAGGCGCCCTCGCCGGCGGCGGTCGCGGCCTCGACGACGAGCTCGCGCACGGCGTCGTCGTTGGCCATGACGCCGGCGGTGCGCCAGCCGAGGGCGACGATCTGCGCGCCGGTCAGCGTGGCGACGTCGACGATCAGGTCGGGGTTGTCCTCGGCGGCGCGGGCGATGCCGTCCATGAGGACGAGGCGGCCCTCGGCGTCGGTGTCGAGCACCTCGACGGTCTTGCCGCTGTAGCTGTGGATGACGTCGGAGGGGCGCTGGGCGGTGCCGCTCGGCAGGTTCTCCGCCAGGCAGAGGTAGCCGATGGCGTTGACCGGCAGGCCCAGGCGGGCGATGCCGACGAGCGCCCCGAAAACGGCGCCCGCGCCTCCCATGTCGGACTTCATCCAGTCCATGGACGCCGACGGCTTCAGCGACAGGCCGCCGGAGTCGAACGTGATGCCCTTGCCCACGTACGCCAGCGTCTTGGTGGCCTCGGGGTGGGTGTAGGAGAGCCGGACGAGCCGCGGCGGGTTGACCGAGCCCTGGCCGACGCCGACGAGGCCGCCGTAGCCGCCGTCGCGCAGCTGCTTGTCGTCGAGCACCTCGACGCTCAGCCCGTGCTCGGCGCCGGTGCGCTCGGCGATCTCGGCGAACTTGGCCGGCCACAGGTCGGACGGCGGCGTGTTGACCAGGTCGCGCACCAGCGTGACGGCGTCGGCCAGGATCGCGGCGCGCTCGCCGGCGGCGGCGTCCTCGCCCGACAGGACGGTCAGCTCGTTCACCGGCTCCTTCTGGCCCTCGCCGGTGCGGTAGCGCGAGAAGCCGTAGGCGCCCAGCAGACCGCCCAGCGCGACGGCCTCGGCCTCGGCGGCGGAGCCGGCGGGGAGGGCGAGCGCGGCGCGGGCGGTGCCGGCCAGAGAGCGCACGGCGGCGCCGGCGGCGCGGCGCAGCCCTTCGGCGTCAGGGGACTCGCCGAGCCCGACGGCCACCAGCACCGGAGCGGTGACGGAGCCGAACGTGGGCAGTTTGGCCAGCTCGCCCGGCTTGCCGGAGAAGCCCACGGAGGTCAGCGAGGAGGCGAGCTTGCCACCGAAGGCCGCGTCGAGGGATTCGGCGCCTGTGGCGGGGCTGGGACCGCCGGGGCCGGACAGGAACCCGACGATGAGCGCGTCGGTGTCGAACGAGACGGGATCTGCTGAGTTCAGCCGCACAGTGGTCACGTAAACCGATGCTATCCAGGGTTTCCAGGCCCCACAAACAGGGGTTCATCCCATGAATCATGACCAGCGACATGGTGCTATTGTCATTAGCACCATGTTGCTGACGCTCGACCTCAACGACGCCCGTCCCCTGCACGAGCAGGTCGCGGGCGCGATCCGCCGCGCCATCGGCGAGGGCTCCTACGCGCCGGGCGACCGGCTGCCGCCGGCCCGCGACCTCGCCGACGCGCTCGGCATCAACCCCAACACCGTGCTGCGCGCCCTGCGTGAGCTGCGGGAGGAGGGGCTGCTGGAGTTCCGGCGGGGGCGCGGCGTCAGCGTCGCGCGCCACGCCGACGGACGCGCCCTGCTCCGCGAGCGGGCGCGCGACCTGCTGGACGAGGCCAAGAGGTACGGATACCGCCGGGAGGACGTCATCACGCTGCTGGAGGAGCTCGCATGAACATCCGGATCGCCGCCCTCACGGGGGCGGCCGTCACCGCCGTCCTGATCCTGCTGCCGCTGGCGGTGCGTGACCGGCTGCCCGAGCCGCTGGCCGTGCACTGGGGACCGGGCTCGGTGCCCGACGGCTCGGCGCCGCTCGCCGTGTTCGTCACCACGCTGCTCGGCACCTGGGCGCTGATGTGGCTGTTCGCCCTGGCGGCGGTGGCCCGCGGCGCCGCCCGGCCGGGCGCGGGCCCGGGGCGGGCGGCTGCCGGGCCGGGGCGGGTGCGGGCGCTGGGGGGGTGGGCGTTGCTCGCCGGTGGCGGGCTGCTCGCGCTGGGCGTGGCCGTCTCCACGGTGCTGGCCAACCTCGACGCGGCGAGCTGGACCGACGCGCGCCTGCCCGCCTGGGCACCCCTGGCCGTCGCCGTGGTGCCGCTCGCCGCGATGGCGGCCGCCGCCTGGCTCGGCCGGGGCGGCGCGGAGCGGGCGCCCGAGGGGGAGCCGCCGTCGCTGGAGCTGCGCCCCGGCCAGCGCGCGGTGTGGGTGAGCCGGGTGGGCAACCCGTGGCTGCTCGCCGCCACCTGCGCCGCCGCCGCGGCGCTCGCCGTGGCGGGGGTGCTGCATCTGACCGGCATCGCCTCCGGCGCACCGCTCGACGCGCTGGTGCCCGTGCTGACCGTGGTGCTGATCGCCGGCCTGTTCACCTCGTCGGCGCGCGTGCGGGTGACGGCGGACGGGGTGGCGATCGGGTTCGGCCCGCTGGGTTGGCCGGTGCGCCGCATCTCCCTCGCCAAGATCGACAGCGCCTGGCCGGAGCAGCGCTACCCGAGCCAGGTCGGCGGCTGGGGCGTGCGCGGGCTGCCCGGCGGCGCGACCATCATGCTGCGCGGCGGCGACTGCCTCGTCATCCGCTACCGGACCGGCGGCGAGCTGGCCGTCAGCGTCGACGACGCCGGCCGCGGCGCCGCTCTGATCAACGCGCTCGTCGCCGAAAGGAGCGTCGCGTGAAGCCGCTGCCCGTCTTCCTCGCCGTCGCGTTCGTCCTGTCCTGGGTGGTCGCGCTGCCCCTGTGGCTGGCCGGCGGGCTGGCCTCGCCGCTGGCCCGGCCGCTGGCGCTGCTGATGATGTTCACGCCCGCGATCGGCGTGCTGGCGGCCTGGCTGGTCAGCCGGACGCCGCCGCGCCAGTGGGCCCGCGAGACCGGGCTCACCCTGGGCGAGCGCAAGGGACGCACGGGCCTGCTCGTGCTGGCCGCCTGGCTGGGCGTGCCGCTGCTGGTGCTCGCCGCGGTCGCGATCAGCGCCGGTCTCGGGCTGATCACGCTGGACCTCGACGGGATGAGCCTGTTCCGCGAGCAGTTGCGGGCCACCGGCGTGCCGGTCCCCGAGAACCTGGCGCCCGTCGCCGTCACCCAGGTCGTGGTCGCCGCGCTGGCCGGGCCGCTGCTCAACGTGCTGCCCTCGCTGGGCGAGGAGTGGGGATGGCGCGGCTACCTGGCGCCGCTGCTGGCGGAGCGGCGCGGCGTGCTGCCCGGGCTGGCGCTGTCGGGCGTCGTCTGGGGGCTGTGGCACGCGCCGCTGACGCTGCTCGGCTACAACTACCCGATGCTCGGCTCGTGGGCCGCCGTCTACTTCGTCGGCTTCTGCGTGCTGGCCGGGGTGCTGCTCGGGTGGCTGCGGCTGCGCTCGGGCAGCGTGTGGCCCGCCGTCGTGGCGCACGGCTCGCTCAACGCGGTCGGCCCCGCGGTCTTCCTGCTCGGCGACGTCGCGTCGCCGCCCGACCTGGTGCTCGCCGGGCCGTCCGGTCTCGTCGGCTGGGTCCTGCTCGCGGCCTGCGCGGCCGTGCTGCTGAAGAAGCTCCCGGTACGGGGCACGCCGGCGGTGTGATCAGCCGAGCGCGGCGCACACCACGAGCGTGACCGCCGTGGCCGTCTCGACCAGGGCGCCGAGCACGTCCCCGGTGACCCCGCCGAGCCGCCTCCGGGCGTGCCGCAGCAGCGCCAGCGCCGCTCCCAGCCCGGCCAGCGCCCCCGCCACGAGCACGACCGGCCCGGGGACACCCGTCTCACCGGCCCGCCCGGTCCCGAGGGCCGCGCAGCCTGCCAGGGCGGCCCCGGTGACGAGCCAGGCGGTGCGCGCGCGTACCGTGCCCGCGACCAGGACGCCGAGGCCGTCGGGGCGGGCGGCGGGGACGCCCGCCCGGCAGGCCCAGGTGAGCGCCAGCCGGCCGGTCACGCAGGCGGTCACCAGCGCGGGCGCGCCCGCCAGGAACAGCGCCGGACCGCCGCCCGCCGTCCCGGCCCCGGCGGCGGAGAGCGCGGCCGCCTGGATCAGCAGCGTGAACACCAGCGTCACCACGCCGAACGGCCCGATGTCCGACTTTTTCATGATGTCGAGTGCCTGAGACGCCGGCCTGCCGCTGCCGAGCCCGTCGGCCAGGTCCGCCAGCCCGTCCAGGTGCAGGCCGCGCGTCAGGACCGCCAGCAGGCAGAGAGCCAGGGCCGCGCCCATCAGCGGCGGGCCCGGCAGCAGCAGCGCGAGCGACGCCACGACGCCCAGCGCCAGCCCCACCAGCGGGGCCAGCGCCATCGCCCGCCCCGCCACCTCCCGGTCGACCCGCTCCACCCGCACGGGGAACACGCTCAGCGTCCCGACGGCGAACCGCAGCCCGTCCATCAGAGAAGCCCGCGCATCAGAACAGCTCGTCCAGCAGCCGGTAGTAGCGCAGCCTGTCGTCGTCCACCTCGGCCGCCCCGTACGCGCGCAGGAACTCCCCGGCGGCGGGCCCGTCGAGCTCGCGCAGCGCGAGCGCCAGGTCCACGTGCCGGTCGGCCACCCCGAGCGCGCCCACGTCGATCAGGACCGCTTCGCCCGACGGCGAGGCCAGCACGTTGGCCGGGGTGTAGTCGCCGTGCGTGACCACCAGGTCCTCGCGCGCGGGCCGTTCGGCCACCAGCCGGTCGTAGACCTGCGCGGGGGTGAGCCCGGCGGTGTCGTCGTCGAAGTCGCCGTCGTTGACCAGCCCGTCGCGCACCCGCCCGGCCGCCCGCGCCAGCTTGACGTCGAGCCGCTCGTCGAACGGGCACTCCGCGACCGGCACGTCGTGCAGCGCGCGCAGCGCCGCGCCCATGACGGCCCCGGCGCCCGCGGACGGCCTGCGCTCCAGGCTGAGCCATCCGGCGTCGGCCAGCACGAGCGCGTCGCCCTCGAAGGCCACCACGTCCGGCACGCTCATCCACCGCTTGAGCCACAGCAGCCGCTCGTGCTCGGCCCGCGCCCCCGGGCCCTGCTTGACGTAGACGGCGCCGGTGGGGCCGGTGACGCGCAGCGTCTCGCCGCTGAGGCCCTCGTGGTCGTCGGACCAGATCGCGTCCTCGCCGAAGAGATCGAACATCCGCCCAGGGAGCTGCATAACCGACGATCCTATGGGGCCGACTAGGGTGGCCGGATGCACGTGCTTGAACTCGAAGGCGTAGGCGTCCGGGTCGTCGGCAAGACGTTGCTGGACGGGATCGACTGGCAGGTGGCCTACGGCGACCACTGGGTGATCCTGGGTCCCAACGGCGCCGGGAAGACGACGCTGCTCTCGCTGGCCGCGGCCGTGCGGCATCCGACGACGGGCGCGGTGAACGTCCTGGGCCACCGGCTCGGCCGCGTCGACCTGCGGGAGCTGCGCCGCCACATCGGCCTGGTCGCGGCCAGCCAGCGGCTGATCGACGAGGACCTGATGGAGGAGGAGGGGGCGACCGCCCACACCGTGGTACTCACCGGCCACACCGGCACGAGCGCCCCGATCTGGGACAAGTACGGCGACGCGGAGCGGGAGCGGGCGCTGCGCCTGCTGGCCGACCTCGGCTGCAAGGACCTGGCCGAGCGGCCCTTCCGGGTGTGCTCCCAGGGCGAGCGGGCCCGGGTCAGGGTGGCCAGGGCGCTCATGGGGGACCCGGCGGTGCTGCTGCTGGACGAGCCGTTCGCCGGTCTCGACCTGCCGGCCCGCGAGGACCTGATCAGCGCCGTGGAGAACCTGGCCGGGACCCGGCCGGTGCTCACCACCGTCACCGTGACCCACCACCTGGAGGAGGTCCCGGCGACGACCACGCACGCGCTGCTCATGCGCGACGCCCGCGTGCTGGCTGCCGGGCCGGTCGACGACGTCCTCACCCCGGCCAACCTGTCCGACTGCTTCGGCCTGCCGCTGCACGTCGACCGCCTCGACGGCCGCTGGTACGCCCGTTCGGTCCGGCCCTGAGGCTCACAGCGGCAGCGGGCGCCCCGCCACGACCAGGGCGACGTCCTCCGACTCGGCGGCCAGGCGCTCGTTCAGCCGGCCCAGCGCGTCCCTGAAGGCGCGCACGCCGGCCGTCGCGGGCACCACGCCCATGCCCGTCTCGTCCGACACGGCCACGACCCGGCGCGGCGCGTGCCGCCAGGCGCGCACCAGCTCGTCGCAGCGCCGCTCCACCGGCGCGCGGTCGCCCTCCCAGGCCGCGTGCTCGTCGAACACCGCCGCCAGCCAGGTGCCGAGCCCGTCGATCAGCAGTGGCCCCGTGGCGGCCCCGATCGCGCCCGTCAGGTCCGTCGTCTCGGCCGTCGCCCAGTGCGCGGGCCTGCGCACCCGGTGGGCGCGCACCCGCGCCGCCCACTCGCCGTCGCCCTCCCCGCGGGGCCCGGTGGCGACATAGGTCACGTACGGCTCGGCGGCCAGGCGCAGCTCGGCCTCCGCCGACTTGCCCGAACGCGACCCGCCCAGCAGCAGCGTCCGCCGGGGCGCGGGGGCGGGCGGCGACGGCGGCACGCGCGTGTCCAGGACGGCGCCGTCGGGCACCGCGCGGGCGCCCCACAGGCGCAGCCGCCTGGCCAGCTCGTCCTCGGACCGGACGCGGTGGTCCAGGCCGACGGCGACGACATGGGTGCCCTCGTCCACCAGCCCGGCCCGGCGCATCTCCCCCAGCCGCTCAGGGCGCTCCAGGAGGTCGATCAGCACCGCGTCGTAGCGTCCGGGGCCGTCGGGGGGCGGCGGCGCCCCCGCGGGCGCGTACAGGAGGGCTGAGCCGTCCGGAGCGGTGAGCCCGAGGCCGCCCGCGTGCGCGCGGTAGCCGGGCGGCGCGTCCGTCCACGGGTACGCCGCCCTCCCGTCGACCACGAGCCCGAACGGCGCCCGGCCCGACGGGCGGGTCAGGCACGACGCGCAGGGGCAGCCCGGTTCGGGCCAGCCCGCGTCGCCGGCGGTCCCGGTGAGAAGCAGCTCCACCGGGCCGAGCGTACAAACCCCCGTGAGCCGGCCGTCACACGCCCCGCACGAGTGGCGCCGGTGGGACGGGGGAGGACAGGAGGACGGCCGTGCCGGGCGCGGCGGCGAGCCGGAGTAGGGTTCCAGTGCCGTCGAGAGGCTGCGCCGGCGAACCCGCGGAAAAAGGAGCGTATGGCATGACATGGCGGTGGCGTTATGAGAACGCGCAGGGCGGTGAGGTGACGGATCGCCCTTTGCCGCGAGAGGTTTTCCCGAGCCAGGCCGACGCGGAGTCCTGGCTCGGGGAGAACTGGCGTGAACTCCTCGAATCCGGCGTCGAGCAGGTAGCCCTGCTCGACGAGGACCGGGTCGAGTACACGGGTCTGTCATTGCGCCAGCAATAACCGCCGGAATGGAGAAACCCCTTGAGCGCGTACGCCGCTCAAGGGGTTTTCGTTACGCGCGTGACTAGGGGCGCTTGGGCGGGCTGGCGGTCTTGGCCGGGTCGCGCTCCATGATGGGCGCCACCACGTCGTCGATCCGCTTCATCACCTCGGCGTCGAGCTTGACGCCCGCGGCCTTGACGTTGTCGCGCACCTGCTCGGGGCGGGAGGCGCCGACGATGGCGCTGGCCACGTTCGGGTTCTGCAGGACCCAGGCGACCGCGAGCTGCGCCATCGTCAGGCCCAGGTCGGCGGCGATCGGCTTGAGCTCCTGCACGCGGGCCAGCACGTCGTCGTTCATGAACCGGGCGATCATGCCACTGCCGCCGGCCGTGTCCGTGGCGCGCGAGCCCTCGGGCGGGGCCTGGCCCGGCAGGTACTTGCCGGTGAGCACGCCCTGCGCGATCGGCGACCAGACGATCTGGCTGACGCCCTCACGCTCGCTCAGCGGCACGATCTCCGACTCGATGACCCGCCACAGCATCGAGTACTGCGGCTGGTTGGACACGATCCGGTCGAAGCCCATCTCGTCGGCGATCCTGAGCGCGTCGGCGATCTGGCCGGCGGTCCACTCGCTGACGCCCACGTACAGGACCTTGCCCTGGCGCACCAGGTCGTCGAAGGTCTTGAGCGTCTCCTCCAGCGGCGTCTCGTAGTCGTAGCGGTGCGCCTGGTAGAGGTCGACGTAGTCGGTCTGCAGGCGGCGCAGCGAGCCGTTGATCGACTCGGTGATGTGCTTGCGCGACAGGCCGCGGTCGTTCGGGCCCTCGCCCGTCGGCCAGTAGACCTTGGTGAAGATCTCCAGGGACTCCCTGCGGACGCCCTTGAGCGCCCTGCCGAGCACCTCCTCCGCCTTCGTCCCCGCGTAGACGTCGGCGGTGTCGAACGTGGTGATCCCCTCGTCGAGAGCCGCCTGCACGCACTGCTTGGCGGCGTCCTCCTCGACCTGGGAGCCGTGGGTGAGCCAGTTGCCGTAGCTGATCTCGCTGACCAGGAGACCGCTGCGGCCGAGGTGACGGAATTCCATACATCCGACCTTAGGGGTTGTCCCGGCATCACGGTCACCAGGGGCGCGGAGGGGAGATCATCCGTCGGTGCGGGGCGATAGGGTCGGCCGGTGCCCAATCTCCTCCGGGCGGCGCTCACCGCCGCCGTCCTGGCGGCGATCGCCGTGCGGCTGCGCCGTCGCGCCCGCCTGCCACGCACCGAGCCGCCCGCCCCCGACGCCCTCCCCGCGCCGCGCCCGCGACGGCGGCGGCCGGGCCTGGGGCGGACGGGCGCGCTCGTGGCGGGCGCCGTGGCGGCCACGGTGGCCGTCGTGGCCGCGCTGGCGCTCCTCGGGACGGGCCTGTGGCCGGGGCAGCCCGCGCGCGAGGCGTCCTCGCCCGGCGGCTCTCCCGTACGCGACGCCGCGCCGGAGCGGGCCGAGCCGCCGGCGGAGTTCCCCACGGAGCCGCATGCCCTGCCCTCGCGGCAGGGGAGCGCGGCGCCCCAGCCGTGCGATCCCGGTCACCCGGCGGTGACGGTGCGCCCGCTGGACCCGCAGGTGAAGCGGGCCGTCAACCGGCAGTGGCGGCGCATCGAGCGCTGGCTGAGGACACACGCGCCGAAGACCTACGCGGGGCTCGGCCGTCCCGGCAGGGCGCGCACGATCGCGGTCGCCGAGGCGCAGACGGGGCTGGAGTTCCCCGACGATTTGAGGGCCTCGCTGCTGCGCCACGACGGCGCGCGGGGCTTCGGGTTCGGCGGCGGGGTCAACCTGCGCGTCCGGGAGATCAGGGACGCCTGGCGGGCCAGGTGCGCGCGCGACGCCGAGGGCCGCCACCGCGGGCTGGTCCCGTTCGGGCTCAGACCGGGGCGCGGCGGCCACACGCTCGTCACCGCCGCCAGGCGGGACGGCGCGGCGGGGCGGGAGGCCGTGACAGGGCGCGAGGGCGCGACAGGGCGAGCGGGCGCGGCCGGTGACCGGCCGTCCTACTACGCGCTGATGCGCGAGGTCGCCGCCGCCCTGGAGACGGGTGCCCCGGTCGACGGCCGCCGCCCGGTCGTCAAGGGCGGCGTCCTGCGGTGGACCCGCGCCCGTTGAGCTACTTCTTGGGCGGCACCGGCTTGCCGCCCGGCAGCAGCTGGGGCGGCGGGAAGCGCAGCTTGCGGATCTGCAGCGCCCGCATCGCCGCGTAGAAGCCCACGCCCTTGAGGCTCTCGTTGGGCAGCTTGGCCGCGACCTCCTTCTTCACCTTCCACGCCACGTAGACGGAGGTGAAGACGACGCCGATCATCATGATCGGCCAGCCGAACACGATCACCGCGTTGAGCACCTGGACGCGGACGGCCGGCGGCCACGGCACCCAGGTCGCCAGCAGGATCAGTAGCGAGAAGGGCAGGAAGTACTGGCTCGGGAGGCGGCGGGAGTCGACCCAGTCGCGGGCGAACTTGCGCGCCGGCCCCTTGTCACGGGCCGGGAAGTAGCGCTCGTCACCGGCCAGCATGCCGCGCCGGGCCCGGTCGCGCTCGGCGGCCTGCTTGGCGCGCATCTGCCGATAGGCCTCCTTGCGGTCCTTCGGCGCGCTGACCAGCTGGCGCCGCCTGCCTTCGGCATCTCGGCGCTTGGGTGTGGGACGACCCTTACCTTGGGGCTTAGGATCGTCAACGGGGACGGGGGTGTCGTCCACGGAGGTTTGGGAACGGCGTCGCAACACGACGTCAACCCTACCTGGAGTGCAACTTAGTGACGCCCTCGTGCGTTATGCGTAGGGTAATCCCAAGGCGGCTGCGCTGCAGTGGGTGAACGACAGCACGACCTAAGAAGGGGACGGCCGACGCGCATGAGCGTGATGAAGAGACTTTCGATGATCTTCAAGTCCAAGGCCAACAAGGCCCTGGACAAGATGGAGGATCCACGCGAGACCCTCGACTACTCCTACCAGCGGCAGCTGGAGCTGCTGCAGAAGGTGCGTCGTGGCGTGGCGGACGTCGCCACCTCTCGCAAGCGTGTGGAGCTCCAGATCAACGGTCTGGAGCAGCAGGGCAAGAGGCTTGAGGAGCAGGGCCGCAAGGCGCTGTCGGTGGGGCGCGAGGACCTCGCCCGTGAGGCGCTGTCGCGCCGCTCCGGCCTGCAGTCGCAGATCGCGGATCTGCGCGTGCAGCATGACAACCTGCAGGCCGAGGAGGAGAAGCTCACCACGGCCTCCCAGCGGCTGCAGGCCAAGGTCGACTCCTTCCGCACCAAGAAGGAGACCATCAAGGCGACCTACACCGCGGCCGAGGCGCAGACCCGCATCAACGAGGCGTTCTCCGGCATCTCCGAGGAGATGGGCGACGTCGGCCTGGCGATCCAGCGTGCCGAGGACAAGACGGCCCAGATGCAGGCCCGCGCCGGCGCCATCGACGAGCTGCTCGCCTCGGGCGCGCTCGACGACTTCAGCGGCACCCGCGGTGACGACATCCAGGCCGAGCTCGACCGCATGGGCGGCGGCATGGACGTCGAGCTGGAGCTGGCCCGGATGAAGGCCGAGCTCGGCCAGGGCCCGGCCCCGCAGGGCGCCATCGAGCAGGGGCAGCAGCAGCAGCCTCAGCAGCAGCAGCCCAACCAGCAGACGCAGCAGCTGCGCCAGCCAGGGGAGGGCGCATGATCGTCAGGATCATGGGCGAGGGCCAGGTGGAGATCTCGGCCGACGACATCGCCGTGCTCAACGAGCTCGACACCGAGCTCGAGGCGGCCATCGACGCCGACGACCAGAAGGCCTTCCGGGTCAAGCTGCACGCCCTGCTCGACAAGGTGCGCCACGTGGGCAAGGCGCTTCCCGACGACAGCCTTGAGCCGTCAGAGCTGATCCTTCCCCCCGCGGACGCCTCGATCGAGGAAGTCCGGGAGATGCTGGGCGACCAGGGCCTCATCCCGGGCTGAGCCCGTGCGCACCCGGTTCGCGGCCGACCGCGGCCTGACCCGCCGCATGGTCGTGACGATGTTCCTGCTCGGCCTGCTCTACGTGGTGTTCGTCGGCGTCCTCGTCGCCTTGGGCGTGCGGGCGCTGACCGTGCTGGTGATCGCGGGGGTCCTGCTGCTCGCGCAGTACTTCCTGTCCGACCGCATCGCCCTTTACGCGATGCACGGGCGGGAGGTCTCGCCCCAGGAGGCCCCCGAGCTCCACGGCCTGATCGACCGGCTGTGCGCGCTGGCCGACATGCCCAAGCCGCGCGTCGCCGTCGCCCAGTCGGACGTGCCCAACGCCTTCGCCACCGGCCGCAACCAGAAGAAGGCGGTCGTGTGCGTGACGACCGGCATCCTGCGCCGCCTGGAGCCGCGCGAGCTGGAGGGCGTGCTGGCCCACGAGCTGTCCCACGTCGCGCACCGCGATGTGGCGGTGATGACGATCGCCTCGTTCCTCGGCATCGTCGCCGGGCTCATGACGCGCGTCGCCCTCTACACGGGCCTCGGCGGCCGCCGCCAGAACGGCCAGGGCGGCCTTCCCATCGGCCTGATCGTCATGCTGGTCTCGGTTCTCGTGTACGCGATCAGCTTCGTCCTCACCCGTGCCCTGTCGCGCTACCGTGAGCTGTCGGCCGACCGGGCCGGCGCCCTGCTCACGCAGCAGCCGTCGGCGCTGGCCAGCGCGCTGACCAAGGTGTCCGGCGAGATGGCCAGGATCCCGACCCGCGACCTGCGCGAGGCCGAGCCGTTCAACGCCTTCTACTTCGCCCCGGCGCTCGCCAAGGGGGAGACGCTGGCCAACCTGTTCTCCACGCATCCGCCGCTGGAGCGGCGGCTGGAGCAGCTCGCGCGGATCTCCGCGCAGCTCGGGAGGGGCTGACGACGATGGGCTGGCTCGATGCGATCCTGGGCCGTTCCAAGCCGGCCAAGCCCGACCTGGACGCGCTGTTCGCGCTGCCGTCGGCGGCCGTGACGCTGCAGGCGGCCACGGGGCTGGCGCCCACCGGGCGCGGCTCGGTGGCCTTCCGCGCGGCTGAGGGCGGCGCGTTCGCCCGGCTCGAACAGGACGTCAAGGCGCTGCTCGGCGGCCGGGTCGAGGAGTCCGACGACGGCTACGGCTACACCTGGCTGCTGGTGCGGCGCGCGCCCGACCTGCTCGGCGACCTGGTCACCGAGCTGCACGCGGTCAACTCGTCGCTGGAGTCGGCCGGGTTCGGCCCGTCGCTGCTGTGCTCGCTGGTGTCGTTCGCCGGCCCCGACGGCAGGAGGCTGGCCGTCGTCTACCTCTACAAGCGCGGCACCTTCTACCCGTTCGCCCCGCTGGACGGCGACCGCCGCGACAACGCGCTCGAGCTGCAGGTCAGAGGCGCGCTGGCGGGGGAGCTGCCGCTGGAGGAGGACCTCGGCCGCTGGTTCCCGGTCTGGGGCGCTCCGGGCCTTTGAGTGCGCTCGGTGATGTAATCATCACGTGGAGCGAAGATTGTACGTGCTCGCGGCTTCCGCGTTCATCGTGACCGCCGTGCTGTACTCCGCGTGGATCACCGGCCAGTTCACCACGCCGGCGGTCGACCGCGCGCACGGCTACGTGAGCGAGCTGGCGGCCCGCGACCAGCCGTGGACGCGCCTGTTCCGCACCAGCGACGCGCTGGCGGGGCTGGCCTGCCTGGCCGGGGTGGCGCTGATGCCGAGGGCCGGCCGTGAGTGGCCCGGCTGGCTGGCGCTGGCCGCGTTCGGCGCGCTGACGACCGCCGGGGGGCTGTTCCCGCTCGACTGCGCCGCGCTGAGCTCCCCGGCGTGCGGGCGCGGCCCGCTGACGCCGGCCCACCACGCGCACGTCGTGACCGGCCTGCTCGCGGCCGTCGCCGCGCCGGCCGCGATGGCGCTCCTGGCCGCCCGCTGGCGCACCTGGCCCGCCTGGGTCCTCACCGGCCTGACCGTCGCCTCCACGCTCGTCACCGCCGCCGCCCTGGCCGCCGGGCACCTGGCCGGGCTGGCGCAGCGCTTTCAGCTCCTCGTCGTGGCCGCCTGGCTGGTGTACGCGGCGCTGCGGCTGCTCGTCGCGGACGTGCCCGTCCCGGCGCCCGCCCTGCCGCACGTGGTCCGCCAGGGCCGGGGACCGGCCGTGCTGATCGCCGGGGGCCCCTCGGCGGCCTGGTGCCACTGGGACGGCGTCGCCAGGGAGCTGGCCCGCACCCGTACGGTGATCAGGTTCGACCGGCCGGGGCTGGGGCTCAGCCCCGCCTCCCCGGTGCCGCCCACGCTGCACGGCGAGGCGGCACGGCTGGCGGCGCTGGCCCCCGAGCACCCCGAACGGGTCACGGTCGTCGCGCACCGGGCCGCCGCCTGGCACGCCGAGGCGTTCGCCCGGCTGCACCCGCTGCGCGTGTCGGCGCTCGTCCTCGTCGACCCTGCGGCGGCGCCCCGGGGCCGGCGGGGCACGTCCTCGCCCGGCAGGGCGCTCGGCCGCTGGCTGCCCGCGCTGGGCGGCACCTGGGGCGCGGCGGCGCTGGCCCGCCTCACCGGCCCGGCGCTCCACCGGCTGCTCTGCGGGACCGCCGACGCCCACGGCCTCTACAGCCAGGGCCGGGTGCTCGCCGCCGCCGCGGGGGAGTGGCTGGCGCGCCGCGACATGGCCGCCGACCTGCGCCTCATCCGCGCCGAGCACGCCTTCCCCGACGTGCCGGTGACCGTGCTCGTCAGCGGGCGCGCCCGCGGCGCCAGGCTGGTGGAGGAGCTGAACGGCAGGCTCGTCCGGCTGCCCGTCACACGGCTGCGCGTGCACCTGAACGTGCTGCCCGCGATCGCCGACGCCGTCTGAAGGCTAGTGTGGTCGGCATGGCCCTCGGGAAAGGGGCAAGGGTGGACATCACCGTCGTCGGAGAGGGCACGGTCGCGGCCGTGCCGGACGTCATGCGGCTGCAGGCCGGGGTCGAGGTGCGCCGGCAGACGGCCGCCGAGTCCTTCGCCGGGGCCAGGGCCGCCGCGAGCAGGCTCGCCGAGGCGCTGCGGCAGGCCGGGATCGCCGAGCGCGACCTGCGCACCACCGAGCTGTCGCTCGGCCCGGAGTACGAGGCGTACCCGAAGGTGTCGGCCTACCGGGCGGCCCAGGGCGTCGAGGCCGTGATCCGCGACCTGTCCCGGGCCGACGAGGTCATCGACACCGTCGCCCGGGTGGGCGAGGAGGCCAGGCTGCACGGCGTGGTCTTCGAGGTCTCCGACCCGGCCGCCGTGCTCAGGGAGGCCAGGGCGGCGGCGTTCGCCGACGCCCGGGCCAAGGCCGCCCAGTACGCCGAGCTCGCCGGACGACCCCTGGGCGGGGTCGTCGCGGTGAGCGAGGAGGTGGAGCGGGGGCCGCAGCCGATGCGGCTGGCCGCGGCCGCCGAGCAGGGCTCGGTCAGCCCCGGGCAGCAGGGCCTGACCGTCACCGTGCGGGTGGTGCACGCCTTCGGCGACCAGGCGTCCTAGCCGGGGCTAGGCCAGGGCGAGCATCCGGTCCAGGGCGACGCGCGCCCAGTGGGCGGTGTCGGCGTCGACCGTGATCTGGTTGACGACCTCGCCCAGCGCCAGCGACTCCAGCGCCCACACCAGGTGGGGCAGGTCGATGCGGTTCATCGTCGAGCAGTAGCAGACGGTCCGGTCCAGGAACGAGACGTTCTTGTCCGGGAACATCTGGGCCAGCCGCTTGACCAGGTTGAGCTCGGTGCCCACGGCCCAGCTCGACCCGGCGGGGGCGGCGGCCAGCGTCTTGATGATGTGCTCGGTCGAGCCCACGTGGTCGGCCTTGAGCACCACCTCGTGCCGGCACTCGGGGTGCACCAGCACGTTCACGCCCGGGACGCGCTCGCGTACGTCGTCGACCGACTCGGCCGTGAAGCGGCCGTGCACCGAGCAGTGGCCCTTCCACAGGAGCATGCGCGCCCGCTCGAGCTGCTCGGGGGTGAGGCCGCCGTTGGGGCGGTGCGGGTTCCACACGGCGCAGTCGTCGAGCGACATGCCCATCTCCAGCACCGCCGTGTTGCGGCCCAGGTGCTGGTCGGGCAGGAACAGCACCTTGGAGCCCTGCTCGAAGGCCCAGTCCAGGGCCCGCCTGGCGTTGGACGAGGTGCACACCACGCCGCCGTTGCGACCGCAGAAGGCCTTGATGTCGGCGCTGGAGTTCATGTACGTGACGGGCACGACCTGGTCGGCCAGGCCCGCGTCCTCCAGCGCCTCCCAGCACTCCTCGACCTGGTCGAAGGTGGCCATGTCGGCCATCGAGCAGCCCGCCGCGAGGTCCGGCAGCACCACCCGCTGGGAGCCGGTGGTCAGGATGTCGGCCGACTCGGCCATGAAGTGCACGCCGCAGAACACGATGTACTCGGCCTCGGGCCGGGCGGCGGCCTGCTGCGCCAGCTTGAAGGAGTCGCCGGTCACGTCGGCGAACTGGATGACCTCGTCGCGCTGGTAGTGGTGGCCGAGCACGAAGAGCCGGTCGCCGAGCGCCTGCTTGGCCTTGCGCGCCCGTTCCACCAGGTGCGGGTCGGAGGCGGGCGGCAGCTCGCCCGGACAGTCCACCCCCGTCTCGCTGTGCGGATCGGCGCCCCGGCCGAGGACGAAGAGTGGCAGCCCAGTCTGGGTGGCCATGGCCGTACCCCCTTATCGTCTAACTGACGACTAACTATGACACACGGTATGGGGGCATATATTCCGGGGTCCGGTGGGGGAGGGAATGTGTAGCACCCGGCAGGTGTTGGTAGCGTCATCAGTAGACGTCGGAACAGACAGCCGGGTTAGGGAGTCAGCAGATGACGGTTGAGAGCAGCGAGACCACGACGCAGGGCCTGATCCTGACCGACGCGGCCGCCGCCAAGGTCAAGAGCCTGCTCGAGCAGCAGGGCGAGGAGGGCCTGCAGCTGCGCGTGGCCGTGCAGCCGGGCGGCTGTTCCGGCCTGCGCTACCAGCTCTTCTTCGACGACCGTTCGATGGACGGCGACGTCGTGACGGACTTCGGTGGCGTCAGCGTCGTCACCGACCGGATGAGCGCCCCCTACCTGATGGGCGCCTCCATCGACTTCGTCGACACGATCGAGAAGCAGGGCTTCACCATCGACAACCCGAACGCCACGGGCTCCTGCGCCTGCGGCGACTCCTTCAACTAGTCGGGTGCGCCCGCAGGCCCCGTCCGCCCTGGTGCGTACGGGGCCTTCGCGTGCCCTTGGCCGGGCCCCAGGGGGCCGCACGGTTCGGTAGGGTGTCCGGGCGGTGGCCGCAACCGAGCCACCGGACGAACATCGGCACCACCTCGCCGCCGGGCCGGCGGAGAGCTGAAACGCCTGCGGATCCGGCGCACGACCCTGACGAGAGTCCTCTCAGGAGGGCGACCGGCGGTGAAGCAGGAACCTTCACGGGCGACCGTGAGGACCCCCCTCGCTCACGGAGGGGGAGGATGTCCATGGCCTGCTGACAACGAGGAAGAAGAATCCCGTGCGCATCGCCGTCACCGGCTCCATCGCCACAGACCACCTGATGACGTTCCCCGGCAGCTTCGGCGATCAGCTCATCGCCGAGCAACTCGACCGGGTGTCACTGTCGTTCCTGGTCGACGATCTGCAGATCCGGCGCGGAGGATGCGCCGCCAACATCGCCTTCGGCATGGCCTGTCTCGGCCTGAAGCCCTATCTCGTGGGCGCCGTCGGCAACGACTTCGCCGACTACCGGTCCTGGCTGGAGCGCCACGGCGTCGACTGCGACTCGGTGCACGTCTCCGAGACCCAGCACACCGCGCGATTCCTGTGCACCACCGACAAGCACCACAACCAGATCGCCTCCTTCTACACCGGGGCGATGGCCGAGGCGCGGCTCATCGAGCTGCAGCCGGTCGCCGACCGGGTGGGCGGGCTCGACCTGGTGCTCGTCGGCCCCAACGACCCCGACGGCATGCTGCGCCACACCGACGAGTGCCGCCACCGCGGTATCCCGTTCGCCGCCGACATCTCCCAGCAGCTCGCCCGCATGGAGGACGAGCAGATCCGCCAGCTCGTCGACGGGGCCGCCTACCTCTTCTCCAACGACTACGAGAAGGGCCTCATCGAGCAGAAGACCGGCTGGAGCGACGAGGAGATCCTCGACCGCGTCGGCGTCCGCGTCACCACGCTCGGGCCCAAGGGCGCCGTCATCGACCGCAAGGGCGAGCCGTCCATCGCCGTCGCCCCCGCCCCCGAGCGCGGAAAGGCCGACCCGACCGGCGTCGGCGACGCCTTCCGGGCCGGCTTCCTCGCGGGCCTGGCCTGGGACCTGTCCCTGGAGCGGTGCGGCCAGATCGGCAACCTGACCGCCACGCACGTGCTGGAGCGCGTCGGCGGCCAGGAGTACGAGCTGGGGCAGCGGGCGTTCATGGAGCGCTTCAGCTCCGCCTACGGCGCCGAGGCGGCCGCCGAGATCGCCCCGCACATCCGCTGCTACCACCCCTGATCCCGGGCCCGGGCAGGCCCCGCCCGGCGGCGGGGCCGCTCAGGACCGCGCGTAGACGCGGTGCACGAACTCGGCGAGCTGGTCGTCGGGCAGGTGCCTGGCCAGGTCGGCCTCGGTGATCATGCCGACGATGCGGTTGTCGTGCATCACCGGCAGCCGCTTGATCTGGTGCTCCTCCATGCGCGCCAGCGCCTCTTCCACGGTGGCGTCGGCGGCCACCCACACCAGCCCGGTCGCCAGGTCACCGGCCCGCACCTTGGCGGGGTCGTGGCCCGCCGCCACGCACTTGATGACGATGTCGCGGTCGGTGATGATGCCGCTCACGCGGTCGTCGGTGCACACCGGCAGCGCCCCGACCCCCATGTCACGCATCATCTGCGAGGCGCGGTCGAGCGTCTCGTGAGCCTGGATGCACTCCGCGCCCGGATTCATGAGGTCGCGAGCAGTCTGATCGGTCATGTCTCTTTCCCCCGGATATCGGTGCTTTCCGGGGGCCCTACCCAGTTCGGGCGTCAGTAGTTACGCCGTACGTGAATCGCCCAGCCCCCCTGCGGAAGCTCGTACGAGCCCACGTGGCGGTGCGACTTGAGCCGGCACCACGCGGGCACGTCGGTGAACGCGGCGGGGTCGTCGGCCAGCACGGCCACCACCGCGTTGAGCGGGATGTGGTTGATCTGCTCGGCGAGCATGATGATCGGGATCGGGCACTTCTTCCCGAGCGCGTCGATCGTCAATGCCGGCTGAGTGGCCTCGGTCATGAGACTCCTGCGTCGTGGCGGATCCGGCTCACCAGCTCGGGCAGCACGGCGAGGAACCTGTCGACCTCGGCCGCCGAAGCGCCCCTGGGCAGTGACACCCGGACATTCCCGTGCGTCAGCACGCCCATCGCTTCCAGGACGTGCGATGGACGAAGCGTACTAGCGGTGCACGAACTGCCGGACGACACGGCGAACCCGGCCTTGTCCAGCTCCGCCAGCAGCGCCTCGCCGTCGACGTACAGGCAGGAGAACGTGACGATGTGCGGCGCCCGCTCGACCGGGTCGCCGATCACCTCCACGTCCGGCACGACCTTGGGCACGGTCTCGCGGATCTTGTCGACCAGGGCCGACAGCCTGGAGCGCTCCCGCGACGCCTCGGCCGCCATCGCGCGCAGCGCCGCGGCGGCGGCCACGATGCCCGGCACGTTCTCGAACCCGGGCACCCGGCGGCGCTCGCGCTCGTCCTCCGGCACGAACGAGCGGAACCGGGTGCCCTTGCGCACGGCCAGCACGCCCACCCCGGGCGGCCCGCCCCACTTGTGGGCGCTGGCCGTCAGCACCGACCAGCCCGGCGGCACCGGCATCCGGCCCGCCGTCTGGGCCGCGTCGACCAGCAGCGGCACCCCGTTGCGCCGGCACGCCGCGGCGGCCTCGGCCACCGGCTGGAGCGTGCCGACCTCGTGGTTGGCCGTCTGCAGGCAGGCCAGCGCGGTGTCCGGCCTGGCCACGGCCTCGGTGAAGGCCGCCAGGTCGACCCGGCCCATCAGATCCACGCCCACCGTCTCGACCGTGCCGCCGTCGCGCTCGTGCAGCGCGGCGGCGTGCAGGACGCTGGAGTGTTCGACGGCACTGGTCACCAGATGTCGGCCGACTCGGCGTCTGCCCTGTATTGTGCCGAGCACGCCGAGATGCACGGCCTGCGTGCCGGACGAGGTGAACGACACCTCGTCGGGGCGCGCGCCCAGCGCCTCGGCCACCTCCGTGCGAGCCTGCTCCAGCAGCAGGTGGGCACGGCGGGCCTGGCCATAGAGTCTCGCGGGGTCGGCCCAGCCGACGTCGATCGCCGCCAGGAGCGCTTCGCGCGCCTGAGGGTGAAGCGGTTCGGTCGAGGCCGCGTCAAAGTACGCCACGAGACCTATCGTCCCATCCGCGGCGCGCCACCGAGGGGGCGCGCGGAAGGGCGAGGCCCTTGCACGCTAATGTGTCTGCAATCAGCTGTGCATCTGGAAATACGAGCGCTCAGGAGAAGACTCCTGGGCTTCATCTGTGGGGTAGGCGATCCGTGAGTCCGACCCGCCGTACGACGCGGCGTTCGTTGGCCCGGCGTAGAGTGCCGCGCGCCGCCGCTTTGGCGTTGCTTCTGGCCTCCGCTACGGCGTGTGCAAATGACGTTCCCGAGGCCGATTGGTCCCGTGGCCTTCTGCCGGAGTCAGTCACCACGCAGGGTGACGTCGTCACGAATCTGTGGAACGGGGCGTGGATCGCCGCGCTGGCCACGGGCGCCGTGGTCATCGCCCTGATCGTGTGGGCGTGCATCTTCCACACCAAGCGCAAGGCCAAGGCCGAGCTTCCGCCGCAGGTGCGTTACAACCTGCCGATCGAGATGCTCTACACCCTGGTCCCGCTCGTCATGGTGTCGGTGTTCTTCTTCTTCACCGCGCGCGACAGCGACACGCTGACCAAGGTGTCCGGCAACCCTGACGTCAAGGTCAAGGTCGAGGCGTTCCAGTGGAGCTGGCGCTTCACCACGACCGTCGAGGGGAAGACCGGCAAGCCGGTGGTCGGCATGCCGGTCAGCGACTACCAGCAGGGGCCGCAGCTCGTGCTGCCGGTGAACTCGACGGTCGAGTTCGACCTGTTCACCGATGACGTCATCCACTCGTTCTGGGTGCCGAACATGATTTTCAAGCGTGACATCATCCCCGGCATCCCGGACGACAACCCGGGACGCAAGTTCGAGATCAAGACGCTGGACAAGCCCGGCGTCTATGCCGGACGGTGCGCCGAGCTGTGCGGCGCCGACCACAGCCGCATGCTCTTCTCGGTGAAGCTCGTCAGCCAGGATGAGTTCAAGTCGTACACCGCGTCCAACCAGGCTGGGAGTGCCCAGTGACCGCCATCCATGAACCACTCGTGACGAGTGCCCCCCGGCCCGTGACGAAGGGTCAGGTGATCGCCAAGTGGCTGTCCTCCACCGATCACAAGATCATCGGACATCTCTACCTGATCACCTCGTTCGTGTTCTTCCTGATCGGCGGCATCATGGCGCTGGTCATGCGGGCCGAGCTGGCGCAGCCGGGGCTGCAGTTCACCAGTAACGAGCAGTTCAACCAGCTGTTCACCATGCACGGCACGATCATGCTGCTGATGTTCGCGACGCCGCTGTTCGCCGGCTTCGCCAACGAGCTGATGCCGCTGCAGATCGGCGCGCCCGACGTGGCGTTCCCGCGCCTCAACATGGTCAGCTACTGGCTCTACCTGTTCGGCAGCATCATCGCCGTCTCCGGGTTCTTCACCCCGGAGGGCGCGGCCGCGTTCGGCTGGTTCGCCTACACGCCGCTGTCCAACGCGATCAGCTCGCCGGGCATCGGCGGTGACCTGTGGATCATGGGTCTGGCGCTGAGCGGCCTGGGCACCATCCTCGGCTCGGTCAACTTCATCACCACGATCATCTGCATGCGGGCGCCCGGCCTGACCATGTTCCGCATGCCGATCTTCACCTGGAACGTGCTGCTGACCAGCATGCTCGTGCTGATGGCCTTCCCGGTGCTGGCCGCCGCGCTGCTCGCCCTGGAGGCCGACCGCAAGTTCGGCACCCACATCTTCTCGCCGGACAACGGCGGGCCGATGCTCTGGCAGCACCTGTTCTGGTTCTTCGGCCATCCAGAGGTCTACATCATCGCCTTGCCGTTCTTCGGCATCGTGACCGAGATCCTGCCGGTCTTCAGCCGTAAGCCGATCTTCGGCTACATCAGCCTGGTGGCCGCCACGATCTCCATCGCCGGCCTCTCCATCACGGTCTGGGCGCACCACATGTTCCCGACCGGGCAGGTGCTCCTCCCGTTCTTCTCGTTCATGACGTTCCTCATCGCGGTGCCGACGGGCGTGAAGTTCTTCAACTGGGTCGGCACGATGTGGCGAGGGCATCTCAGCTTCGAGTCACCCATGCTGTTCTCCATCGGCTTCCTGGTGACGTTCCTGCTGGGCGGTCTGACGGGCGTCATCCTGGCCTCGCCGCCGCTCGACTTCCACATCAGCGACACGTACTTCGTGGTGGCGCACTTCCACTACGTGGTGTTCGGCACCGTGGTGTTCGCGATGTTCGCCGGGTTCTTCTTCTGGTGGCCCAAGTTCACCGGCAAGATGCTCGACGACAAGCTCGGCAAGCTCCAGTTCTGGCTGCTGTTCATCGGCTTCCACGCCACGTTCCTCATCCAGCACTGGCTCGGCGTGCTCGGCTTCCCGCGCCGCTACGCCGACTACAGCCCGGCTGACGGCTTCACCGACCTGAACATGATCTCGTCGGTCGGCGCGTTCGTGCTGGGCGCCTCGACGCTGCCGTTCTTCTACAACGTCTGGAAGACCTGGCGCACCGCGCCCAAGGTCACCGTGGACGACCCGTGGGGCTACGGCGGCTCGCTCGAATGGGCGACCTCCTGCCCGCCGCCGCGGCACAACTTCACCTCGCTGCCGCCCATCCGGTCCGAGCGCCCCGCGTTCGACCTGAAGTACCCGCACACGTCCGCGAAGCCCGCCAAGGAGGTTGAGGACTGATGAAGGTCCAGGGTTGGCTGTTCCTCCTGTGCGGCCTGTTCTTCGCCGGCGTCGACGTCGCCTACTGGTTCTGGACCAAGGCGGCCACGGGGCAGGGTGAGCCGGTCGGCACCACCGCGATGGCGATCTCGGTCGGCTTCGCGTTCATGATCGGCTACTACCTGATGTTCACGGCCAAGCGCATCGGCGCCCAGCCGGAGGACAACAAGCAGGCCGACATCAGCGACGGGGCCGGCGAGATCGGCTTCTTCAGCCCCAGCAGCTGGTGGCCGCTGTTCGTCTGCCTGGCGGCGGCCTTCGCCTTCGCCGGGTTCGTCATCGGCCTGTGGATGTTCATCATCGGCGTGTTCCTGGTCATCATGGCGATGATCGGATTCGTCTTCCAGTACTACCGGGGCCACTTCTCGCACTGAGCGACCCCGCCGGGCGGGCGCCCCTCCTTTTCGGGAGGGACGCCCGCTTTTTGGCGTTCTTTACCGGGGGGCGGATGTGGCGATTCGATCACTCAGGGTAATAAGGGAGGTGAATCTGCTCTACTCGGACGGGGGAGTACTCGTGGGGCGCGTTGCGTATCGAACAGCCGGCCTGCTGGCACTGGCGCTGCTGACGGCCTGCTCGACGAGCAGCGCCGCCGACGAGGAGAAGGCCGCCAAGGCGCCCGACGCCACCGTGACGATGTACCCGCACGACAGGGCCGCCAACGTGCCGACCGACCAGACCGTCGTCGTGGCGGCCCAGGCGGGCACGCTCAAGAGCGTCACCGTGCGCGGCAAGGACGGCGCCCTGCCCGGCACGCTCAGCGCCGACCGCACCCGCTGGCGCAGCACCGCCACCGCCCGTCCCGGCACCACGTACACGATCACCTCCGTCGTCGCCAACGCCGACGGCAAGGAGTCCGAGCAGAAGAGCACGTTCTCCACGGTCAAGGCGGTCAAGACGTTCGACATCGAGCGCATCACCCCGAACCGGGACGACACCGGCCTCACCGTCGGCGTCGGCATGCCCATCATGATCGCCTTCGACCAGCCGATCACCGACCGCGTCTCCGTCGAGCGCAACCTGCTCGTCCGCAGTTCCAAGCCCGTCGAGGGGGCCTGGCACTGGTTCGACGACCGCCACGTCGACTTCCGGCCGCGCGAGTACTGGCCCGCCCGCACCGACGTCCGCGTCGAGGCCAACCTCGCGGGCGTACGGGGCGGCAACGGCCTGTACGGCAAGCGCGACCTGGCGCTCGACTTCAGGATCGGCCGCTCCCAGATCACCAAGGGCAGCACCGACGAGCACGTCCTGCACGTCAGGCGCGACGGCAAGAAGATCCGCGAGATGCCGATGAGCGCCGGGCAGGGTGGCCAGTGGAAGTACTACACGACCTCCGGCATCCACCTGGCCATGTCCCGCGAACCGGTCACCATCATGATCTCGCCCGGCATCGGGCCCGGCTCTCCCGGCTACTACCGGATGACCGTCTACAACACCGTCCGCATCTCCAACAGCGGCGAGTACGTGCACAGCGCGCCCTGGTCGGTGGGCTCCCAGGGCAACTCCAACGTCAGCCACGGCTGCGTGAACATCAGCCCGGACAACGCGGCCTGGTTCATCAAGAACACGCTGATCGGCGACCCCATCGTCATCACCGGGTCGCCGCGCAAGCTGGAGCCGACCAACGGGTGGGGGCACTGGCAGGAGAGCTGGAAGCAGTGGCTCAGGTGGAGCTCTCTGAAGGCGGGCCCCACCCTGGCCTTCTCCTGACGCCTCCGGCCGGGCCCCGGGCCCTTGCGCGCCCGTACGAGCGCGCCGCAGGCCCTGCAGGGCGGCAGAGCCCCCTGAGGGCCTGGACGAGGGTCAGCGGGCGGGGAAGGCGCTGCTGACGGCGATCCAGTTGTCGAGGGTCCGGGCGGCCTGCCCGGAGTCGACGGCCTGCACGGCGCGCGAGTAGGCGTCGATCATGGCGGAGTCGAGGTCGTCGCCGGGCCCGTCGAGGGCCACGAGGGCGGCGGCGGTGTTGAGGAGGACGGCGTCGCGCACCGGCCCGGTCTTGCCGCCGACGAGGTCGTGCACCGCCTGGGCGTTGAAGGCGACGTCGCCGCCGCGCAGGGCGCCGACCTCGGCGCGCGGGATGCCGAGGACCGCCGGGTCGAACGTCGTCCGGGTGGCGGCGCCGTCGTGGACCGTCCAGACCGTCGAGGTGGTGGCGATGGTGAGCTCGTCGAGGCCGTCGTCGCCGCGGAAGACCAGGGCGGACACGCCGCGCTCGGCGAAGACGCCGGCCAGGACCGGCAGCATGTTGGCGTCGTAGACGCCGATGGCCTGCGCGGAGGGGCGGGCCGGGTTGGTGAGCGGGCCGAGGAAGTTGAAGACCGTGGGGACGCCGATCTCCTTGCGCGTCGGCCCGGCGAAGCGGAGCGCGGGGTGGTAGACGGGCGCGAAGCAGAAGGCGATGCCGGCCTCGGCGGCCACCCGGGCGGTCTGCTCGGGGGTGAGGTCGAGGCGGATGCCGAGGTGCTCCAGGACGTCGGCGGCGCCGCAGGAGGAGGAGGCGGCGCGGTTGCCGTGCTTGACGACGCGGGCGCCGGCGGCGGCGGCGACGATGGCGGCCATGGTGGACACGTTGACGGTGTGGGCGCGGTCGCCGCCGGTGCCGACGACGTCGACGACGGGGCCTTCGACGTGGAGCGGGGTGGCGAGGTCGAGCATGGTGCGGGCCAGCCCGACCACCTCGGCCACGGTCTCGCCCTTGGCGCGCAGCGCGATCACGAACCCGGCGATCTGCGAGGGCGTCGCCGAGCCGGACATGATCTCCCGCATGGCCCAGGCGGCCTCGTCGGCCGTGAGGTGCTCGCCGGACAGGAGAGCGGAGAGCAGCGCCGGCCAGGTCGTCCGCGAGTCCACGGTAGGCACCTACTTAGCGTTGAGTCGGCTGGAGGAGCGGCGGCGCATCAGGCCGGCCACGGCGTCGGCGAGCGCGATGGGCTCGAGGGGCTGCGGGACGACGGCGTCGGCCTTGGACCATTCGGCCAGCCAGCGGTCGTCGCGCCTGGCGATGATCAGGCAGATGGGAGGGCAGTCGTAGACCTCGTCCTTGGCCTGACGGGCGACGCCCATGCCGCCGGCGGGCTGGGTCTCGCCGTCGAGCACGGCCACGTCGATCTCGCCGGAGGCGAGCCACTGGTGGACCTTGGGCTCGGTGGCGCACTCCACGATCTCCACGAAGGGGACGTCAGCAGCCGGCCGCCGCCCGATGGCCTGCCGGACCTCTTCACGGGTGGCGGCGTCGTCGCTGTAGACGAGGACCCTCATCGTGTCGTCGGTGCTCACGGTCGCGCTCACTATCGGTCGTAGCGGTATGGTCACCTGGGATCGTACCGGTGGTGTGGTGTGGAAGCCCAGGCTGGCACCTCTTGTGGGTGTTTTGTGGCAATTATCCCAGCTTGGCTCCCGGTTTGTACCCGCTAACGGGGGGTCGTGCGCCGGACCGACCACCGGAGCCGCAATAATGCTGCCCGTGGCGACAGCATCCGCAATAACTTCGACGACGACAGCCCAGCCGTACCGACGACCGAACCTGGTCAGCGTCGGGACGATCGTCTGGCTGTCCTCTGAGCTCATGTTCTTCGCGGCGCTGTTCGCGATGTACTTCACCATCCGGTCGGTGAGCCTCGGCCAAGGTCTCGAGTGGGGTCCCGCGCTCCTGCAGCAGGGCGCCTCGAGCGAGCACGCGGCTCACCTGAACATCCCGTTCGCGACGGCCAACACGATCATCCTGGTTCTGTCGAGTGTGACGTGCCAGCTCGGCGTGTGGGCCGCGGAGAAGGGGCAGGTCGGCAAGCTCCGGTTCTGGTACTTCGTCAGCTTCCTCATGGGCTCCGTCTTCATCGCGGGCCAGCTGTACGAGTACATGGAGCTCGCGAGCGAGGGCGCGACCCTGTCCGCCAACGCCTACACCTCGGTGTTCTACCTCACGACAGGCTTCCACGGCCTGCACGTGACCGGTGGACTGATCGCGTTCCTGTTCATGCTGGGACGTACGTACGCCGCGAAGCGCTTCACGCATGAGCAGGCCACCAGTGCGATCGTCGTGTCCTATTACTGGCACTTCGTGGACGTCGTCTGGATCGGCCTTTTCGCGACCATCTACATCATTCAGTAAGGAACGGGATCTCTGTGACTAGGATCACCGCATGGCGGCGGCATCCGCTCGCGAGATACGCCGTCCTGATCCTGGCGTTGGCGCTGGTCGGGACGGTATATGCCACGTTTGTGCAGGTGAGCAGGCCCGCTGACGCGGCACTCGCGGCGGGCAAGGTCGACGACGTGGCGGAGGGCAAGAGCCTCTTCGAGGCCCACTGCTCCAGCTGCCACGGGCTCAACGCGCAGGGCACGGCGACAGGGCCGACGCTCATCGGCGTGGGCGCCGCGGCGGTCGACTTCCAGATGAGCACCGGCCGCATGCCGGCCTCCGACCCGGGCGCCCAGGTGCCGCGCAAGCCGCTGCCCGACTGGGTGAAGAAGAACCCGGACGCGATCCGGCAGATCTCCGCCTACGTGCAGTCGCTCGGCGGCGGCCCGCAGGTGCCGGGCAAGGAGCAGGTCGACCCCAAGCTCGGCGACGCGGCCAAGGGCGGTGAGCTGTTCCGCGCCAACTGCATCCAGTGCCACAACTGGGCGGGCGCCGGCGGCGCGCTGACGCGCGGCAAGTACGCGCCCAACCTCAACGAGGCCACCCCCGAGCAGATCTACGAGGCCATGGTGACCGGTCCCCAGGCGATGCCGGTCTTCAACGACTCGACGATCACGCCCGAAGAGAAGCGCAACATGATCGCCTACATCACCCAGGTCCGCGAGCAGAAGGATCCCGGAGGTTTCGGCCTCGGGCGCATCGGCCCGGTCACCGAAGGCCTCGTCGTGTGGATCGTGGGCATCCTGGCCCTGGTCCTCGCCTCGATCTGGATCACCGCGAAGAAGCGACAGAAGTCATGACAGACAACGAGCACGAGATCGAGCAGCCGGACGAGCGCGTCCCCAAGCGCGTCATCGGCACCCCCGCGCCGGGCACCTCGCTGCTCGGCGACCAGCCCGAGGCCGGCGCCGCCGCGACGGCCGGCGGCGAGACTCCCGGCGTCACCCTGCAGGACGAGCAGAAGGCGCGCAAGGCGGAGAGGATCGTGTCGCTCTGCTTCCTGATCACCTTCGCCGCCGGCATCGCCTTCCTCATCTTCTACGTGATCCTCCCGGTGGGCAGCCCGGAGGCGACGGGCCTGTCCAACCTGGCGCTCGGCGGCACGCTCACGCTGGCCGTGCTGGGCCTGGCGGTCGGCATCGTGGTCTGGGTCCGCCAGATCATGCCGAAGTACTCCCTGGTCCAGGACCGCCACGACATGGTCTCCGCCAAGGAGGACCGGGCCGTCGTGGCCGAGACGTTCCTCCAGGGCGCCAACGAGAGCGGCTTCGTCAAGCGCAAGATGCTGCGCCGCACGCTGCTGCTCGGCGCCGCGCCGCTCGGCCTGATCCCGCTGATCCTGCTGCGCGACCTGGACAACAACGACATGCCGGCGTCGCAGTTCCACAACGAGCTGCGCCACACGGTGTGGGGCGAGAAGACCAAGGAGGGCAAGAACCTCCGCCTGGTCGTCGAGGGCACCGGCCAGCCGATCCGCGCGGCCGACTTCAACTCGCCCGGCGGCATCCTGTCGGTGGTGCCCGAGGGCTACGAGCACGACCTGACCGTGCTCGCCAAGGCCACGCTGATCCTGATCAAGTTCCGGCCCGAGGAGATCAAGTCGGGCACCAACAAGAACTGGACGCACGACGGGATCGTGGCCTACTCGAAGATCTGCACGCACGTGGGCTGCCCGGCGGCCCTGTACGAGCAGACGACCCACCACATCCTGTGCCCGTGTCACCAGTCGACCTTCGACGCCGCCGACGGCGCCAAGGTGATCTTCGGTCCGGCCGCGCGGCCGCTGCCGCAGCTGCCGATCTCGGTCGACGACCAGGGCTACCTCATCGCGCAGGGTGACTTCGCGGTGCCGGTCGGTCCCAGCTTCTGGGAGCGTGGCGACGCCGAGGCCGCTGTCCGGGCCAAGGGAGGCCAGGCATGAGTGACGACCTGAACAAGGTGCCCAAGGCCATCGCCGGCACATCCAGCGTCCTGGACGAGCGGCTGGGCGGGGCCAACTTCCTCAAGCGCAACATGCGCAAGATCTTCCCTGACCACTGGTCGTTCCTGCTGGGGGAGATCGCCCTCTACGCGTTCATCATCCTGCTGCTCACCGGTACGTTCCTGACGTTCTGGTTCCAGCCGGGCATGGGACACGTGATCTACGAGGGTTCGTACGCCCCGCTCAAGGGCGTCATGATGTCGGAGGCCTACGCGTCGGCGCTGAACATCAGCTTCGACGTCCGGGGTGGACTGCTCATGAGGCAGATGCACCACTGGGCGGCCCTGCTCTTCGTCGCGGGCATGATGGTGCACATGCTCCGGGTGTTCTTCACCGGCGCCTACCGCAAGCCGCGCGAGATCAACTGGATCATCGGCATCCTGCTGCTGACGCTGGCCCTCGCCGAGGGCCTGACGGGCTACTCCCTGCCCGACGACCTGCTCTCCGGCGCCGGTCTGCGGATCACCCAGGGTGTGGCGATCTCGCTGCCGCTGGTCGGCACGTACATCTCGTTCTTCCTGTTCGGCGGCGAGTACCCGGGCGAGGACGTCATCGCGCGCTTCTACTCGCTGCACATCCTGCTCATCCCCGGCATCCTGCTGGCGCTCGTCACCGCCCACATGGTGCTCATGTGGGTGCAGAAGCACACGCAGATGCCCGGCAAGGGCCGCACCAACAAGAACGTGGTGGGCGCGCCGTTCTACCCGGCCTTCATGGCCAAGGCGGGCGCGTACTTCCTGTTCACGCTGGCCGTGGTCGCGGGGCTGGGCACGTTCGCGCAGATCAACCCGATCTGGATCTTCGGCCCGTACACGCCGGCCGACATCTCGGCGGGTTCGCAGCCTGACTGGTACATGGGCTTCCTCGAAGGCTCGCTGCGCCTGATGCCGGCGTGGGAGATCAACCTGTTCGGCACGGCCCAGGCGGGCACGCTGCCGCTCAGCGTGATCATCCCGGCCCTGGTGCCGCTCGGACTGGTCATGACGGGCCTGGCGCTCTATCCGTTCCTCGAACGGTGGATCACCGGCGACCACCGCGAGCACCACGTGGCCGACCGTCCGCGCAACAACCCGCACCGCACCTCGATCGGCATGTCCGCCATCGTGTTCTACGGCGTGCTGTGGCTGCTGGGCGCCAACGACGAACTGTCGGCGTTCTTCCACATCAACCTGAACATGACCACGTACGTGGGCCGGGCGCTCATCTTCGTGGGGCCGGCGCTGGCGTACATCATCACCTACCGCATCTGCCTGGGCCTGCAGCGTTCCGACGCCGCGGTGATCAGCCACGGTGTGGAGTCGGGTGTGATCAAGCGTCTGCCGCACGGCGAGTTCATCGAGGTCCACACCCCTCCGGCGGAGGACATCGCGGCGCACATGCGCGGCAAGGAAGCCGTCCCGATGCTCCCGGTGGACGAGGACACCTCGGGCATCCCGCCCAAGGGCATGCGCGGGCCGCTCGGCAAGCTGCGCGGCCGCATGTCCAAGGCGTACGGCGGGGAGAAGATCCCGCTGGACGAGGGGCACGGCCACGAGGACGAGCACGCGGCGGTGGGCCCGGGCGAGGACAAGTCGCTCACCCACTGACACACCGCTGGACACACCGCTGACGGACAGGCCCGGACTTCGCGAGAGGTCCGGGCCTGTCCCGTTCCCGGGGGCTCGCGGAGGCTCCGGGAACGCGAAAGCCCCCGCCGCGGGCGGGGGCTCCGGTGAGGTGAGGGGCGGGACGGGTCAGTCGGCCTCGTGCAGGCCGATGGAGAACGCCGCGTCGAGGTCGTGCTTGGAGTAGGCGCGGAAGGCGATGTGGGTCTCCGTCTGGAGCACGCCGGGGACCTTGTTGAGCCGGCCCGGGACGACCTCGGCGATCTGCTCGTAGGCCGCCACGCGGACCATCGCCAGCAGGTCGTAGTCGCCGGTGATGGAGTAGACCTCGCTGACGCCGTCGATCTCGGCGATCTGCGCCGCAACCTCCGGAATCCGGTCGACCTCGGCGTTGATGTGAACGATAGCCGTGACCATGTGCCAACTGTATCGAATCACAGGCCGCGATAGGCCAGGTCGATGCGGGCCTTGTGGCGGGCGGCGCCGTGGGCGGGCAGGCTCCACTGCCCGTCGACCTCCACCAGCCGCACGCCCGGCGACTCCAGCCAGCGCAGGATGCACTCGGTCTCCTCGGCGCTGGCCGCGTGGACGGGCCCGGGGCCGGGGATGACCGCCTCGGCGGTGGCGGTGAGCGAGGCCACGAACGGCTTGGGGTGGGCGCCGCGCGGCATGACGGCGGCGGCGGCGAGCCGCCCGTAGCGCACGACGTGCATCTCCCAGCCGCCGTCGAACGCCGGGCTGGCGGCCACGAGGTGGGGGATGCTGGTGATCGAGGTGAGCCGCTGCATGCGGGCGGCGGCGCGGACGAACGCGGCCAGCCGGTCGCGGTCGACGGAGGCCTCCTCGTAGCGCTGCTCGACCGACAGGCGCTCCATCCGGGCCGAGACGGCGGAGAAGACCGGCGAGGCGTCGAGCGTCATGGCCCGGCGCGCGGTCTCGACGTGGACGGCGTAGTCGGCCTGCGACTGCTTGCCCTCGCACGGCGCGCCGCAACGGCCCATCTCGTGCAGCACGCAGGCCGAGCGCCGGGTGCGCAGGCTGATCGGCTGGGTGCACTGGCGCAGCGGCACCGCCTCGTGCAGCGCGATGCGGGCCTCGTCGGCGAGCCGGGTGCTGGAGAACGGGCCGAGGTAGGAGGCGCCGTCGTCCTTCAGGTCGCGCACGATCGACAGGCGCGGGAACGGCTCGCCGGTGAGCTTGAGCCAGACGACCTTCTCCGGGAAGCGGGAGCGGCGGTTGTAGCGCGGTTTGGCGCCGCCGATCAGGCGCAGCTCCCTGACCTCGGCCTCCAGCGCGGTGGCGCAGACGATGTGGCGGACCCGCTCGGCGATGCCGATCATCTCGCGGATGCGCGGCCTGGTCTCGCTCGCGGTGAAGTAGGAGCGCACGCGGTTGCGCAGGTTGGTGGACTTGCCGATGTAGAGGACCTCGCCGCGCTCGTCCTCGAACATGTAGACGCCGGGGGCGTGCGGCACCGACTCGGCCAGGTGGCGCTTGCGCTGCTGCTCGGGCGTGGGGGCGCGGACGAACGACTTGAGCTCTTCGAGGGTGTGGACCTGGAAGGAGCCGGCCCGCTCGATGAGGCCGTGGAGCACGTCGACGGTGGCCCTGGCGTCCTGGAGGGCGCGGTGGCACGGCTCGGTGGCGCTGCGGAAGAACCGGGCCAGCGTGGACAGCTTGGCGTTGGGCGTCTCGTCGCGGGTCAGCACCCGGCGGGCCAGGTCGACGGTGTCGACCACCGGGTTGACCGGCGGGGGATAGCCGTGGGCGGCGCAGGCGGCCTTGACGAAGCGGGTGTCGAAGCTCGCGTTGTGGGCGACCAGCGTGGCGCCCTTGATGAACTCCAGGAAGCTCGGCAGCACCGACTCGATGCGCGGCGCGGCCACCACCATGGCGTCGGTGATGCCGGTCAGCACGGAGATGAACGGCGGGATCGGCCCGCCGGGATCGACCAGGGTGGAGAACTCGCCGAGCACCTCGCCCGCCCGGACCTTGACCGCCCCGATCTCGGTGATCATGTGCTCGGCCGGCGAGCCGCCGGTGGTCTCGAGGTCGAACACCACGAACGTGACGTCGCTCAGCGGGGTGCCGAGCTCGTCGAGAGTGCCTTGTACCGGGTCCACGAACCAAGACCATAGAGACGGGCACCGACAGATACGGATCCGAACGAATAACTATTGCGCTTGATCCTTAGTTAGTCTTCCCTCTATGTCCGGGGCAAGACTCGCCAACCGCTACTCCCTGCTGCGGCCGCTCGGCAGCGGCGGCATGGGCCGGGTGTGGCTGGCCAGGGACGAGATGCTCGACCGCGAGGTGGCGGTCAAGGAGCTGACGCTGCCCGAGGGGCTGTCCCCCGGCGAGCGCGCCGAGCTGGTCACCCGGGCGGTGCGCGAGGCGCAGGCCACCGCGCAGCTGCGCCATCCGGGCATCGTGGCGCTGCACGACGTCGTCGTCGAGCACGAGCGGCCGTGGCTGGTGATGGAGCTGCTGCGCGGCCGCACGCTGGGCGAGGCGGTGCAGGCGCACGGCCCCATGCCGACGGAGTACGTGGCCAGGATCGGCGCCGACATGCTCGACGCGCTGTCGGCCGCGCACGCCCGCGGGCTGCAGCACCGCGACGTCAAGCCGGGCAACGTGTTCCTCACCGACAGCGGCCGGGTGGTGCTCACCGACTTCGGCATCGCGCGGCAGGAGGGCCAGGCGACGCTCACCGAGCAGGGCCTGATGATCGGCTCGCCCGGGTTCATCGCGCCCGAGCGGCTGGAGGGCGAGCCCGGCGGCCCGGCCAGCGACGTGTGGTCGCTCGGCGCGACGCTGTTCCTCGCGGCCACCGGCAGGGCCGCCTACGACGGCACCACCGCCGACCGGATCAGGGCGACGCTGACCCAGCCGGTCCCGGTCGCGCCGCAGCCGCTCGGCCCGCTGCTGGCCGCGATGATGGCGCGCCACCCGGCGGCCCGGCCGGTGGCGCCGCTGATGGCCCAGGCGCTGCGCCGGGTCGCCGCGGGCGAGCCGGCCGCGCTGCCGCCGCAGCACGACGCCACCGTGCCCGGCCACGTCAGGAAGCGGAGCAGGGCCGTGCTGTGGATCGCGTCGGCGGCGGCGCTGGCGATCGCGGCGGCCACCACCATCGTCTTCCTGGTCCTGAAAAATCAGGACAACGGGGTGCCGGCCGCCTTCACCGTGCCGATGGACCTGTGCACGCTGCTCCCCCCGCAGGACGTCGGCCTGCTGATGCGCACCCAGCAGATCCCCAAGGGCGTGCCGGCCTCCGACGAGTACGGCCCCGAGTGCAACTGGACCAAGCCCGGCATCGGCGTCTCGGTGCAGCTCCAGAAGGACTCCGACACCCGCGACCCGTGGAGCATGACCCCCGTCACGGCCCGCAGCCTCTTCGCCAACCAGCAGCGCTACTGGGCCAAGCACGGGAGCTTCGGCTGGGTGTGGAAGGAGATCGGCGTCACCAAGCCGCAGGACGTCACCCGTACCTCTGTCAGGTCCTTCGGCGGCCTGGGCCAGGAGGCGTTCGCGTTCGAGCTGCTGGGGGAGACCGGCCGGATGCACTCGGCCATCGTCTACTTCCGCCTGGCCAACCTCGTGGTCGCCGCCGAGTTCACCAGGGTCGACGACCGCACCACCGACGACCAGATCAAGGAGTCCGCCCTGAGGGCGGCCAGGACGGCCGAGCGGGAGCTTCGCGGTGCGGGGTGACGGCTACGTGCTGGCGGGCCGCTACCGGCTCGTCGAGCGGCTCGGGGAGGGCGGCGCGGGGACGGTGTGGCGGGCCCGCGACGAGATGCTCAACCGGGAGGTCGCGGTCAAGCAGGTCCGCGTCCCGGCCGAGCTGTCACCGCGCGAGCGCGCCGAGTTCGCCGACCGGGCCATCCACGAGGCCAGGTCCGCCGGGCGGCTGCGCGACCCGGCCATCGTGCTGGTCCACGACGTGGTGCTCACCGGCGAGCAGCCGTGGATCATCCTCGACCTGGTCAGCGGCCGGTCGCTCGACCGGGTGATCAAGCAGGACGGGCCGCTCCCGCCCGAGGCCGTGGCCCGCATCGGCCTGCGCGTGCTGTCAGCGCTGACCGTCGCCCACTCCCACGGCATCGTGCACCAGGACGTCAAGCCGGCCAACATCCTGCTCGACGCCGACGGCTCCGCCATGCTCACCGACTTCGGCATCGCCGTCCCGCTCGGCGGGCGCGGCGACCGCTACGGCAGCGCCGGCTCGCCCGGCTACATGGCGCCCGAGCGGCTCAACGAGCAGCCCTCCGGCCCCGCCTCCGACCTGTGGTCGCTCGGCGCCAGCCTCTACACCGCCGTGGAGGGGCGGGCGCCGTTCGAGCGGGCGATGCCCGCCGCCGTCGCCGCCGCGGTGCTGCTGCACGACCCGCCGCCGCCGGTGCGGGCCGGGCGCGAGCTCGGCGGGCTGCTGCTGGCCATGCTCGCCAAGGACCCCGCCGTCCGGCCCGGCGCGGCGCAGGTCCGCGACGGGCTCCAGCGGCTGCTGGGCACGAGTACCGGCCCCGGCGCCGTCCCGTCGCGCGCCCTTCGCCGCCGCTGGTGGCCGGCCGTGGCCGCGCTCGCCGCCGTCGCCGTGCTGGGCGCCGGCGGCTGGTACGGCGTGCGCGCGCTCACCCAGGAGGACACCGGCCGGTTCGCCGCCGCGCCCGCCGCCTGCGGCCTGCTCACCGGCGCCCAGGTGACCGAGGTGATGAAGAGCGAGGTGCGGGGGCAGCAGACCAGACCCGGCGAGTGCGAGTGGCGCCTGAGCAAGGGGCCGCGCGAGATCTCCTCGCTCACCGTCAGGGTGTGGGCCGAGCGGCCCGCCGCCGGCCGGGGCGCGCCCGAGGTGGCCGTCCAGCGCTTCGCCATCGAGCGCGCCAGCCGCGCCGGAGCCGCGGGACAGGCGTTCCGCAATCTCGTCGGCGAGGTCCGCAACGTGCCGGGCGTGGGGGAGGCCGCGTTCGTGCAGAACTCCTTCCGCTTCTACAGCAACTCCCATCAGCTCGGCACCGGCACCAGCACCGTGCTGCTGCGCACCAGCAACGTGCTCGCCGAGGTGGTCTGGCAGCGCAGGGACCTGCCGAAGGACGATCCGGCCGACGAGGAGCCCGCCCGCGCCGCCGCCGCGATGGTCTCGGCCGCGTTGCGGTCCTGAACTGGTGCAAGCATCCTGCAACCGGGCTGACTAGCATGTTTCACCGCACGTCATGGCAAACCCCAGGAGTCCCTCGTGAATCCCGGTAGCGAGCACCAGCCGCCGACCCACCCGCACCCGGTGCCCGGAGGGCAGTTCGAGCCGCCGACCCAGCCGCCGATGCCGCCTCCCGTGCCGCTGCCCCCTCGGCCGCCGCGGCGCCGCCCGTGGATCCTGCCGGTCGTCGCCGCCACCCTCGTGGTGCTCGTCGGCGCGGGCGCGGGCGCCTACCTGCTGTACGGCCAGCTCACCCGGGGCCAGGGCATCGCCGGGCCGCCCGCCACGGGCCAGCCGTCCACGGCCGGGCTGACCAAGCCCGCCGCCGTGACCGGCCCCGACGTGTGCGCCATGCTGCCCAAGGAGGAGGCCGAGCGCCTCGTGCCCGGCGCGACCGTGTCCAAGGACTCCCGCGACAGCGAATACACGGTCAACTTCTCCTGCAACTGGAACAACCAGCGCATCTCCCACGGCGAGTGGTGGCGCAGCCGCGAGGTCGACGTCAAGGTCCAGCAGCACCGCGGCGACGGCGCCAAGACCGGCCGCGCCATGGCGCAGAACTCCTACGAGGTCGACTACGGCGGCGCCAAGTACGCCGAGACCGCCAAGCCCACGCCGAAGAAGGGCGAGAAGGACTACACCTCCCCGGTCACCGACATCCAGGGCGCCGGCGACGCCGCCTTCGCCCAGTACACCTGGCGCCGCTCCGGCAGCCTGATGTGGTACTCCTACGGCAAGGCGTACGCGCGCGTCCAGGACATCACGATCGAGGTCCGCTACCAGGCGAGCCAGCAGCGCAAGGACGCGCAGATCCTCAGCAACGAGACCACCCAGTCCGTCACCGAGTCGAACGCGATCCGCGAGGTCAGCGGCCTGGTCAAGCACTTCGCCAAGGGCGTGGCCGACTGGAAGGCGCGGCACCCGGACGTCCTGGCGCAGCCGTACAAGGCGGCGACCGCCTCGCCCAGCGCCGCCGCCACGCCCTCGCCGACGCCGCTGGTCGTCTTCCCGCCCGTCTGCGAGACGGTCACGCCGACGGCCGCCAAGCTCGTGCCCGGCCACACGCCCCGGGCGCGCGGCCTGGAGGTGGGCGACGACACGCAGACCGAGTGCCGCTGGCTCAACCTGGACGTGCCCGCCGGCGACAAGGTGACCAAGATCCGCAGCGTGCTCATCACCGTGCACTCCTTCACCAACCGGGCCGGCGTGGCCGACGAGACCGCCGCCCGGTCGTTCTACACGGGCCAGCTCGGCGGCGACAAGAACCTGGCGCAGTCGTCGCTCGGCGGCATCTCGTGGGGCAAGGTGCGCGACGTGCCCGGCCTGGGCGAGGAGGCGTACAGCGTCTATGTCGGGACCCGTAAGGGCGAGGTGTTCGCGGGCAGCGGCACCGTGACCGTGCGGCGGGGCGCCGTCGTGGTGGAGATCGACTACGCGGGCGCGCAGCGGCCCAAGGGCGAGCCCGCGGCCTCCGGCAACGTCGTGCTGATCCCCGAGAAGGAGGGGCTCGACGGCGCGCTGACCATGGCCAAGGCGTTCATGCAGGCGCTGTCGCAGCAGCCGGTCGGCAGCTGACCCTCACGCGGGGGTGTCGCGCAGGCGCTCCACGCGGATGCCGCGCAGCAGCGCCTCCGACACGGCGACCGCGCACAGCAGGGCGGCCAGCAGGCCGGCGCCCGTGAGCAGCGCCACGGGCGCCGCCGCCACGTCGTGCGAGAGCGGCGGCGTCACCAGCGGCTCGGCGAACTGCGGGATCCGGCCCAGCGCGGCCCCGGCCGCGAGCAGCCCGGCGACCAGCCCGGCCAGCGTGCCGGCCGCCGCGGTGATGAGCTGCTCCAGCAGCAGCGCCACGCGCAGCGCCGCCACCTTCGCGCCGGACGCCTCCAGGGCGGCCAGCTCGTAGCCGCGCCGCTTGGCCGCCGTGTGCAGCGCCAGCACGGTGCGGCCGAGCGCGAGCGAGGCGGCGGCCAGCGCGGAGATCAGCAGCAGGACCAGGGCCAGTCCCGGACCCTGCCGGACGAAGGCGGCGGCCACCTCGCTCTCGTAGCGGGTGGAGACCACGGTGAGCCCCTGCTCGCGCAGCGCCCGCTCCAGCGCCGGGACGCCCGCCGCGCGGGTCCACACCTGGTAGACGGCCTGCTCGTGCACTCCGTACGCGATCCGGTCGGCCTGTTCCAGATCCATCACGACGCCGGGCCCGGTCAGGCCGGGCGCGGCCGAGGCCGTCGCGACCGCCCGCACGCCCGTGGCGAAGGCGTGGTCCAGGCCCGGCACCAGCTTGGCGCCCACGCCGACGACCACGGCGGCCGGCCGCGGATCGTAGGTGGCGGGCCGGAGCGTCTGGTTGTTCTGGAGCGAGACGACGAAGCCGCCGTCGTCACGGCCCGGGTCGCCGTCCACCCGCCAGCGCGGGGTGGGGACGCGCTGCCAGCGGCCCTCGTCCCGGAGCTCCAGCCGCGTCACGACGACCTCCATCCGCGGGATCGTCGCCTGCTCGTCCAGCGGGGTGAACTCGGCGTGCACCCGGCGCAGCTCGCACGGCGCGTCACGGCAGGACAGCGGCAGGTTCCACGCGTACGAGCCGCCGCCGCCCGGGCGCAGGACGCCGAGCGGGATCGCGGCGGGCTTGAGCCGGTCCGGGATGCGGAACGTGGCGAACAGCCGCACCTGCCAGCCCTCGGGCGGCACGTCATGGCGGGCCGTGAGCCGGAACCGGTCGCCGCTCACCATGACCCTGGGCGTCCCGGGTCCGGGCAGCGCCGCCGCCGCCTCGGCCAGCCGCATCCCACCGGCCAGCTCCGGGTCCCAGGTCGCGACGCGGGCCAGCCGTTCCGGGTCCGTGGCGATCAGCTGGGGCGGGCCCGGAACCTTGATCACCGGGGCTGCAGTGCCGCCCGGGTCGGCGGCTTCCACCGCGTCGGCGAACGCGCGCGGCCCGACCGGCTGGACCGTGATCGCCGCCGGGGCGCCGTTGTGGAAGGCGGCGGCCCGCCGGTAGTCGGCGGACGTGGCCGTCCACGCCGACACCGCGAACGTCGCCAGCCCGAACGCCGTGCCGAGCACGATCACGCTCCCCGTGGTGACCGGCCCGCGCGCCACCTGCCGCAACGCCAGGAACGGGCCGAGGCCGCCCCGCCGCCGGGTGAGGCCGAACAGCCGCCGCGCCAGCACCGGCAGCCCGCGCGCGGCCAGCAGCGCCACGCCCAGCGCCATCAGGCCGGGCACGGCCAGCGCGCTGGAGGACTGCCCCGTCGTGTCGCTGATCACCCCGCCCGCCAGCAGCTCGACCAGGCCGAGCGCCGTCACCACCAGCACGACCGCGTCCGGCACCCAGCCGCGCGCGCTGCGGCGCGGTGTGCGCCGCCACTCCTCGGTGACCGGGCGCGTCGCCACCCGCCAGGCCGACACGACCGCCGCCATCAGGCCACCCGCCGTCGCGGCCAGCCCCGCGTACGCCGCCTGCGCCGGGAACACGGCGGGGATGCCCGGCGGGAGCAGCGCCTCCACCATCGCCCGCGCGGCCAGCAGCCCCGCCGCCAGCCCGAGCGGCACGGCCAGCGCGAGCAGCAGCAGCGGCTCGGCCAGCGCGAACCGCCACACCCGCGCCCGGCCGTGACCGCGCAGCCGGGCCAGGGCGATCTCCGCGCCGCGCGCCCGTACCAGATCGCCCACGGTCTGGAACAGCAGCAGCCAGGCCAGCCCCACGAGCTGCGCCGACACCAGCAGCGTCGGCACGCCGAGCGTCTCCGAGCTCGTCGTCATCGCCCGCAGCGTGACGGGCATCCGTGAGTAGACGATGTCGCCGGTCTCGCGGCCCGCCGTGTCGGCCGCCGCCTGCAGGGCCGTCAGCGCGCCCAGGTCGGAGCCGAGGACGCGCCCCGCGTCGACGGTGACGATGGCGTAGTCGGTCCACCCGCCACGCTGCGCCGGGTCCGCCGTCAGCGCGGCGCCCGCGACGGCCGTCTCCTCGCGCGTCTGCGGCACCGTGAACAGCGGGTCGATCCGCGACGAACCGCTCTCGCCCCCGGGCGTGGTCAGCGAGCGGCCGAACCAGAACGGGTCGCCCGCCGACTCGTGCCCGTAGACGCCGACGACCTTCAGCGGCGCGGGCCGCAGCTCCGTGGTGCCGGGCTCGCGCCTGACCAGAGCCGCCAGCCGCACCTCTGAGCCGACCGCCATCCCCGACGCCCGGCTCGCCATCACCTCGCCCGCCGCCCGGGGGCAGCGGCCCTCGACCGGGCGCAGGCGCTCGCACTGGCCGTCCTGCCACACCAGGGTGTACGAGAGCTCCCTCGACAGGTCGGCGTCGCCGCTGGAGACCTCCATCCCGTACACCGGGGCGGCCGTGAACGACGCCGTCAGCGCGGCGGCCTTCGCCTGGATGCCGCCGGTCCTCGTCGTGTAACGCCAGCCGCGCCCGTCCACCGGCGCCGCCAGCAGCGCGTCACGGACCACCGTGGTGGCGGCCGCCGCCGTGTAGATCGGGCCCACCGCCGCGCAGGCGATCGGCACGACGGCGATGAGCAGCACGACCAGCGAGAGCGTACGGCGTTCCCACAGGCCGCGCAGGATCACGAGCCGGCCCTCCTGAGCACGATGCCGTCGTCCAGCGGCTCGATGCGGGCCATCGAGCCGGGCGGGAGCAGATGGTGGAACTCCGGCGGCACCTGCACCGCGCCCTCCCGGCCGACCACCACCAGGTCCTCGCCGCGCCTGCCCTCCGAGCCGACCCGGCCGTCGCGGATCGTCACCGTACGGCTCAGCGCCTCGCTGACCGCCACGTCGTGCGTCACCACCACCGCCGTCGTGCCGTCCGCCTGCGCCGCATGCTTGATCAGCTCGATCACCCGCGCCCCCGAGGCGGCGTCGAGCTGGCTCGTGGGCTCGTCGGCCAGCAGGAGCGCGGGCGCGTTCGCCAGCGCCACCGCCAGGGCCAGCCGCTGCTGCTCGCCGCCCGACATCCGGTTCGCCGGCCGGTTGCCCGCGTCGTCCAGGCCGACCCGGCGCAGCAGCTCACGCACCCTGCCGCGATCCCGCCTGACCGCCCGCTGGGCGAACGCCACGTTCTGCGCGGCCGGCAGGTAGCCGATCAGGTTGCGGGCCGGGTTCTGCAGCACGGTGCCGATCCGCCGGGCGCGCAGCCGGTCCAGGCGGCGCTGGTCGAGCCGGCCCACCTCCACGCCGTCCAGCCACAGCCGCCCGGCGCTCGGCCGCAACAGCCCCGCCAGCAGCCACAGCAGCGTCGACTTGCCCGCCCCGGACGGGCCCAGCAGCGCCACCGTCTCGCCCGCGTCGATCACCAGGTCCACGTCGCGCAGCGCGACCACCTCGACGTCGCGGGCCCGGTAGATCTGCACGACCCCGTCGCAGCGCACCATGCTCGTGGGGCTCGTGGGGCTCGTGGGCCGCTCCCCGCCGCGCCAGGGTTCGTCGATCACGGGCCGCCCACCGCCTGCCGGGCCCGGGGCGCGCGGAGCTCGACCACCCGGTCGCACCGCTCGGCCACCTCGGGGTCGTGGGTCGCGATCAGCAGCGCGACGCCGTCACCGGCCGCCGCCAGCAGCTCCTCCAGCACGACCTCCCGGTGCCCGGCGTCCTGCTCGGCCGTCGGCTCGTCGGCCAGCAGCGCCACCGGCCGCAACGCCAGCGCCCTGGCCACCGCCACCCGCTGCTGCTGGCCGCCGGACAGCTCCTCCACCAGGTGATCGGCGAACCTCTCCACCCGCAGCCGCTCCAGCGCCTCCGCCGCCAGCCGCATCGCCTCACGCGGCGACCGGCCGGCCGCGCGCAACGCCACCTCGACGTTCTCGGCCGCCGTGAGCAGGCTCAGCAGGCCGTACGACTGGAAGACGAGCGCCAGCCCGGCCCGCAGCCCCGGCTGCTCGTCCAGCGGCACGCCGCCCACCAGCACCCGGCCCGCCACCGGCGGCGCCAGCCCGGCGAGCGTCGTGAGGAGGGTCGTCTTGCCCGACCCGGACGGGCCCATGAGCGCGACCCGCTCGCCCTCGCCCAGGTCGAGCGACAGATCCTCGACGACCGTGCGGCCGCCCGCACGGCAGGTGAGAGCGCGGCACGAGATCACCGGTCCGGGCGCCACGCGGAGATCCTCCGCCAGCCGGGGGCATACGTCAACAGTTAAAGATCCTGCAACTCCCCTGCAAGCGTGACAAATACGGTTATGTCAGCAAGCAGTACGTGAGCCGCGCGAGCACGCCTGCCCAGCACAGGGGCCTGGGCAGGACCGACGGGGATTCGCGCGGCTCACGACCGGGGCGGCTCGCTGCTTCGCCGCCTGGTGACGCGGCGGGGGCCGACCCAGGTCAGGGGGAAGCATCGACTTTGGTCGCTACCGCCCGCCCGTGCCCACCGCATAACCTCGGGAAACGTGAACGGACCCGAGCACGCCCCCGAATACCGGTGGGCCCTGCCGTCCGTGCTGCTCGGCGACGGCGGCGCGGGCCGGCCCGTGCGCCGCTCGACGCGCGACTGGATCGTCGACCTCACGCTCTTCCTCGGCGCCTGCGGCCTGACCCTGATGACCCTCGCCGAGATCCGCGACGCGCCCGAGCCCGTCCAGGCCGTCGAGCAGGCGCTGGGCGTGCTGTCCTGCCTCGCCGTCTGGCTGCGCCGCCGATGGCCGGTCGCGCTCGCGCTGGTCACCTTGACCCTGTCCTCCTCGCTGCTGCTCATCGGCGGGGCGGCCGTGGTCGCCCTGTTCACCGTCGCCGTCCACCGGCCGTTCAAAATCTCCGGGCCGGTCGCGCTGCTCGGCGTCCTCACCCTGGCGCCCAACGCGATGATCTGGCCCGACGCCGAGCTCGGCTGGCTCGGCACGTTCGTCTTCGGGCTGGCGATCCTGCTGACCGTGTTCGCCTGGGGCATCGTCATACGGGCCAGGCGGCAGCTCGTCTGGTCCCTCCGGCAGCGCGCTGACGGGGCCGCCGAGGAGGCCAGACGGCTGGAGCGCGAGCGGATCGCCCGCGAGATGCACGACGTGCTCGCGCACCGCCTGTCGATGCTCAGCCTGCACGCCGGCGCGCTCGAGTTCCGTCCCGGGGCGCCGGAGGCCGAGGTCGCCCGCGCCGCCGGCGCCATCCGCCAGGGCGCCCACCAGGCGCTCCAGGACCTGCGGGAGGTCATCGGGGTGCTGCGCCACTCCGGCGCGCCCGCCGACGACCCCGTCCCCGACCGGCCCCAGCCCACCCTCGACGACCTCCCCGCGCTGGTGGCCGAATGCCGCCGCGCGGGCCTCGACGTCCGCCTCGACCTGCACGTGGACCCGCCTGCCGAGGTGTCCGCAGAAGCGCCCTCCGACGTACGCGCCGCCGCGCCTGTCGTTGTGTCCACGGACGCGCCCGTTGCCGTGCCCGCCATCGTGCCTGCCGACGTGCCCGCCGCCCTTCCCACCGGCGCGCCCCCTGTCGGACCGGCCGCTGGAGGGTTTGCGCCGTCCGAGATGCCCGCGTCGCCCGAAGGGCCCGCGCCGTACGGAGGGCAGCGGTTGCCCGAGGCGTTGGGGCGCAACGTCTACCGGATCGTGCAGGAGGCGCTCACCAACGCGCGCAAGCATGCGGGCGGGGCACCGGCCACCGTGACGGTGACGGGTGCGCCGGGGCGTGGGCTGTCGGCCGAGGTACGCAACGCGCTGGGGTCCAGGCACAACGCACTCGGGTCGCGGCATGCCGCCCGCATCCCGGGCGCGGGGGCCGGGCTCATCGGGCTGGCCGAGCGGGCTGAGCTCGCGGGCGGCCGGTTGGAGCACGGGCCGACGCCGGACGGCGAGTTCGTGGTGCGTGCCTGGCTGCCGTGGCCTTGCCCGGAGGAGAGCGCATGACGGACCCGATCCCGGGCCGGGTTCCCGAACCGACCTGCCGCCCGACTCCCGGGCCGACGTCCCGCCCGGCCTCCGGGCCGACCTGCCGACCGGCCTCCGGACCGGTCCCTGGAGCAACCGCCAGGCCGATCCCGGGGCGGGCCGCCGGGTCGGCCTCCGGACCGGTCCCGGAGCGATGCCGGGGCGGCCGCCGAACCGATCTCCGGACCGACCCCACAGCGGGTTCCTGGACCGGTCGCTGGGCCCCTCCCGGGGCCATGAGCGGGGCGGAGAGCGGGGTGACGGCCGGGGCGGTGAGCGGGCTGACAAGGGCGACAGGCGGGGTGATGAGCGAGTCAAGGAGTGGGCCGTCGGCCGGGTCGGCGGCTGGGTCGATTCGGGTGCTGATCGTTGATGATGACGCGCTGGTGCGGGCCGGGCTGGCGATGATCCTGGGCGGCGTGGACGGGATCGAGATCGTGGGCGAGGCGGGTGACGGGGCGCAGGTGCCGCCGCTGGTCGCCGAGCACCGGCCCGACGTGGTGCTGATGGACATCAGGATGCCCGGCGTCGACGGACTGGCCGCGACCGAGGCGCTGCGGGCGACCAAGGCGCCGCCGGAGGTCGTGGTGCTGACCACGTTCCACGCTGACGCGCAGGTGCTGCGGGCGCTGCGCGCGGGTGCCGCCGGATTCCTGCTCAAGGACATCCCGCCCGTCGAGCTGGTGGCCGCGATCAGGAAGGTGGCCGCGGGGGAGCCGATCCTGTCGCCCGCCGTCACCCGGCAGCTCATCACCCACGTGTCGCACGGCGGCGCTGTCGGACGGGCCGAGCGGGCGCGCGGGCTGCTGGCCCGGCTCAGCGAGCGCGAGCGTGAGGTGGCGCTGGCGGTCGGGCGGGGCAGGTCCAACGCGGAGATCGGCCGCGAGCTGTACATGAGCGTGCCCACGGTCAAGGCGCATGTTTCGCGCATCCTTACCAAACTGGCGCTGAACAACCGGGTCCAGATCGCGCTGCTGGTCTACGACGCGAGCTGACGGGGCTGGGATTCCAGCTTTCCCGGGCTCTGTCGCAGCGGAGCCGTCCAGGCAGGCCACCGGTCCGTGAGGCGTACCGGCCGGAGGCGAGGCTGGGAGCGGGGATTTGGGGGCGGGGCTGGGGCGCCGTAGCTGGGGCGTGGGTGTCGGGTCCGCGAGGGCCGTGCCGGGTCCGGAGGGTGCCCTGCCAGGCCAGGAGGGTGCCGTGCCGGGTCCGGGGGATGCTGTGCAGGATCCCTGGGGGACTGTGCGGGGTCCCGGCAGCGCCGTGTGGGCATCGGCGGGGTCAGGCCCTGGGGTTGCCGTGTCGGCTACGCGGGGTGCCGGGCCTGGGGGTGCCGCGTCCGGTCCCGGGGAGGGGGAGGGGCCGGGTCCGACTCCGTGCGTGCTGTGGTCGGGCCTGTGCGGGCTGTGCCGGGTTCGGAGAGGGTGCTGCTGGGGCCTGTGGGGGCTGCGTGTGGGGGTGCGAGGGTTGGACGAGCGCTTGTCCCATCTTGGGTGGCCGTTACGGACAGGTAGCGGGCAGCCGTACCCTTGTCTGAAAGGGCATGTCATGAAGGGACAGTGGGATGAGTTCAGCGGGTGAAGGCCTGTCTCGCCCGCTTCCCGAGCAGGTGCGGCTCAATGTGGTCGACCTCGCGGCCCAGGTTCTCGGTTCGATGCCCGCTGTGGCGGTGCCGGCGCCGTTGCGTGGCATCGCCAAGTTCGACCCGCGTAAGCGTGCCCGGCTGGGCAGTGCGCCGATCGCCGCGCAGTTGGAGAACGACAAGAAGTTCCGCGAGGTGGTCGCCGAGTCGGTGGCCTCCGGCTGGCCGGAGCTGGTGGCCTCGCTGGCCGAGGGCAACGTGCCGCCCGCCGCCGATCCGGTGCTGGTCGCCGCCGCGGCTTATCTCACGCGGCCGCCCGGCTGGGCCGACATGGTGGAGTCGGCCCGCGCCGACCTGGAGCAGTCCGCCGCCGCGGCCGAGGGGTCGGAGCGCGAGGAGGTCGTCTCCCGGCTGCGTGAGCAGCTCGCCGCGCAGAAGAGCGCGGCCAAGGAGGAGGCCGAGCGGCTGCGTGAGCAGTTGAAGGCGGCCCGCGGCGAGAACTCCGAGCTGCGCCGCAAGCTGCACGAGGCCCGCGAGCGCGCGAAGGGCGCGGTGCGGCGGGCCGAGGAGATGGAGCAGGCCGCGGAGGAGGCCAGGCACGCCGCCACGGCCGCCGGCAGCGCGGGGGAGTCGGAGCTGCGGCGGTTGCGTGAGCGCCTGGCCGATGTGGAGAAGCAGCTCGAAGCCTCGCGCCGGGCCGCGCGTGAGGGCCGCAGCGTCGAGGACGCGCGCATCCGGGTGCTGCTCGACGCGCTGCAGGACGCCTCGGCGGGGCTGCGCAGGGAGCTGGCGCTGCCCACCATGATCAGCCGGCCGGCCGACTCGGTCGCGGCGCTCACCGGTGAGCGGCCGGGTGTGCGCGGCGTGCCCGCCCGCGCGCTGGCCGACGACGACCCGCAGCTGCTCGATCAGCTTCTGGCGCTGCCGCAGGTGCATCTGATCATCGACGGCTACAACGTGACCAAGTCCGGCTACGGCACGCTCACGCTCGCCGACCAGCGCGCCCGCCTGATGACCGGGCTCGGCGGGCTGGTCGCGCAGACGCGCGTCGAGGTGACCGTGGTGTTCGACGGCGCCGAGCTCAACTCTCCGGTGCAGGTGGTGGCGCCGCGCGGGGTGCGGGTGCTGTTCAGCGCGCCGGGTGAGATCGCCGACGACCTGATCCGCCAGCTCGTCCGGGCCGAGCCGCCCGGCCGGGCGATCGCCGTGGTGTCCTCCGACCGCGAGGTGGCCGAGTCCGTCAGGCGGATGGGCGCCAGGCCCGTTCCGTCCGCGCTGCTGCTGAGGCGGCTCGGTCGCGCATAGATGACGAATATGGCGTTTAGGTGAGGATTACTCGCCACTTCTGTACTATTTCGCCCCGAGGATGATCCCCTGGGAGGCGACGCTGTGAGGTTGGGCCGGGTGCCGCTGGCCGCGGGTCTGGTGTTCGGACTGGTGATGACCCCCGTCGGAGGGGTGCTGGCCGATCCCAAGCCGACTCTCGCGCAGGCGAGAGCGAAGCTCGACAAGCTCAACGACAAGGCCGACAAGGTCGTGGACCGCTACAACACGGCCACCGAGAAGTACAAAGAGGCCAAGGCGCGCTACAGCCGGCTGAACGACACGTACAAGCGCAAGCTGGCGACCGTCGCGGATCTGCGCGGCGAGGTCGTCAACATGGCCGTCGAGACGTACAAGCTGGGGGGCGACTTCTCGACCCTGCCCACCATGATGACCAGCGACGATCCGGCCGATCTGCTGTACGGGATGGCGTTACGCGGGCAGCTCGCGCAGGAGCGCACCCAGAAGCTCGCCGCCTTCGACCGGGCGAACCGGGGGCTGAAGACCGACCGTGACCGCGCCGAGGAGGCGCTGGCCGCGGCCGACAAGGAGCGGGACGCGGTCAAGAAGGACCGGGCGGAGATCCTGGACCTCATCAAGGACCAGAAGAAGCTCCTCGACCGGCTGGGCGCGTACAAGGCGGGCAATCCCAACAGCACCGGCCTCAAGTACACGGGTCCCGCCTCGGGCAACGCCGCGGCCGTGCTGCGCTTCGCGTACGCGCAGGTCGGCAAGCCGTACGTGTTCGGCGGCACCGGGCCGGGCGGCTACGACTGCTCGGGGCTCACGCAGGCCGCCTGGCGGGCCGGTGGCGTTTCGCTGCCGCGCACGACCTGGCAGCAGTGGTCGTGGGGCGCCAGCCGCAAGGTGTCGCTCAACGCGCTGGAGCCCGGCGACCTGATCTTCAGCGAGGGCCTCGGGCACGTGAGCATCTATGCGGGCGGCGGCAAGATCGTGCATGCGCCGCAGACGGGTGACGTGGTGAAGGTGGTCACACTCTCGTCGTACGGGCGCCGTCTCGTGGGCGCCGTACGCCCCTGACAAGACGGGGTCGGCCCAAGTGTGAGGAGGGTCACACTTGGGTAACGAAACCCGCTGCTCCGGCGGGGGATGAGGACCTGACTCCCGGCGTGTCTGATCTTTACTCGCTTACTCAGGCTTTGCCATTACGTGACTTTTCGGCGTAACTTCTGGCGTCGCGGCGTTCCAGCCAGGACGCCCGCCGGTCACCATCGGGTCCCCCGATGTTCGACAGAGAGAATCATCCGCCGGTCACCGCGGCCAGCGCCCCCGAGGCGCGAAGACGCGGCGGTGGCCTGCCGAGTCCGTGCAGCCAGGAGGCACGGAGCCGGGGACCCAACGATCCCGTACGCGGTGATCAGGGGTGAATCGGCGCGTTCAGCGCCGTAGGGCGACTTCCAGGCCCGAATCCGTCAGCTAACCCGGTAGGCGTTCGTGGAAGCCCCTAGGAGCAATCCTGTCTACCCTCTCGCACAACCCCCGTCTGTCCCGTCTCGCCCTGAGTGGCGTAGCGCTGATCACCGTGACGGCCGGAGGTCTGGTCGTCCACGCCCCGGCGGCGCAGGCGGCGACGACGAATGAGTTCGCCACCACTGCGGTGACCAAGACGGAGAAGTCCGTCAAGTCGTCGAAGGTGGCCAAGGTCGCTCGGCAGAAGGCCAAGGCCCGCAAGGCCGTGGCCGTGGCCAAGAAGCAGATCGGCGACCCGTACCGTTACGGCGCCACCGGCCCCGGGTCGTTCGACTGCTCGGGCCTCGTCCAGTACGCCTGGAAGAAGGCCGGGGTGAAGATCCCGCGCGTGACGAACAGCCAGTTCGCGCGCATCAGGAAGAAGGTCTCCTACAAGCACCTGCAGCCGGGTGACCTGATGTTCTTCCGCGGGCTCGGGCACGTGGGCATGTACGTCGGCGACGGCAAGATGGTCCACTCGCCGAGAACGGGCCAGCGCGTGCGTGTCGAGAAGCTTCGCGGCTGGCGCAAGGCGTCGTTCGCGGGCGCGGTGCGTCCCGGTCTGTGACCTGCGCCGAAGGCCCCGTCCCCGACCCGGGACGGGGCCTTCGGCCTTCCCGGGCGACGCTCAGGATCGGCGGCTACGATCGGGCAGCGTGTCCGACAGGGGGTCCGGCAGCGGGCCTGGAAATGGGCCCGGCAGCACGTCCGGCAAGGGGCTCGGCGGCGCGCCCGGCGGCGCGCCCGGCAGAGCGCCCGGCAGCACGTCCGGGAGGGTGTCCGAGTGGATGCGCCGGCGGGTCGTGCCGGTGGTGCTGCTGGTTGTCGCGGCGTTCCTGGCCGGTGGGTCCGGCCCGGTCCCGGGGCCGGGAGGCGCCGCCATCGAGGCGGGGGTGCTCGCCGGCGTGCGGGCGCGCTGGGGCGACGGGCTCGACGTCGTACGCGGTGAGCGGTCGCTCGTCGCCGGGCAGGACGCGCCCCCCGGGCTGCTGGCGGACCTGGCGCGCCGGGCCGACACCGCGGGACGGCGGGTCGGGGGAGTGCTGGGCGGCGACGTCCGGGCCGTGGTCCTGGTGCCCGCCTCGGCGCGGGAGGCCGCCGCGCTGGCCGGCGTCGCGTCGGTCGACGGGCTGGCGGCGGTGGCCGACCGGGGACGCGTGATCGTGGTGCCCGAGCACTTCGCCCGGCTCACCCCGGTCGGGCGTGACGTCGTGCTGGCGCACGAGCTGACCCACGTGGCCGCCGGGACCGACGGGCTGCCCGTCTGGCTGTACGAGGGCTTCGCCGACTACGTGGCCTACCGGGACGCCGGGCTGCCCGTCGAGGTGGCCGCCGCCGAGTTGGCCGCCGAGGTGCGGGCCGGGCGGACGCCGTCCGATCTGCCGGACGGGGCCGACTTCGTCCCCGGGGCCGACGCGGGCCGGCTCGCCCGCGCGTACCAGGAAGCCTGGCTGGTGTGTCGCTTCGTCGCCGCGCGCTGGGGTGAGAAGAGCCTGGTGAGGCTCTACCGTGATGCCCAGACGTACGGCGCCGGCCGGGCGCTGGCCTCGCTGGGGCTCTCGGCGGGCACGCTGACCCGGCTGTGGCGCGCGTACGTCCGGGACCGACTGGCGTGAGGGGACGCGACATGGACGACCGGCAGGAACGGCGCGAGACGACCGAACAGGACGTCGGCCCGCCCGCCACCCGCGCCCTCCAGAGGGCGGACGTCGCCGAGCCGTCGCCCGAGACGGGGGACGAGGACGTGGCCGGGGACGGGGACGGGCACGTGACAGGCGACGGGGGCGGGCGTGAGGCGAGGCTGCGGCGGGAGGCCGGGGCCGGGCTGGCCGTGCTGGGGGCGGTGATCGCCGGGGTGGTGGCGTTCACGACGCCGTGGACGGCGCTGCCCGCCGGGGCGCCCGAGGTGATGCCCGACCCGGCGCGTGACTTCGGCGCCGCCGAGATCGCCCGCTCGCAGGCGTTCGACGCGGCCACCAGCGTGCCGAGCTACCTGTCGCTGGGCGTCACGCTGGTGTTCGCCGGGCTGCTCGTGGCCACGCCGCTCGGCGCGAGGCTGCTGGGATGGCTGCGGGGCCCGTGGTGGGCGCGGGTGCTGCTGGGCGTCCTCGTGCTCACGGTGATCGAGGAGGCCGTACGGTGGCCGCTCGGCATGTGGTTCGAGGGCACGCTGCGCGACTTCGGGCTGTCCACGCAGGACTGGGCGGCCTGGACGGGCGACCGGCTCAAGAGCGTCGGCATCAACGCGGCCCTGCTGGCCGTCATGGTGCTGGCCGTGGTGGCGCTGGCGCGGCGGGTCCGGCGCTGGTGGATCCCGGCCGCCGCCGGGGCGTTCGCGCTGACCGTGGGGGCGTCGTTCGTCTACCCGGTGGTGTTCGAGCCGGTGTTCAACGACTTCCACGCCATGCCGGACTCGCCGCTGCGCGCCAACCTGATGGCGATGGCCGAGCGTGACGGGGTGCCGGTGGAGGACGTGCTGGTGGCCGACGCCTCGCGCCGGACGACCGCGCTGAACGCCTACGTCTCGGGGTTCGGCGCGACCCGCCGGATCGTCGTCTACGACACGCTGCTCAAGGCGCCGCCGCGTGAGGTGGAGCTGGTGGTGGCGCACGAGCTCGGCCACGCGAAGAACCGCGACGTCCTGCACGGCACGCTCGTCGGGGCGCTCGGCGCGGCGCTGGGGGCGGTCCTGCTGTTCCTGGTGTTCGGAGCGGCACGGCGGCGTACGGGCGGCGCGCCGATCACCGATCCCCGGGCGGTGGGCGTGGTGCTGGGGCTGATGACGCTGGCGACGTTCCTGTCCGGCCCGGCGCAGAACGTGATCAGCCGCCACATCGAGGCCAGGGCCGACGCGCACGCCCTGGACCTGACGGGCGACCCGGCCACGTTCGTCGCGATGCAGAAACGCCTGGCAACAGCCAATATTTCCGACTTGTCGCCAGATGCGGTGGAATATGTGCTCTATGCCTCCCATCCCACGGCTGCCCAGCGGATCGCCATGGCCCGCTCCTGGGCCGAGCTGAACGGCCGCCCCCAGCCGTGAGCGCACCTCGCCGGGTGGTCGTCGTCACCAACGACTTCCCGCCGCGCCCCGGCGGCATCCAGTCGTTCGTGCACGGCCTGGCCCTGCGCACCCCCGGCGTGGCCGTCTACGCCCCGGCCTGGCCCGGCTGCGCCGAGTTCGACCGGCGGCAGCCGTACCGGGTCGTCCGGCACCCGGGCCGGCTGATGCTGCCGACGCCCGCCGTCGCCCGGCGGGCTGCGCGGCTGGTGGCCGAGCACGGCGCCGACACCGTCGTGTTCGGCGCGGCGGCGCCGCTCGGCCTGCTCGCGCCGCGCCTGCGCGCGGCTGGCGCGCGGCGGATCGTCATGCTCACGCACGGCCACGAGGCGTCCTGGGCGGGCGCGCCGGGGTTCCGCTCGGTGCTGCGCCGCATCGCCGGCCACGCCGACGTGGTCACCTACCTCGGCCCCTACACCCGCGCCCGGCTGGCGCCGGTCGTCCCCGAGGACAAGCTGGTACGGCTGGCCCCCGGCGTGGACGTGACGCAGTTCCGGCCCGACGTGGAGCCCCGGCGGCCCGGCGGCGGGCCGGTGGTGGTGTGCGTGTCCCGGCTGGTGCCGCGCAAAGGGCAGGACCAGCTCATCAGAGCCTGGCCGAGGGTCCTGCGCGAGGTGCCGGGCGCGGTGCTGCTGCTGGTCGGCGGCGGCCCGCACCGGCGCAGGCTGGAGCGGCTGGCCGCGGGCAGCCCGTCGATCGTGTTCACCGGCAGCGTCCCGGCCGCCGACCTGCCCGGCTACTACGCGGCCGGCGACGTGTTCGCGATGCCGTGCCGTACCCGGTGGGGCGGGGTCGACGTGGAAGGGCTCGGGATCGTGTTCCTGGAGGCGTCGGCGACGGGGCTGCCGGTGGTGGCGGGCGCGTCCGGAGGCGCGCCCGAGGCGGTGCGGCACGGCGAGACCGGCCTGGTCGTCGACGGCCGCGACACCGGGGAGGTGGCCGCGGCCCTGATCGAGCTGCTGAGCGCGCCCGAGCGGGCGCGGAAGCTGGGCGAGGCCGGCCGCGACTGGATCGCCGCCGAATGGTCGTGGGACCGGGTCGCCGACCGCTTCCGCGCCCTGCTGTGATCCTCCCTGCCTGATCACCCCTTCGTGGACCCGAGCGTGAGCCCGGCGACGAACTGCTTGTGCAGGAGCTGGAAGACGATCAGCGTCGGCAGCGCGACCAGCACCGACCCGGCCGCCAGCAGGTTGTAGTCGGTGAAGAACTGGCCGCGCAGGTTGTTCAGCGCCGAGGTGACGGGCAGCTTGTCACCCGACGACATGAGCACCAGCGCCCACAGGAAGTCGTTGTACATCCAGGTGAACTGCAACGTCGCCAGCGCCGCCAGCACCGGGCGGCACAGCGGCAGCGTCAGCTTCCAGTAGCGCCGCCACACGCTCGCCCCGTCCACCAGCGCCGCCTCGGTGATCTCCTCCGGGATCGTGCGCATGAAGTTCGCCAGGACGAACACGCAGAACCCGAACTGGAACGCCACATGGATGAGGACGAGCCCCAGGTAGGAGTCGTACAGCGCCTGGGAGTCCGACAGCCACAGCGGCAGCGGGACCAGCGTGTAGAGCGTGTAGAGCGGGGTGATGAGCACCTGCGGCGGCAGCAGGTTGCCCGCGGTGAAGACGATGAGCAGGGTCCGGCGCCCGGGGATCCTGGCCCGGGCGATGGCGAAGGCGGCGAACGAGGCCAGGAAGAGCGTCAGCAGCAGGGCCGGGATTACGATGATCAGCGTGTTGAGGTAGTAGCGGGGCAGCTCGGCCTGGCTCCACGCCTGCCCGTAGTAGTCCAGCGTGAGGCTTTCGGGCAGCGAGAAGTAGCCGAGCCTGGCCGTCTCCTCGTACGGGCGCAGCGAGGCGTACACGGCCAGCGCCAGCGGCAGCAGCCAGCCCAGCGCCACCAGCGCGAGGAAGGCGTGCAGCAGGACGCGCAGCGGCCTGGCCCGCCGCCGGGCCGGGGCGAGGGCCGTCATCGTTCCTCCCTGAACAGCTGCGACAGGTACGTCACGATGAACCCCAGCGAGATCACCAGCAGCACCACCGCGATCGCCGAGCCGAACCCGATCCGGCTGGCCTCGCCCACGATGTTCTCCGTGACCAGCACCGACAGCAGTTCGAGCCCGTTGCGGCCCTTGTTGATCGCGTAGACGATGTCGAACGCGCGCAGCGCCTCGATCACCGTGATCACCAGCACGATCACGTTGACCGGCCGCAGCGTCGGGAACACCACCCGGAAGAACGTCTGCGCCTCGTTGGCCCCGTCGATGGCCGCGGCCTCCTTCAGCGCCGGGTCGACGGCCTTCAGCCCCGCCAGGTAGATGATCATCACGTAGCCGACGTGCCGCCAGGCCGCCGCGACCATGACCACCCAGATGTTGACCGACCGGTCGCCCAGCCAGTCGACCGACAGCCCGGTGACCGCGTTCAGCACGCCGTAGTCGGTGGAGTAGACGAGCTGCGCGATGAACCCGACCACGGCCAGCGACAGCACCACCGGCAGGTAGAGCGCGCTCTGGTAGAACCGCGACAGCCGCAGCCGCCGGTCCAGCAGCACCGCGCAGAACAGGCCGAACGGGGTCGCGACCAGCCCGAGGAAGCCCAGCCACAGGACGTTGTTGCGCACGGCCGACCAGAACGGCGGATACTCGCCGGCCAGGTCGCCGTAGTTGCGCCCGCCGACCCACTCGATCGGCCCGAAGCCGTTCCAGTCGGTCGCGGACAGCACCACGGAGGCGAGCGTGGGCCCCCAGACGAGGCCCACGCTGGCGATGACGGCCACCCCCAGCCCGATGACCAGCACGGTCACGTCGCGGGCGGAGTAGCGACGGGTCTTGACGGCCATCAACGGAAGATGTTGGCCTTCTGCTTCTCGATGGACACGAGTAAGGAGTCGATCTCGGCAGGTTTGTCGATGAACGACTGCAGCGACGGGATCATCACGGTGGAGGCGAAGTCGGGCCGGGTGTCACGGTCGAGGAACTGGGCGATGTGCGACGCCTGCGAGACCAGCTCGGCGCCGCGCTTCTGCAGCGCGCTGTAGCCGCTGGTGTCGGCCTTGGAGCTGGCCGCCAGCGTGCCGGGGTCGGCCTCGGTGGCCACGTTCTGCGCGGCCGCCTGGGCGAAGTGCTTGATCAGCGCCTTGGCGCCGTCCACGTTCCTGGCCTTGGCGGAGACCATGTAGCCGTCGATGGGCGCGTCGATCGAGTCGGTGCCGTAGGCCGGGTTGATCTCGGGGAACGTGAAGAAGTCCAGGTCGTCCCGGTCCGCCTCGGGGAACTGCTGGGCGACGAACATGCCGAGCAGGTACATGCCGGTCTTCTTCTCCGCCAGCGACTGCGCGGCCTCCTGCCAGGTGCGGCCCAGCGCGGCCGGCTGGTGGTGCTCCAGCAGCCCGCGCCACGTCTCGAACACCTGCTTCACCCGGGGATCCGTCCACGACTCCTTCCCCGCCATGAGCGCGATGTGGAAGTCGTAGCCGTTCGTGCGCATGTTGATGATGTCGAACGTGCCCATCGCCGGCCAGCCGTCCTTGTCGGCGAACGCGATCGGGACCAGCCCGTCGGCCTTCATCCGCCGCGACAGCGCCGTCAGCTCGTCCAGCGTCTTCGGAGGCTCGTACCCCTTCTCCTCCCACACGCTCTTGCGGTAGAAGACCGCCCACGGATAGTACGTGAACGGTACGAAATACTGCTTGCCGTCGGTGCCCGTCGACGCCGCCTTGAAAGCCGGGGTGTAGTCGGCCCCGATCTCCCGCCACACGTCCGAGATGTCCGTCGCCAGGCCCTGCTCGGCGAAGAACTGCATCCGGTATCCCGCGAACCAGGTGAACACGTCGTCCGGGGTGCCGCGCAGGTAGCGGTTGATGTTCTCCTGGAAGGTGTTGTGGTCCACCGTGTTGACCTTCACCTGGCCGGAGGTGAAGCCTTTCAGCACGGTCTCCAGTGACTTCTTCGGCACCTCGTCCGAGGCGTTGGACCCCAGCGTCACGGCGCCGGCGGCCGTGTTGCCGGTCGTGCTGCCGCCGGGCGCGGGCGCGCCGGAGCCGCACCCGGTCAGGACGGCGGGCACGCCGAACGCTGCGGCGGCCCCTATCAGGAGATTGCGGCGGGAGAGTGGCGGACGTTGGTCCATGATGGTTCCTCCTTGCCGGACCCTCAAGTTCCCCCGAGTTCACTCACCCTTCATCGAAAACGCACCATTTCAAACTGTCAACGTGTGCGTTTCCGCCCCACGAACGCCGAAGAGGCCGCCGGACCCGCTCCCGCGGGCCGACGGCCTCTCAGCTGACCGGCTAGTTACAGGCGCTCGGGTCGCTCAGCCTGCGCTGGATGTCGACCAGGATGCCCATCATGTCGTTCTGCGTCTTCTGCATGGTCTCGAACCGGCGGTCCATCGTCTCGAACCGGCGGTCGACCGCTTCGAACCGGCGCTCCACGGCCTCGAAGCCCGCGTCGACCTTCTCCTCCAGGCGGTCGACCTTGACCTCCAGACGCTCGACCCTGACTTCCAGGCGGTCGACCTTGACCTCCAGGCGCTCGACGCGCTTGTCGAGCAGGGTGACCTTTCCGTCGAGGGTCTTGACCCGGGCGGCGACGCCGTTGATCCTCTCCGTCAGATCCTGCGCGATTTCCATGACACTCACCATGGAGCTCTCCTACCTTCGGAGGCAGGGACCGGGGATGTTGGCGATCTCCGGTCCCGATGTCATCCAAAAGCTACTCCGCGTGTGCAGGCGACTCCATACGGTTTCTTGGCAATGCTGGAGCCCCAGCATTACCCGTACAGGGCCTCGATCTCGGGGTCGAAGTCGCGCATGACGAGGTTGCGCTTGACCTTGAGGGTGGGGGTCAGGTGGCCGCTCTCCTCGGTGAGGTCGGCGGCCAGGATCGTGAACTTCTTGATCTGCTCGGCCTTCGACACCATGGCGTTGGCCCGGTCGACCGCGCCCTGCACCTCGGCCAGGATGCGCGGGTCGGTGCGCGGGTCGGCGGGGCGGCCGTTGCCGGACGACCACTGCTCCAGCGCCTCGGGGTCGAGCGTGACGAGCGCGCCGACGAACGGCCGGCCGTCGCCGACGAGCATGGCCTGCGAGATGAGCGGGTGGGCGCGCAGGGAGTCCTCGAGCGGCCCGGGGGCGACGTTCTTGCCCGCGGCCGTCACCAGGATCTCCTTCTTGCGCCCGGTGATGCGCAGGTAGCCGTCGGCGTCGAGCTCGCCGACGTCGCCGGTGTGGTACCAGCCGGCCTCGTCGATCGCCTCGGCGGTGGCCTCGTCGTTGTTCCAGTAGCCGGCGAACACGTTGCGGCCCCGGGCCAGGATCTCGCCGTCGTCGCCGATGCGCAGCGTCACGCCGGGCAGCGGCTTGCCGACCGTGCCGATCTTGTTGGCGCCCGGCATGTTGACCGAGCAGGGGGCCGAGGTCTCGGTGAGCCCGTAGCCCTCGTACACCTCGATGCCGACGCCGCGGAAGAAGTGGCCGAGCCGGTCGCCGAGCGCCGATCCGCCCGAAACCGCCGCGGTGAGCCTGCCGCCGGTGGCCGCGCGGAGCTTGCCGTACACGAGCTTGTCGAACAGCGCCCGCCGCAGCCGCAGGCCGAGGGGGGCGCCGCCGGAGCTCTCGGCCTTGCTCCAGGCCACGGCCACGTCGACGGCGCGGGCGAAGATCTTGCCCTTGCCGCCCGCGATGGCCTTCTGCTCGGCGGCGTTGTAGACCTTCTCGAAGACGCGCGGCACGCCGAGCAGGAACGTGGGCTTGAAGTCCTGGAGGTCGGGGGCGACGTTCTTCATGTTCGGGGTGTGCGCCATGATCGCGCCCGCCTCGACGAGCACCACCTGGATCATCCGCGCGAAGATGTGCGCCAGCGGCAGGAACAGCAGCGCCGCCGGGTCCTTGGCGGCGAACAGCGGCTCCAGCGGCCCGCGCAGCACGTTGACGGCGGTGAACAGCAGGTTGTCGTGGGTGATCCGGCAGCCCTTGGGCCGGCCGGTGGTGCCCGAGGTGTAGACGATCGTGGCCAGGTCGGCGGCGCACACCAGGGAGCGCCGCTCGTGCACCGCGGCCTCCTCCACGTCGGCGCCCTCGGGGCCGGCGTCGACCCGCCACACGAGCTTGAGGTCGGGCGCGGCCTCGCGCACGGTCTCCTCGTGCGTGTCGAGCTCGACGAAGACGGCCTTGGCGCCGCTGTCGGCGAGGATCCAGCGGACCTGCTCGGCCGAGGAGGTCTCGTACACCGGCACGGTCACCGCGCCGATCGACCAGATCGCGTAGTCGATGAGCGTCCACTCGTAGCGGGTGCGCGACATCAGCGCCACCCGGTCGCCGTGCTCGATGCCGGCCGCGACGAGGCCACGGGCCAGCGCCACCACCTGGTCGCGGAACTCGCCCGCCGTGACGACCGGCCAGGCGTCGTCCTGCTTGCGGCGCATGACGACCCGGCCGGGCTCCTGCTCGCCCCGCCGGAACACGGTGTCGGGCAGGCAGGCGGCGGCAGGCACATCCACCAGCACCGGGACGCTGTACTCGCGCACGGATCCACTCCTAGTCGGGTGCACGCTTCTGGTATGCGCTGGACGTTACCGCGACAAGTTACGCGCCGGTAGGTTCGTCATCCAGACGTGATGAAGGGCATTCATCACGCTAGCAGCCGTTGTTCATAGGATCGGCCCATGAGGGTCCACGTGGTCAGTGACGTGCACGGCAGGGCGGACGCGCTGGCGCGGGCGGGCGACGGCGCCGACGCGCTCATCTGTCTCGGCGACCTGATCCTGTTCATCGACTACGACGACCACGCGCAGGGCATCTTCGCCGACCTGTTCGGCGCCGAGCAGGCCGCCCGGTTCATCGCGCTGCGCACGGCCAAGCGGTTCGACGAGGCCAGGGCCATGTCGACGGCGCTGTGGGCGAGCCTCGACGGCGACCCGCGCGAGCACATCGAGCGCAACGTGCGCGCCCAGTACCGCGACCTGTTCGCCGCCATGCCCGCGCCCGCCTACCTCACCTACGGCAACGTCGACATCCCGCGCCTGTGGGCCGACTACCTGCGCCCCGGCCACCGGGTGCTCGACGGGGAGACGGCGGAGATCGGCGGGCTGCGCTTCGGGTTCGTCGGCGGCGGGCTCAAGACCCCCTACCGCACCCCGTACGAGATCAGCGACGAGGCGTACGCCGCCAAGGTCGAGGCGCTCGGCGAGGTCGACGTGCTGTGCTGCCACATCCCGCCCGCCGTGCCCGAGCTGCTCTACGACGTGGTCGCCCGGCGCTTCGAGCGGGGGAGCGAGGCCACGCTGGAGCTGATCAGGCGGACCCAGCCGCGCTACGCCCTGTTCGGCCACGTCCACCAGCCGCTCTACCCGCGCCTGCGCATCGGCCGCACCGAATGCGTGAACGTGGGCCATTTCCGGGGAAAGGGCGTTCCGTACATCCTCGAATGGTGAACGGCCCAGTATCTTGGTCGCATGGCTGATCGCACCAGTTCGAGCATCGTCATCGACGCCGATCGCGCCGGCGTCATGGCGGTCATCGCCGACCTGCCCGCCTACCCCGAGTGGGCCGGCCAGGTGAAGAGCGCCGAGGTCCTGTCCACCGGCGCCGACGGCAGGCCCGAGTCCGTGCGGTTCGTCCTCGACGCCGGCATGATCAGCGACACCTACACCCTCGCCTACACCTGGAACGACGACCAGAGCGTGAGCTGGCGGGTGTCGGAGCCCGGCAAGATGGTCTCCCGCCTCGACGGCAGTTATCTGCTCGCCGACACGGGCAGGGGGATCGAGGTGACGTACGAGCTCGCGGTCGACCTCGCCGTCCCGATGATCGGCATGATCAAGCGCAAGGCGGAGAAGGTGATCGTGGACACCGCGCTCAAGGGTCTCAAGAAGCGCGTCGAAGGCCGCTGAGGTGAGCCCCCGCGTCCTGCTGTTCACCGGGAAGGGCGGCGTCGGCAAGACGACGGCCGCCGCGGCCACCGCCACGCTCGCCGCCCGGCGCGGGCTCAAGACGCTGATCGTCTCCACCGACACCGCCCACTCGCTGGCCGACGCGCTCGCCGTCGAGCCCGGCGAGGTCGCGCCCGGCCTGCACCTGCACCAGGTCGACACGCAGCGCTCGCTGGAGCGCCACTGGGGCGAGCTGCGCGACTACGCCCGCGGCCTGCTCGCCGAGCTGGGCCTGGACGAGATCACCTCCGAGGAGCTGACCGTGCTGCCCGGCGCGGAGGAGCTCATCGCCCTCATGGAGCTGCGCGAGCACGCCCGCGAGGGCCGCTGGGACGTCATCGTCGTCGACTGCGCGCCCACCGCCGAGACGCTGCGCCTGCTCGCGCTGCCCGAGGCGCTCGACTGGCACGTCAACCGGCTGATGCCGCTCGGCCGCCGGCTGCTGCGGGTCGCCGCGCCGTTCGTGCGCGGCGTCGCCCGCGTCAGCGCGCCCGGTGACGAGGTGGTCGGCGCCGCCGAACGCTTCCACCGCGGCCTGATGGAGGTGCGCGACCTGCTCACCGGCGGCCACGCCTCCGTCCGCCTCGTGCTCACGCCCGAGTCGGTGGTGCTCGCCGAGGCCCGGCGCACCCTCACGTCGCTCAACCTGTACGGCTACCGCGTCGACGCCGTCGTCGCCAACCGGGTCTTCCCCGCCGGTGACGCCGACCCGTGGCGCGCCCAGTGGGTGGAGGCCCAGAGCAGGCTGCTGGCCGAGGCCGAGGAGTCGTTCGCGCCGCTGCCCGTGCACGTCGTCCCCTACCTGCCCGCCGAGCCGGTCGGCAAGGAGGCGCTGGCCAGGCTCGGCGAGGCGCTCTACGGCGAGGCCGACCCGTTCGCCCCGCCCGCCGCGCCGCCGCCGCTGCGGCTGTCGGCCGACGAGCTCACGCTGGCGCTGCCGGGCGCCCGCCACGGCGACGTCGACCTGGCCCGCAAGGGCGACGAACTGATCATCACCGCCGGGCCCTACCGGCGCATCCTGGCGCTGCCCGCCGCCCTCGCCCGCAGGAAGATCAGCTCGGCGGTGCTCCGCGACGGCGCGCTCCGGGTACGGTTCACCTCGGAGGCGAAATCCGACGAAGCGCACGCGACGGGATGAGCGCCGCATCAGCCGGGAGGGCCACATGACCGACAACAACGACAGAGATCCCATCGGGACCGTCGCCGAAGAGGCGCGCAAGCTCTTCGACGCGATCCAGGGCCGGGCCACCCGCCAGGTCGGCAAGACCGTGTTCAACTCGTTCACGGGCGGTGGCGGCGGGCGGGAGCAGAAGGACGTCTGGGGCGAGGCCGTGTCCGAGCCCGAAGGCGAGTACGTCTGCAAGGCGTGCCCCTTCTGCCGCGCGATCGCGGCACAGCGCGAAGGCGCCACGAACCGGGCAGGCGAGGCGGCGGGCGACGTCGCCGGGCACATCATGGCCGCCGGCGGCGAGCTGTTCGCCGCCTTCCGCGAGGCGTTCGACGCGCTGAGCAGGCCCGCCCCCCGCCGGCCGCGCGACGAGCGCGACCGCGACCGCGACAATGTCGAGCACATAGACCTGGGATAAAAGGGGAAGGCGGGCAATGTTCACGATCGGTGTGGACATCGGCGGCACCAAGGTCGCCGCCGGTGTGGTCGACGACGACGGACAGATCGTCCAGCACGCGCTCAGGCCCACCGCCGCCGACCGGCCCGACCTGGTCGCCGAGACGGTCGCGGACGTGGTGCGCGAGCTCGCGGGCGACCGCGAGATCGAGGCCGTCGGCGTCGGCGCGGCAGGGTTCGTCGACGAGACCCGGTCGATCGTACGTTTCGCACCCAACCTCGCCTGGCGTGAGGAGCCCCTGCAGAAGAAGATCAGCGGGCTCGTCGGCCTGCCCGTGGTGATCGAGAACGACGCCAACGCCATGGCCTGGGGCGAGACCAGGTTCGGGGCCGGGCGCGGGCAGTCCCACGTGGTCTGCCTGACGATCGGCACCGGCATCGGCGGCGGCATCGTCTTCGACGGCCACCTCTACCGCGGCCACTGGGGCATGGGCGCCGAACTCGGCCACATGCAGGTGGTGCCCGACGGGCGGCTGTGCGGCTGCGGCCGCCACGGCTGCTGGGAGCAGTACGCCAGCGGCAACGCGCTCGTCGCCGAGGCCAGGGAGACCGCCGCCCTGCACCCCGAGCGCGCCCGGACGCTGCTCGGGCTGGCCGGCGGCCGGATCGAGGGCGAGGAGGTGACCGAGGCGGCCCGGATGGGCGACGAGGCCTCGCTCGCCGCCTTCGCCAGCGTCGCCGACTGGCTCGGCCAGGGCATGGCCGACCTCGCCGCCGTCCTCGACCCCGGGTGCTTCATCCTCGGCGGCGGCGTGTCCAGGGCCGCCGACCTGTTCCTCGACCGGGCCCGCGCGGCCTTCGAGGAGCGGCTCACCGGCCGGGGCCACCGGCCCGTCGCCGAGGTGCGGATGGCCGAGCTGGGCGCCTCGGCCGGCGTCGTGGGCGCCGCCGACCTCGCCCGCCGCCGCTGACCGCCGGCGGCGCCGCCGGGCCTGAGTCTGCCGCCGTGCCGGGCCCGCCCGGCCGTGACGTTCCCGCTGTCCCGGATGTCCGGGTGGTCACGTACAACCTGCATGGGCTCAGGGACGACGGGGCCGCGCTGGAGCGGGTGATCGCGGCGGCCCGCGCCGACGTGATCTGCGTCCAGGAGGTGCCGCGGCTGCCGCACCGGCGCCTGCGCTGGCGCCGCCTGATCGCGCGCCACGGGCTGCGCACGGCCGGCGGGCACACCAGGCGCGGCGTCGCGGTGCTGGCCGGGCCGCGCGCCCGGGTGCTGCACGCCGAGAGCCACGTGCTCAAGGTGTTCGCCGGGCTGGAGGCCCGCGCGCTGGCCGTGGCCGTCGTGGAGGTCGAGGGGGCGCGGCTGGCGGTCGGCTCGTTCCACCTCGACCTGCACGAGGCCGCCAGGACGTGCCACGCCGCCGAGGCGCTGGAGCTGACCGAGGCCGTCGCCGCCCGCCACGACGCCGAGGTGGTGCTGGGCGGCGACCTCAACGAGCACCCCTGCCGGCCGGCCTGGCGGCTGCTGGCCGCCCGCCTGGCCGACTGCCACGCCGCCGCGCCGCGCGGCGACGGGCTCACCTTCCCCGCCGCCAAGCCCCGCCATCGCATCGACGCCCTGTTCGCCGCGCGCGGGCTGCGTGTCGTGTCGTGCGGCGGCGTGGAAGCCGCGAGCCCCGACCTGACCGGGGCCAGCGACCACCTCCCGGTGCTCGCCGAACTGCGAGTCTTCCCCTAACGGGGCATCAGCGGCGTTCAGCCAATAGCATTTGATCCATGACCCGTCGCTATCAGCGGCGTGCGCTCTCCTTGACCTTGGCGACGTCCGTGGCCCTGTCCGGGGTCACGCCCGCCGCGCATGCCGAGCCCCGCCCCGCCGCCATCGACGCGTGGGAGCGGACGACGAGCGTGCGGCTGGTGGCCGACGGCTCGCTCTCCGACGTGCTTGCCCTGTCCTCCGGCGACGTGTGGGCCGTCGGCCAGCAGCAGATCTGGGACGTGTGGAAGAACCGCGGCACCATCCGCCACTGGAACGGCGAGCGCTGGAGCGAGGCCCCCATCCGCGACACCACCGGGGCGGGCAGCCTGCGTTCGATCTCGGCCGCCTCCTCCGGCGACGTGTGGGCGGCCGGCGACGGCCACGACGGCGTCCCGTTCATCGCCCGCGGCGACACGGGCGGCTTCGACCGCGTCCGGCCGGAGGGGCTGCGCAGCGGCGACTGGCTCGGCGGGATCGACGCGGCGGGCGAGCGGGTCACCGCCGTCGGCAGCCGCGATGACAAGGGCCTCATCGTCACCTGGCACGACAACGAGTGGACGTTCCAGCCGACCAAGGAGAAGGGCGCCCTGTACGCGGTGTCCGGTGGCTTCGCCGTGGGCGACACCGGGCGGGCGCCGCTGATCGTGCACCAGTCCGGCGGCGACTGGAAGAGCATGCCGGTGCCGTCGGTGCCCGGCGGCTACCTGCGTGACATCCACGTCGACAGCGGCAAGCGGGCGCTGGCCGTCGGCGGCGTCTACCACGGCCCCGGCAAGGTCGGCCCGCTCGCCCTGGCCTGGAACGGCAAGCGGTGGAAGCGGCTGTCGCTGCCGGTCAAGGGCGCCCGCCTCTACGGCGTCACCGGCGACGGCAAGGGCCGCTACTGGATCTCGGGCTACGACCCGGCGCGCGCCTCGCAGGCGTTCATGCTGCGCTGCGACAAGCGTTCGTGCGAGGTCCTGCGCGGCGCCGCCGCCGAGGGGCGCAGCAGCGTGCGGCTGCAGGCGGTCGCCTACCTGGCGGGCAGGCAGGCGGTGTGGGCCGTCGGGCACGCCGTCGACGACCAGGAGCGCTACACGGACGTGGTGGAGTCGTTCGGCCCGGGCCAGCCGGACGACCCCGACTCCTGACCCGGTCCTTCCGGGGCGCCGGTGCTCCAGAGCTGTCTAGAGCACCGCGCCGTCGTCCCAGCCGCCGTCGTTCGGCGGGCCGTCGCCCATACGCACCACCAGCGCCACGAAGCCGCCGATGAAGGCCGCCACCGCGGTGAACAGCGCCCAGCCCTCCATACGCCAGTCGGCCATCGCCGCCACCAGCAGGTAGGCGGGACCGCCGAACAGCGCCAGCCAGGCCAGCTTGGTCGGCAGGTCGAGCTTGGGCAGCGGGGGAGGAGGCGGCGGCTCGAAGTGACCCTCGTCCTCCTCGTCGCCCGGCGTGTCGCCCTCGTCACCCCGGTCCAGCGTGTCGCCGTCACGGGACTCGCGGGGCTCCCTGGGCTCCCCGTTCAGGTCGAGGTCGGCGAACTCCTCCGGTGGTTTCACCACCCGCCGCAGCGGTTCGGCGGGGACGTTCTCGCTGTCCGGCCATGGCTGATCAGCCGAGTCGCGCTCGGCCGTGTCGTTGAAGGACGCGACGATCTGCCGCCAGACCTCGTCCTCGTCACTCTGGGGCGTCACCTAGATGGGCCTCTCCACAGCGATCGCGACTTCCCCCTGGGTGCGATCAGTCCCTCTGCAAGGGTACCGAGGCATGTGTCCGGATGAAGTCGAGGCTCCCGGCAAAGATCCTGTCGGCATCGTTGTCAAGCGTCGCAACATGGTAGCTATCGGTAAGCTCCTCGATCGTGGCCTGGGGCACCTTCCGGCGGATGATCGCCACGCTGGCCGGTTTCACCACGTGGTCCTCGGTGCTGTGGAAGACCAGCAGCGGCTGCGTCACCCGTTCCAGGTCGGCCTGGACCAGGGACCAGAGGCGGGGCAGCGACGCGGCGGCCTTCACCGGGGTGCGCGTGTAGCCGAGCTCGGTCGCGCCCGGCTTCTTGATGTCGTTGGCCACGCCCGGCACCGAGGCGACGAACCACTTGAGCACCGGCGCCAGCCGCAGCAGCGGCACGTCGTTGGTGATCGACGGGTTGACCACCACGACGCCCCGGATGGCGTCGCCGTGCACCTCGGCCAGCCGCAGCGCCAGGCAGCCGCCCAGCGACAGCCCCGCCACGAACACCTCCGCACAGCGCCCCTGGAGGTCCTTGAACGCCTTCTCCACCTCGGCGTACCAGTCCTCCCAGCGGGTGTGGTTCATCTCCTGCCAGGTGGTGCCGTGCCCGGGCTGGCGGGGCAGCGAGACGCTGACGCCGTGCGCGGCCAGGTGCTCGCCCCAGGGGCGCAGCGACTGCGGGCTGCCGGTGAATCCGTGGCACAGCAGCACGCCGACCTGACCTGCGTGATGGTGATAGGGCTCAGCGCCTGGCATGAGCGGCATAACAGCTCCTCCATGCATTTTCATCCCCGAACTGCCCGATCGTCGCACGATCAGGGGCAATTGTGCGAGAGCTGGTGTAGGAGCATCGGGACCGGGATGGGAAGATGACTGTGCTCGCGCAGAGTGCTCGCAGACAGTCGCATGAGGAAGAGGTGGCCGGGTGTTCTACTGGGTGGTCAAGGCCATCTTGGCGCCGATCCTCCACCTCGTCTTCAGGCCGTGGGCGGAGGGCATCGACAACGTGCCCCGGCAGGGCCCCGCCATCCTGGCCGGAAACCACCTGTCCTTCGCCGACCACTTCTTCGGCCCGCTGCAGCTCAGGCGCAAGGTCATCTCCCTGGGCAAGTCCGACTACTTCACCGGGCGCGGCGTCAAGGGCTTCTTCACCCGGCTGTTCTTCAGCGGCGTCGGCACCGTGCCGATCGACCGGTCCGGCGGCAAGGCCAGCGAGGCGGCGCTCCGCACCGGCCTGCGCGTGCTGCGCGAGGGCAACCTGCTCGGCATCTACCCCGAGGGCACCCGCTCGCCCGACGGCCGCCTCTACAAGGGCAAGACCGGCGTGGCCCGGCTCGCGCTGGAGTCGCGGGCCCCGGTCATCCCGTGGGCCATGGTCAACACGTTCGAGATGATGCCGCCCGGCCGGCCGCTGCCCAAGCTCGGCATCCGGCCCGGCGTCCGGTTCGGCAAGCCGCTCGACTTCTCCCGCTACTACGGGATGGAGGACGACCGGCTGGTGCTGCGCGCGGTCACCGACGAGATCATGTACGCGCTGATGGAGCTGTCGGAGCAGGAGTACGTCGACAAGTACGCCGCCAGCGCCAAGGTCGAGATGGAGCGCGCCGCCCGCGCCGCGGCGGCGGGCTGACGGCCGCCCGCCCAGGTCAGTCGCGCAGGGCCTGCTCGGTCCTGCCCATCGCCTTGGTCATCGTCTCCAGCTCCTCGCGGGTGAGCCGGTCGATCAGATAGGCGCGCACCACTTCCACGTGCCCCGGGGCCACCTGCTCCAGGCAGCGCGTCCCCGCGTCGGTGAGCACGGCCAGCACGCCCCGGTCGTCGGACGGGCAGGTCGTCCGCTCGACCAGCCCCGCCTTCTCCAACTGGGTGATCTGGTACGTCAGCGCGCTCTTGGACACCACCACGCCCCGGGCGAGCTCGGTCATGCGCATGCGCCGGTCGGGCGCGTCGGCCAGCCTGACCAGGATCTCCCACTGCGGATGGGTCAGCCCCGCCGCCGCCTTGAGCTGCTCCTCGATGCGCCGTTCGAGCAGGTGGGCGGTGGAGAGGAACGCGCGCCAGGCCGCCGTTTCCGTCGGGTCGAGCCACCGGGTGTCACTCATCAGATCAGTCTACTTGTTGTTCACATTTGAACTTTCGCGGTAGAGTCTCGTTCAAATCTGTACGAACTTCAAGGAGTCAACATGCTTGACCGAGCGCGTAACATCGCACTGCTGCTCGCCCGGGTGGCCACAGGCGTGATCTTCCTCGTCCACGGCTACCAGAAGTTCGCCACCATGGGGATCGCCGGGACCACGCAGTTCTTCGAGTCGATCGGCATCCCGCTCCCCGGCCTCGCCGCCCCGCTCGTCGCCGTGCTGGAGGTCGTCGGCGGCATCGCGCTCATCCTCGGCGTCGGGCTGCCCGTCTTCGGCACGCTCCTCGCGCTCGACATGGTGGGCGCGATCTTCTTCGCCCACCTTCAGGCGGGCTTCGCCGTCGGCGACGGCGGCTACGAGTACGTGCTCGCGCTCGCCGCGGCCAGCCTGGCCATCGGCTTCACCGGCGGCGGCGCGCTGGCCCTGGACCGGATCCTCGGCCTGGACAAGAAGCTGGCCGGCAGCCGCGCCGCCTGACCGGGGCGACGCGGCACCCGGTCAGGACAGTTCGGTCAGGGCGGTCGGTCAGGACAGGTGGGCGCGGACCTCGCGGATGTGGTCGGGAGTGGTGCGGCAGCAGCCGCCGATCAGCGCGGCGCCCGCCGCCTGCCACTCCTTGGCCGCCTGGCCGTACTCCAGCGGGTCCGACAGCCCCAGCCAGCGGCGCCCGCCGGCGTCCCACGTCTCGCCCGAGTTGGGGTAGACGACGACCGGCAGCTTGCCGGTCAGCTCGGTGATCAGGCCGGGGATGTGGCGCGGCGCGGTGCAGTTGGCGCCGACGGCGACCACCTGCGGGTTGCCGGTGAACAGCGCCGCCGCCTCCGCGATCGGGGTGCCGTCGCTGATGCGGGCCGCGTCACGGCAGGAGAAGCTCACCCACGCCTTGACCGACGGCGTCTCGGCCAGCAGCCGGGCCAGCGCCCGCGCCTCGGCGTAGGAGGGAATGGTCTCGCAGGCCAGCAGGTCGGCCTGGGAGGCGGCCAGGATCTCCCAGCGCGGCCGGTGCCAGGCCAGCAGGCCGTCCTCGTCCAGGTCGTAGTCGCCGGTGTATTCGGCGCCGTTGGCCAGGAACGCCCCGTAAGGGCCGACCGAGGCGGCGACCAGCCCGCCGCCCGCCTCGTCACGGGCCTGCGCGGCCAGCTCGACCGACAGCCCGATCAGCCGCTCGGCCTCGGCCAGGTCCAGCCCCCGGCGCCGGAAGCCGGGGATGGACGCCTGGTAGCTCGCGGTGGTGGCCACGTCGGCGCCGGCGGCGAAGTAGTCGGCGTGCACCTGCCGGACGAGCCCGGGGTCCTCCAGCAGCAGCCTGGCCGACCAGAGCGCGTCGCCGAGGTCGGCGCCGAGCGCTTCGAGATGGGTGGACAGGCCGCCGTCCAGCACGAGTGTGGTCACCCGTCCAGAGTATGGTCCCCGGACGGGTGCGCGGGGCCGCCGCGCCCGCGTGCGCCGGCCCCGCCTTGCCCTTCCCTTGACGTGCCGCTGCCCCGGCTCAGGCGCGCTTCCAGAAGGGCCGCCGCGGCCCCTCATCCCCGGCCCGCCCCTCCGGCCCGGCCCCTCCACCAGGCCCGGAGCCGCCGCCGGTGGCAGGTCCGCCCAGCCCGGGGCCGCCCTCGGGGGCGGGGGCGTCGGGCCGGCCGGGGCCGCCCTCCGGGGTGGGGCCGCCGGGCCGGTCGGGGGCGGTCAGGGCGGTCAGGACCTCGATCGCCCGGCGGCGCAGCGCCTCCGGGTCGGCGCCCGGCCGCTCGGCCGCCTCCAGCTCGCGGGCCAGCGCCGCCAGCTCCGCGTGCCCGCCCAGGTAGGACGCCAGCGCCGCCAGCCGGGAGCCCAGGTCCGCCAGGTAGAGCACGTCCGGCACGGTCAGCGCCTTGAGCCGGTCCAGCTCGGCGGCGAGCTGCGCGCGGACCGTGTCGAGCCCGTGCGGCACCGGCCTGGCTCCCATCGGCGCGCTCCGCGCCGGTCCGGCCGCCATCGGCGCGGCGAACAGCGGCCCGCGCGCCGCCGCCATGACGACCGGGTCGCCCCCGCCGCCGGGGTTGAGCCCGGGAGCGGGCGCGGCCATGGCCCGCATCCCGCGCGGCGCCTCCGCCGCCATCCAGGCGAACCCGCCCGCCGGCGCCGGCATCTCCCAGCCGCTCGGCGGCTCGACCGGCTGGATCGCCCGGTGCTCCGGCGCGCCCTCGGCCACCTGCCTGCTGTCGACGGCCACGTACGCGGTGAAGCGGCACAGCACCCCGTGCTCCAGCGACACGCGGACGATCTCCGGCTCCAGCCCGTGCTCGCCCATCGCGTAGCGGTCCTCCAGCTCGCGCAGGTGCGCGCGCGCCCACACGGCGCGCAGCGCCGGGCTGCCGACGGCCGTCGCCTCGACCCGCTGCTCCCACGCCGCCCCGGCCGCCAGCCCGCGCACGGTCACCGCCGAGCCCTCCCGGCACCGCCCGAAGGCCCGCAGCGGAACGCCCGGGAAGATCGAGCCCAGGTGCGTGAGCGTGCCCGGCTCCACGTCCAGGCCCTTCAGCGACAGGTCCGTCACCAGCGGCGCGCCGATCCGGCGGTGGATCTGCTCCATCGCCGCGTCCAGCCGGTCCTCCGACTCCACCAGCTCGCACCGGCCCGCCCCCAGCCCGGCCAGCCTGCCCAGGAACGCCGCGTTCACCGCCCGGTCGATGCCCACCGCGTGCACCCGCATCGCCGACAGCGCGCCACCGGCCCGCTCCAGGATCTGGTCCTCGTTGCCCACCTGGCCGTCGGTCACCAGCACCACGACCCGCTCCCGGCCGCCGTCGCCGCCGCCCAGCAGGTCGATCGCGCGGCGCAGCGGCTCCAGCAGCTCGGTGCCGCCCCGCGCGTCGACCCGCGCCAGATGCTCCACCGCCCGGTAGCGGTTGCGGTCGCCGCCCTCCGCGAGCCCCTCGAACGCCTCCTCCACCACCGAGTCGAACGCCAGCACCGCGAACCGGTCCTGCGCCGTCAGCGTGTCGACGATCCGTGCCGCCGCCCGCCGCGCCGCCACCATCTTCCAGCCGGCCATGCTGCCCGACCGGTCCAGCAGCAGCACCAGGTCACGCGGCGCCCTCGGCGACTCCAGCGCCGGGGGCACCACCGTCAGCGCGAACGTGCCCGCGCCGTCCAGTTGCAGCGCCGTCGAGGCGTCGAACGCCATCCGCAGGATGAAGTCGCGGTCCAGCCGCTCGCCGGGACGCACCCGTACGACACCGCCGGCCTCCTCCACCACGTGCAGGCTGGACGCCAGCTCCCGCAGCTCAAGGCCGCCCGCGTCGACCTTGACCGCCAGCGACAGCCGCACCGGGTCCGGGAAGCCGGGCAGCAGCACCGGGGGACTGATCCTGGACGCGTCCGGCACCGCGTCCGTGTCGGGCGCCACCCCGTCGCCCGCCGCGGGCCCGTCCAGCGGCGTGCCCGGCACGTAACGCGGCGCCACCACCAGCGGGAACCGGAACGTGGCAGCCCCGTCCTCGTACGGCAGCGGCTGGCTCAGCTCCAGCCGCACCGTCACCCGCTCCCCGGGCAGGATGTTGCCCACCCGGATCGTGAACACGTCAGGCCGGTCCTCCTCGGCGATCGCCGCCCGCCGCCCCTCCCGCAGCGCCCGGTCGTAGTCGGCCCGCGCCTGACCGCGCTCCTTCAGCACGCCCTCCACGACCCGGTCGTCCGCCTCCATCCGGAACGCCGTCACCGCCGCCCGGTCCGGCAGCGGGAACACGTACGTGGCCTCCAGCGTGACGTCGAACGGGTTGCGGAACCCCTGCGCCACCTTCACCCCGGCGACCAGCCCGGACACCTCGGCGGACACGTCCACGCTCTCCAGCGGCAGGTTGCCGCGCCCGGTACGCAGCGCGCCGATCCCGGCGTCGGGCACCGGCGCGCACCGGGCGGGCTCGAGTGTCGTGATGTTCATGCCAGATTCCTCTCTTCGAGCACCGCGAGCAGCGGCTCCGCCGCCGCCAGCACGGCCTGGATGTCCTCGTCCGGCAGAGCCCGTCCCTCCACGAGCAGCGTCACCCGTTCGCCGAGCCTGACCCCCCACAGGGGCGAAGCCTCACCGGGACCGTGCCCACCGGCAGCTCCCTGGCCGCGCACCGCCGGACCCTCCGGCTCCTTCGTGGCGCCCGGCCCGCCCGCACCCCCGGACGGCGGCCCCGAGGGTGCCCGTGCGGGGGCTCGCGGTCCTGAGAGGCCCTGCGCCGCGGCCGGGGGCGCACCGGCCGGGGCGTCCTGGGCGTTCGGCAGGTCCCGGGGCCCGTCCGTCGAGGAGCCGGGGGCCGGGTGGCGGGTCCAGAAGCGGGGGCCGGGATCCGGGGTGAGGCGGGCCGCCTCCTCCAGCATGGCGTCCGTGGCTCCGGCGAGGGCCGTCTGGATGTCGGCGATGGACAGCCCGGCGGCCTGGAGGCGCTTGACGGCGACGAGCTGGAGCAGGTGCCTGCGCCCGTAGCGGGCGATCCGGCCCTGGCGGGTGAGGGGCGGGTCGACGAGGCCGATCGTGGTGTACCACCTGATCAGGCGCTCGCCCGGCACCTCGCGGACCCGGCCGTTGAGCGGCTGCGCCCGCGAGCGGAGCTGGGCGGCCGCGTGCTCCGCCAGCTCGCCGATCGTCCACGTCTCGCTCATGCCACCACACTGACACTGTCATTGTTGCACTGTCAAGAGCGGGGGGAATGAAGCCTGCTTCCCCGGGGAGAGGGAGGACATGTCTACGATTTCCGGCCCGATCAAGGGTGACGCGCAGAAGACCACCGCCCAGGCTCTCCAGGGCGCTCTCATCGACCTGATCGACCTGTCCCTGGTCGCCAAGCAGGCGCACTGGAACGTGATCGGCTCTCACTTCCGCCCCATCCACCTGCAGCTGGACGAGCTCACCGACCTGGCGCGCCAGCACACCGACGTCGTCGCCGAACGGCTCGTGGCGCTCGGCGTGAGCCCGGACGGCCGCGCCGCCACCGTCGCGAAGGCGACCAAGCTCCCGCAGCCGGAGCACGGCTGGATCGAGGACGGCAAGGTGGTCGCCACGATCACGGACGTCCTCGACGGCATCAGCAAGCGGATGCGCGAGCGCATCGACGCCACCGAGGAGCCCGACCAGGTGTCGCAGGACATCCTCATCGCCGTGACGCAGGACGTGGAGAAGCAGCGCTGGATGTTCCAGGCCCAGCGCTGACCCTGCCGAGGGACGAGATTCGAAACCGAAGCCCGGAGCCGGAGTCCCGCGCCCCGGGCTTTCGCGTGGCAGTTTGCGTACTGTTCGGACTTGGGGATCCTCCCCATTCACGTCGGTGCGGTGGACTAGCGTGGCATCAAGAGGGAGGCCTGACGATGTCCCGCAAGACTCTCCTCCGCACGGGCCCGATCCGGCAGAGCGGCGCGAGCCCGTACGGCCCGATCACCGAGCCGAGCCCCGGCGAGCCCGCGGCCCCAGGCGGCACAGGCGGCCTGGGCGGCCTGGGCGGTCAGGCGGGTTCGGGCGGTTCGGCGGGGCCGGGGCGGCCGGCCGTGCCCGGCGGGTTCCGGGGGCGGGTGGTGGCGCGCTCCGGCGGCAAGGTGGCCGGGCTGACATGGCACGCCGCGCCCGGCGCGGGCGCGTGCTTCCCCGACGGCCCCGGCTGGATCTACGTCTCCAACGCCGCGCTGCCGGTGGTCGGCGGCGCGTCGGCGCTGCGCTTCCGGCCCGACGGCAGCGTGGGCGGCGCCTACCGCATCCTGTCCGGCACCGAGGTCAACCGGGGCGGCGGCGCCACCCCGTGGCACACCTGGTTGTCCTGCGAGCTCGGCCACCGGGGCCGGGTGTTCGAGTGTGACCCGTACGGCATGCGCGCGGGCAGGCCGAGGCTGGCGATGGGACGGTTCGCGCACGGCGGGGCGGCCTGCGACCCCGGGCTCGGCGTCGTCTACCTGACGGAGGCCGAGCGTGACGGCTGCTTCTACCGGTTCCGGCCGGGCGACTGGGGCGACCTGACGGAGGGCACGCTGGAGGTGCTGTGCGGCTCCGGCACGTGGGAGCGGGTGCCGTCACCGGCCGCGCTGCTCAAGCCGGTCCGCCACCAGGTCGCGGGGGCACGCCGCTTCGACGGCGGCGACGCCTGCCACTACGCGGACGGCGTCTGCTTCCTCACCACCCGAGGCGACAGCATCCAAGGCGGTGGCGGGGCGTTGTGGGCGTACGACACGCGGACCGGCGCGGTGGAGCGGGTCTGCGACGGCGTCGGCGCCGTCACGGCCGCGCCCTCCGGTGACCTGTACGTGGCCCGCCGGGGGTCCCGGATCGACGTCGTGACGCCGGACCGGGAGATGGCGCCGTTTCTCACGCTCGACGGCGACGCCGAGCTGTCCGGCCTGGCGTTCGCGCCCGGCGGCGACCGGCTCTACTTCTCGGCCACGGCGGCGTCCGGCGAGGCGACCACGTACGAGGTGGCGGGCCCGTTCCGGAGCTGATCAGCTCAGGTAGCGCACCAGCATCACCTTGAGCTCCTCGACGAGCTCGGCGGCCCGCCGGGGGGTGGCGTCGCCGGCGAGCGGCATCACGGCCTTGACCATGGCCACCGCCATCGTGCCCATCATCAGCGCCCGCTCCTCGTCCAGCTCGGGGGAGCGGCGGCGCAGCATGGCGGCGACCTGGGCGGCGACGGCCTCGTGCAGCACGCGGGCGGCGGCGGCCAGCTTGTCGCCGGTCGCGCTGCCGTACAGCAGCGACCAGTAGGCGGGGCTGGCGGCCTTGAAGGCGACGCTCTCGTCCACGAGCGCGCCGACCAGCGCCTCCAGCGGCACGTCGGGTGTGACCGCCGCGAGCCGGGCCGCCCAGAACTCCTCCCGGTCGGTGGTGTAGCGGGTCACCAGGCCGTCGAGGATCTCCTCCTTGTTGCGGAAGAACTGGTAGAGCGAGCCCGGTGAGAGCCCGGCGCGGGCGGCGACCTGGTTGGTCGTCAGGTCCGGGTAGCCGACGTCGGCGATCACCAGCTCGGCGGCGTCGAGGATCTCCGCCATCCGTTTCAGCCCGCGCGCCTGCCGGCGCACCGCGCGTTCGGTCATGCGGTCTCCCCGTTGACAAATGCGAGCATTTACTTGTATTTCTGGTTCGGCCAATGAAACACGAGTAGTTTACCGAGTTTGGGGGCGGGGAGTGGTGACGACCCAAGGGCGGGACGCGCCGCTGCGCAGGCTGGGGTTCTTCCTGGTCAGGCGGCGGCGCGCGGTGCTCGGGCTGGCCCTGGCGCTGGCCGTGCTGGCCGGGGCGCTGGCGGCGGGCGCGGTGCCCCGGCTGTCGCTGGCGAGGTTCGAGGCGCCGGGATCGGAGTCGGACCGGGCGCGGGCCGAGCTGGCCGCCCGGTTCGGCACCGGCAGCCCGGACCTGATCTTCCTGGTGACCGCGAAACGCGGCACGGTCGACGACGCCGCCGTGGAGGCCGCCGGGCGCGAGCTCGCGGCCCGCGCCGCCGCGCACGACGGAGTGGCCGAGGTCGCCTCGTACTGGGGCCGGGGCAGGCCCGCCACCCTGCGCAGCGCGGACGGCAGGCACGCGCTGATCCTCGTGCGCGTCCCCGGCGACGCCGACCACGTGCGGGCGGGCGTGCTGCCCCGGCTGGTCCCGGCGATCACCGCCGAGCACGAGCTGCTGCGGGTGCGGGCCGGGGGAGGAGAGGAGGTCTTCCGCGTCACGGTGCCGCTGGCCAGGCAGGACTTCGTCCGCGCCGAGCTGGTGATCTTCCCGCTGGCGTTCGCGCTGCTCTGGCTCTACCTGCGCCGGGCGCTGGCCGCGCTGGTGCCGATCCTGGCCGGGGTGTTCGCGATGGCGATCGCGCTGGCGCTGCTGCGCGGGCCGCTGCTGTTCACCGGCATCTCGACGTTCGCGCTCAACCTGACGCTCGCCATGGGGCTCGGGCTGGGCATCGACTACTGCCTGTTCGTGATCGCGCGCTTCCGCGAGGAGGTGGCGCTGGGCCGCGACCGGGCCGAGGCGGTGGCCGGGGCGGTCGAGCACGCGGGGCGGACGGTGCTGTTCAGCGGCCTGACGGTGGCCGCGTCCCTGGCCGTGCTGTTCGCGCTGCCGTTCGACTTCCTCAGGTCGTTCGCGTACTCCGGCATCGCCGTGGTGATCGGCGGGCTGGTGGCGGCGGTGTTCGTGCTGCCGGCGGTGCTGGCCGTCGCGGGCGGCGCGATGCTGCCGCGCCGATCCCGGCCCGAGCGGCCGGGCACGTTCTGGCACGCGCTGGCGGTTCGGGTGATGCGGCGCCCGCTGCTGTACGGCGGGGTGGCCACGGTGGTGCTGCTCGTGCTGGCCGCGCCGTTCCTGGGGCTGCGCTTCGGCGTCGCCGACGACCGCATCCTGCCCCCGGACGCCGGGCCCCGCCAGGTGCAGGACGTGATCCGCCAGACCTTCCCCGCCGAGGAGACCGACGCGATCCAGGTCGTGTCCACCGGCGCGGGCGGCGACGTCACCGCCTACGCGGCCGAGCTGTCACGGCTGCCCGGCGTCGCCCAGGTCGACTCGGCCGCCGGCGTCTTCACCGAGGGGCGGCGGACCGGCGACGGCGATCCGTCCCGGTTCGAGGGGCGCGGGAGCTGGCTGTCGGTGGTGCCATCGGCCGAGGCGCTCGCCGACGACCCGGTCCGCCTCGCCGGGGCGGTGCGCGCGGTCGAGCCGCCGTTCGAGGTGCTGGTGGGCGGCTATCCCGCCGAGCTGGCCGACTATCGCGCCTCGGTGGTGGACCGGCTGCCGCTGCTGCTGGCGCTCATGCTCGGCGTGACGCTCGCGGTGCTGGCGCTCATGACGCGCAGCGTGATCCTGCCGGTCAAGGCCACGATCCTGAACGTGCTCAGCCTCGGCGTCATGTTCGGCGCCATCGTCTGGGTCTTCCAGGAGGGCAACCTGTCGGGGCTGCTCGGCTTCACCCCGACGGGCTCGCTCGACCCGAGCATCCCCATCCTCATGCTCTGCGTCGCCTACGGGCTGTCGATGGACTACGAGGTGTTCCTGCTGTCGCGGGTCAAGGAGGAGTACGACAGGACCGGCGACACCGAGCAGGCCGTGGCCGCCGGGCTGCAGCGCGGCGCGCCGCTGATCACGGCGGCGGGCGGCATCCTGGCGCTCAGCTTCGCCGCCTACGCCACCGCGTCGGTGTCGTTCGTGCAGATGCTCGGCGTCGGCATGGCGGTGGCGGTGCTGGTGGACGCGACGGTGATCAGGGCGGTGCTGGTGCCGAGCCTGATGCGGCTGGCCGGGCCGCTCAACTGGTGGCCGCGAGGTCGAGCGACCACATCTCGTCGACCACCTCGACCCCGTTCTCCAGAGCGGGCTCCTGCGAGTCGAGCGTGAACCCGGCGGCCCGGTAGATGCGCCGCGCGCTCTCCAGACAGGAGCGCGTCCACAGCACCATCCGCCGGCATCCCTCGGCCCGGGCGTGGCGCACGCACTCCTCGACCAGCCGCCGGCCCAGGCCGAGCCCGCGCGCGGACGGCTCGACGAGCAGCAGCCGCAGCTGCGCCGTCGTGGCGTCCTTGCGCACGCAGAACACGCAGCCCGCGGGCGCGCCGCCGGCCTCGGCGATCCACGCCGCGTCGCGCCCCGGGTCGAACTCGCCGACGACCTTCGCCACGGTCCGCTCGAAGGCCATGCCCCAGCCGTACTCCTGCGCGTAGAGCACGCCGTGCCGGTGGACGACCCAGCTCAGGTCGCCCGCGCGCGGCGCCCTGATGACCACCGGCTCGCGCTCGGGCGGCGGGCCGAGCACGTCGCGGATCGTCGCCATCGCCTCGACCAGCCGCCGCTGGCCCTCCTCGGGCAGCCGGGCCAGCAGGCGGCCGATCTCCTCCTGGGAGCGCCGGTCGAGCATGCCGTACGCCTCCGTGCCGGCCGCGCTGAGCCGGATGACCTGCTTGCGCCCGTCGGTGGCCGAGCGCTCGCGGACGATCAGCCCGTCGCTCTCGAAGCGCGTCAGGATGCGGCTGAGGTAGCCCGCGTCCAGGTCGAGCAGGGCCCGCACCTCGCCGGTCTCCAGCTTGCCCGCCTGGGCGATCTCGAACAGCACCCTGCTCTCCGTCAGCGAATAGGGCGAGTGGTGCATGCCGGCCTGGAGGACCCCGATGGCCTGCGTGTAGAAGCGGTTGAACGCCCGTACCTCGAAAGCTCTTGACTCCGTCAGCGAATCCATTGCCTCAGTCAAGCATGAGATGATGGCGGGTGTGAAGAGGCACCTCTACGTCGGCGGCTACGGTCCCGGCATCCTGAGCACCGGCGAAGGGCTGACCCGCCTCGCCTCGCCGTCGTTCCTGGCCCCGCACCCCTCACTCCCGGTGCTCTACGCGGCCGGCGAGCTCGCCCAGGGCTGGATCACCGCGTTCGGCACCGACGGCGGGCTCTCGCCCTGGGACGAGCGCTCCTCCGGGGGCGACAGCCCCTGCCACCTGGCGGTGCACCCGTCGGGCGAGCTGCTCGCGGTCGCCAACTACGGCGACGGCGTGGCCAGCCTGCACCGCCTCGACGGGCGCGGCGTGTTCACCGGCGATCCGATCGTGCTGCGGCACCAGGGCTCCGGCCCCGACCCCGAGCGCCAGCAGGGCCCGCATGCCCACCAGTGCGTCTTCCACGACGACGTGCTGCACGTCTCCGACCTGGGCACCGACGAGATCCGCCGCTACTCGCTCGACGGCGCGCCGCTGGAGCCCATCCGGCTGCCGCCCGGCACCGGCCCTCGCCACTTCGCCTTCGCCGGCTCGCGCCTCTACGTGGCGGGCGAGCTCGACGGCACCGTCACGCTGCTGGAGGGCGGGAGCCTCACCACCGTGCCCGCCTCTGCCTCCGGGGAGACCAACTACCCGTCCCACCTGGAGCTCGCCGGCGACTTCGTGTACGTGGCCAACCGCGGCCCCAACACGATCGCCGTGCTGCGCGCCGACGACCTGAGCCCGGTCGCGGAGGTGCCCTCGGGCGGCGACTGGCCGCGCCACTTCGCCCTCGACGGCGACCGCCTCTACGTGGCCAACCAGCAGTCGGGCGGCGTGACCGTCTTCGCCCTGACCGGCGGCGTGCCGGCGGCGACCGGCGAGGTGATCGAGGTCGAGAGCCCGTCCTGCGTGCTCCCCGCCTAGCCCGCGCCAGGTCCCGGCCGGTCCTGGCCCCGGGTCAGCGCACCGTGATGACGAGCTTGCCCGGCGCGTCGCCCGCGGCCAGGTCGCCCACCGCGGTGGCGGCCTCCGCCAGGGCGTACGTGCGCCCGACGGCCGGTCGCACGGCCCCGGCCTCGATGAGGTCCCGCAGCGTGTCCAGGTCGGCGGTGCGGGTCAGCGCGAGCAGCGGGTCCAGGCGCTGGCGCGTGAACGGATCGATCAGCCGGGCGGCCTGCAGCCGGCCGAGCCCGCCGAACCACCGGCCGCCGCCCTCACCGCCGACGAGGGCGAGCCGGCCCCGCTCGGCGAGCAGCCCGCGCAGTTCGCGCAGCGGCCGGTTGCCCGCGATGTCGATGATCAAATCGTACGTCCCGGTGAGCGGCTCGCGAGTGTAGTCGATGACGGCCCCGGCGCCCAGCGACCGGACGAGGCCGGCCTTGGCCGTGCTGCACACGCCGGTGACGTCGGCGCCGCCGGCGACCGCCAGTTGCGTCGCGAAGCTGCCCACTCCGCCACCCGCGCCGATGACCAGCACCTTCTCGCCGGCTGTGACCCGGCCGACGGCCCGTAACGCGGTCACCCCCGACACGGGCACGGCCGCCGCCTCGGTGAAGCTCAGGTTGGCGGGCTTGCGGGCGAGCTTGCCCGGGCGGGCGACGGCGAACTCCGCGTACGCGCCGGTCGCCGCGCCGTACACCTCGTCGCCGGGGCGTAAGCCGCTCACGCCGGCGCCGACGGACTCCACGACGCCGGCCACGTCCATGCCCGGCACGCGGTTGCGCGGCCGGCGCAGGCCGAAGGCGAGGCGGCCGACGAGCGGCAGCCCGGTCATGAGATGCCACACGCCGTAGTCGACGCCGGCCGCGTGCACCCGGATCAGCACCTCGCGGGCGCCCGGCTCCGGGGTCGGGACCTCGCCGAGGCTCAGCGTGCGCGGCGGGCCGTACTCGTCCTGGACGATCGCCTTCATGGGGGGTCTCCTTCGGTGTCGGGGTACTGGAAGACGTCGTCGAGCCCGACCCGGAACACCCGGGCGATGCGGAACGCCATTTCCAGGGAGGGGGAGTAGCGGCCCTGTTCGATCGCGATGATGGTCTGGCGGGTGACGCCGACCCGGTCGGCCAGCTCGGCCTGGGTCATCTCGCCGTGCGCGAACCGCAGGGCCCGGATCGTGTTGGTGACCCGCGTCGGCTTCACCACGTCTGGAAGCCGCCCTTGCGGTAGGCCATGATCTTGGCGATCGAGCTGAGCACCGAGGACAGCACGAACGCCAGGTAGACGGCGTTGGCGATCCAGAAGTGGCGCAGCTCGGCGACGGCCATGATCAGTGCGGCGAGCGCGCCGATGACGACGAAGGACTGTCCGATGCGCTCGCTGACCTGGTTGATCTCGCGGTCGCGCTCGTCGGTGCGGTCGGCGCCCTTGCCGCCCGCGACGGCCATCGCGATGTTGGCCGCGATCCCGGCGACGACGGCGCCGCCGATGGTCCACAGCAGGGCTCCGGCGTAGGCGACGTCGGCGAACGGGCCGTCGCCGGCCCGGCCCAGGACGATCGCCACGTAGATCGCGTACGCGCCGACGGAGAGCACGATCATCACCCAGGCGCGCTTTTCCTCGAAGGCCATGCCCGCTCCTCATGTAAAACAAAGCTGACATTGGTCAATGTAAAACGCCGCGGACACGATGTCAAAGTTTATTTACACGCCGGGCCGCGCCCCACCGGGCACGTGGGTGCGGGCGGGGCTACCGCCGGTCGTCACACGCCAGGGCTACGGCCGCGCGCCAGCGCTCGTAGGCGGCGTCGTCGCGCGCGCCCGGCTCGAAGCGCCGCTCCAGCCGCCACGTCTCGCGCAGCTCGTCCGCCGACCCCCACACCCCCGCGCCCAGCCCCGCCAGGAACGCCGCGCCCAGGGCCGTCGTCTCCCGCACCGCCGGGCGCTCCACCGGCGTGCCGAGCTGGTCGGCCTGGAACTGCATGAGCAGGTCGTTCGCGCTGGCCCCGCCGTCGGCCTTGAGCACCGGGATGCCGTCGCCGCCCATCACGGCCGCCACGTCGCGCACCTCGAACGCGATCGCCTCCAGCGTCGCCCGCACCAGGTGCGCCCGCGTGGTGCCGCGCGTGATGCCGGTGATCAGCCCCCGCGCGTCCGGGTCCCAGTACGGCGCCCCGAGCCCCGTCAGGGCGGGCACGAACACCACGCCGCCGCTGTCGGGCACCGTGCGCGCCACCGCCTCCGACTCCGGCGCGGTGCCGATCAGGCCGAGCCCGTCGCGCAGCCACTGCACCGCCGCGCCGGTCACGAAGATCGACCCCTCCAGCGCGTACGTGCGCTCGCCCGACGGCGCCTGCCAGGCCACCGTCGTCAGCAGCCCGTCCGGCGACCTGACGATCTCCGTGCCGGTGTTGGACAGGATGAACGAGCCCGTCCCGTACGTGCACTTGACCTCGCCGGGCGTGTAGCAGGTCTGCCCGAACAGCGCCGCCTGCTGGTCGCCGGCCACCCCGCTGATCGGCAGGTCCAGGCCGAGGAACGCGGCGGGCTCGGTGCGCCCCAGCTCGCCGAAGTTGGGCACGATCGCCGGCAGCGCGGACTCCGGCACGCCGAACAGCTCGCACAGCTCCGGCTCCCACCCGCCCGACTCCAGCCCGTACAGCAGCGTGCGTGAGGCGTTGGACGGGTCGGTGACGTGGCGCGCGCCCGCCGTGAGCCGGGCGATCAGGTAGGAGTCGACGGTGCCCGTCACCACCCGGCCGGACGTGACGCCCTCCCAGACGCGCGGGTCGTGCGCGGCCAGCCAGGCCAGCTTGGAGGCGGTGAAGTAGGGGTCGAGGCGCAGGCCGGTCAGCTCGGCGACGCGCGGCTCGTGCCCCCGCTCGCGCAGCCGGGCGCAGATCCCGGTGGTGCGCCGGTCCTGCCAGACGATCGCGCGGCGCGGCGCGGCCAGCGTCTCGCGGTCCCACAGCACCGCGGTCTCGCGCTGGTTGGTGATCCCGACGCAGACCGGCGTGGCGGCGGCCCCGCGCAGCGCCTCGGCGCAGGCGCTCAGCGTGGCCTGCCAGATGTCCTCGGGGTTGTGCTCGACCCGGCCGGGCTCCGGGAAGTGCTGGGCGAACTCCTCGTAGCCGCGGGACTCGACCCGGCCGTCCTCGGACACCACGAGAGCGGTGACGCCCGTGGTGCCGGCGTCGATGGCCAACACGCTCACGAAATCGCCTTTCACTCGGTCCACACGCGTTTGGTCTAGACCAATGCCCGCCTGTATGGGCACAATGCGATTCTGGTCGTGAACCCCGTCGGGAGGAACCCGTTATGCGTATCGGAGTGCTCACCGGAGGTGGCGATTGCCCCGGTCTCAACGCTGTGATCAGGGCTGTCGTCAGGAAGGGAGTGGGCGTCTACGGTCATGAGTTCGTCGGCTTCCGCGACGGCTGGCGCGGCCCGCTCGAAGGCGACACGATGCCGCTCGACATCCAGGCCGTGCGGGGCATCCTGCCCAGGGGCGGCACCATCCTCGGCTCGTCGCGGACCAACCCGATCAAGATAGAGGGCGGCGTCGACCGGATCAAGGACAACCTGGCCGCGACCGGCGTCGACGCGCTGATCGCCATCGGCGGCGAGGACACGCTGGGCGTCGCCAAGCAGCTCTACGACCGCGGCGTCAAGGTCGTCGGCGTGCCCAAGACGATCGACAACGACCTGTCCGGCACCGACTACACCTTCGGCTTCGACACCGCCGTCAACATCGCCACCGAGGCCATCGACCGGCTGCACACCACGGCGGAGTCGCATCACCGGGCGCTGATCTGCGAGGTCATGGGCCGCCACGCCGGCTGGATAGCGCTGCACGCCGGCATGGCGGGCGGCGCCAACGTCATCCTCATCCCGGAGAAGCCCTTCGACATCGACCGGGTCTGCGAGTACGTGGAGTCCCGCTTCCGCACCCGCTACTCGCCGATCATCGTCGTCGCCGAGGGCGCCCACCCGATCGAGGGGCAGATGGCGCTGCAGGCGGGCGAGCTCGACGCGTTCGGGCACGTCCGGCTCGGCGGCATCGGCGAGGTGCTGGCCAAGGAGATCGAGAAGCGCACCGGCAAGGAGGCCCGCACGACCGTGCTCGGCCACATCCAGCGCGGCGGCACGCCGACGGCCTACGACCGGGTGCTGGCCACCAGATTCGGCCTGCAGGCGATCGACGCGGCGCACGAGGGCGACTTCGGCATGATGGTGGCGCTGCGCGGCACCGACATCGTCCGGGTCGGGCTCGACGAGGCCACGGCCGAGCTGAAGACCGTCCCGGCCTCGCGCTACGCCGAGGCGGAGGTGTTCTTCGGCTGATTGAAAGCGGCTTGCAAGCGGGCGGCCGTACCTTCTGGAGCAGCGGGGTTACCGCTACAACCCCCTTCGAGGGTACGGCTTGCGCCGCGGAGAGTCGGCGGCCCACCACGCGTCGCAAGCCGTACCTACGCATAGTTCAACCGCGGGGCGTGCCGAAGAGATCCACCTCCGGCGCGCCCTCGTCGCCGCCCCGCAGCCGGTCGAGAAACTCCCGCTCGCTGCGCAGCTCCCGCTCCGAGGGCGACAGGGCGACGGCCGGCAGCACCGAGGCGGCGGTCAGCGGTGTGCCCCCATAAACCGACGCAGGGAGTACGGGGGCACACCGCCGCAGAGGCGACTATCTCCGGCGGCTGCGCGGCGCGGCCTGCTGGTGGGGCACCGGCGCGGGGTAGACCGGCTGCGGCCCGGGAGCGGCGGCGGGGTAGCTGAGCTGCTGCTGCTCCTGCGCGGCCTTGCGGCGCAGCTCCAGGCGGGCCAGGAGCTCGGCGTCCTCGTTCAGCTCCTGCTCCGACGGCGCCAGGATGACCATGAGCAGCATGGTCAGCGTGATGAGGCTGATCACGGTCATCAGCGGCACCAGGAAGTCGAGCGCGTCGGCCCCGGAGACGGCCGCGGGCTGCGGGTGGAGTTGGACGATCATCGCGAACATGCCGGTGTAGTGCATGCCCGCCACGGCCAGGCCCATGACGAGCGCCGCGGCGGTGATCCACACGGTCCGCTTGACCCGCAGCGTGAACCACAGGGCGGTCGTGGCCGCGACCACGGCGATGACCACCGAGGCGATCACGAGGGTGCGGTCGTAGGAGACGTGCGCGGACATGTTCATCGCGTACATGCCGAGGTAGTGCATGCTCGCCACGCCGAGCCCGGTGAGCAGGCCGCCGCCGAGCAGCGCGGGGACGCGGCCCCCGCCGTAGGAGACGAGGAAGAGGCCGGTGCCGACGACGATGATCGCGACCAGGGCCGAGGCGACGGTGAGCGGCACGTCGTAGCGGATCTGGGTGCCCTCCACCTCGAAGCCCATCATGGCGATGAAGTGCATGACCCAGATCCCGGTGCCGCCGATGGAGATGGCCGCGCCGATCAGCCAGCGCATCCGCGAGGCACCTCGCGACGCGTGGGCCTGGGCGGTGAGCCGCAGTCCGAGCATCGATCCCATGCACGACATCACGTAGGCGAGGACCGGCGTGAGCGGACCGTGGGTGAAATGGTCAACAGCGGACATGTAGTGAGATTCCTTGCATTAGGGGTCTCCGGATTGTGCCAGGAGCACTGTCCCTTTCGCATGGATATCTCGACTATCTGTCAACTTGACAAGTCGGAAATGTGAGATGTGCTCATGGATCCCTCGGTGGCCGGTCACGGACTAAACTCGGTGGGTCGCCGCGTTGGTACGAGCGCGCGCATTCCCTGTCTTCTCCGGAGGTTCCACCATGACGATGTCCGCCCTGGGCGAGCCATGCGTTCTGCTCAAGCTGGGCGAGATCGTCCTCAAGGGCAAGAACCGCGAGCTGTTCGAACGCCGCCTGATCAGCAACATCCGCGACGCGCTACAGGAGCTCGGGCTCAAGCTCGACGTGCGCCGCCGCCACGGCGTCATCGCGATCTTCCTGCCCGACGGCTCGTCGGCCGAGCAGGCCATGACCGTCGCCGAGCGGGTCGCCGACGTGCCCGGCCTGGTGTGGATCCACCCGGCCTGGCGCGTCGCCAAGGACCCCGACGCGGTGCTCAAGGCCGGTCTCGAGCTCGTCGGCGAGCGCGAGGAGATCGCCCGCAAGCCCACCTTCGCGGTCCGCTCCCGCCGCCGCGACAAGCGCTTCCCGCTGCGCTCCAACGAGCTCGACCGGCTCGTCGGCGGCGCCATCAACGACGCCTACGGCCTGCCCGTCGACCTGCGCAACCCCGAGCTGACCCTGTACATCGAGGTCGACCGCGACGAGGTGTTCGTCTTCACCGGCGGCCTGCCCGGCCAGGGCGGCCTGCCCGTCGGCAGCAGCGGCCGGGCGCTGGTGCTCATGTCGGGCGGCATCGACTCGCCGGTCGCCGCCTACCGCATGATGCGGCGCGGCCTGCACGTCGACTTCCTGCACTTCTCCGGCATCCCGTTCACCACCTCCGAGTCGATCTACAAGGCCTACGCGCTGGTCAGGAAGCTCGACCGGTTCCAGGGCAAGTCACGGCTGTGGGTGGTGCCGTTCGGCAAGGCCCAGCAGTCGATCCGCAACTCCGGCCAGGACCGGCTCGCGGTGATCGCCCAGCGGCGGCTCATGCTCAAGACCGCCGAGGAGGTCGCCCACCGCATCCGCGCCGCCGCCCTCGTCACCGGCGACGCGCTCGGCCAGGTCTCCTCCCAGACGCTGGCCAACATCACCGCCCAGGACCACGCCGTCGAGCTGCCGATCCTGCGCCCGCTCGTCGGCTGGGACAAGACCGAGATCATGGCCGAGGCCCGCCGCATCGGCACGCTGGAGATCTCCGAGCTGCCCGACGAGGACTGCTGCAGCCTGCTCGCCCCCAAGCGGGCCGAGACCCGGGCCAAGATCGAGGACCTCAAGCAGATCGAGAAGCGGCTGGACGCCGAGGAACTCGCCGTCCAGCTCGCCGACTCGATCCAGGAATACACCCTCTAACCGGGTCAGACCGTCGCCGGGGCCGCCGCCGTCTTGCCCAGCAGCGGCGGCAGGTCCCGCATGACCTGGGCCAGCTCGCCCAGGTCGGCGTCGACGAGCGCCTGCGGCCCGTCGCACAGCGCCTGCTCGGGGTGCGGGTGCACGTCGATGATCACGCCGTCGGCGCCCACCGCCAGCGCCGCCCTGGTCAGCGGCATCACCAGGTCACGCCGGCCGCCCGAGTGCGACGGGTCCACGATCACCGGCAGGTGCGACAGCCGCTGCGCCACCGGCACCGCCGAGACGTCGAGCGTATTGCGGGTGGCGGTCTCGAACGTCCTGATGCCCCGCTCGCACAGCACCACGTCCAGGTTGCCGCGCTGCGCGACGTACTCGGCCGCCATCAGCCACTCCTCGATCGTGGCGTTCATGCCGCGCTTGAGCATCACCGGCCGTCCCGCCGCGCCCACCGCCTGCAGCAGCGCGAAGTTCTGCGCGTTGCGGGTGCCGACCTGCAGCATGTCGGCGTAGGAGGCGACCAGCTCCACGTCCCGCGCGTCGACGACCTCGGTCACGATCGGCAGGCCGGTCTCCTCGCGCACGTCCGCCAGGATGCGCAGCCCCTTCTCGCCCAGCCCCTGGAACGCGTACGGGGACGTGCGCGGCTTGAACGCGCCGCCGCGCAGCAGCGTCGCGCCCGCCGCCTGAGCCATCCGCGCCGCCTGCAGCGTCTGCTCCGGCGTCTCCACCGCGCACGGCCCGGCGATCAGCGTCACCGTGCCCGGCCCGATCGGCACCCCGCCCACCCGCACCGTCGACCGCTCGGGGTGGTTCTCCCTGCTCACCAGCTTGTACGGGGTCGAGACGCGCATCACGTCGCGCACCCCCGCCATCCCGCGCAGGCTGCCCGCGTCGAGCTGCGTCACGTCGCCCACCAGGCCGACGATCGTCCGCGTCACGCCCTTGCTCACGAACGCCTCCACCCCGGCCGCCCGCACGACGGCGACGATCGAGGCGACGTCGTCGCCCGTGGCTTCCTGGCCCATCACGATCACCATGCTGTACTCCTCCGGAAAACGCGAAAGGCCCCGGGTCCTGGTGGACCCGGGGCCTTTCTGCTCGCCTGTCTGCTAGCGCAGCGTCAGGTGGCGAACGGTCCGACCTGTGGGTCCGTCGCCATAAAAAAACACGAACGCGGTGCGCATAGTGCGCCAATGGTAGCGCACTCGACCCGCTGACGAACCGGCGCGCGGCCGGTGGCAGGATGGTCGGGACCGCGAGTCCCGTGAGGAGAGTGATCGTGGAGGAGCCGCGCCTGCCACCGGGCCAGTACGTGCCCCGCGGCCTACCCGTGATCCACTACGGCAGGGTCCCCCCGTTCAAGCCCGCCACGTGGGACCTGCGCGTGTCCGGCGCCACCGCGTCGGGGGAGGAGCACCGCTTCGGCTGGGACGACTTCGACCGGCTGCCGCGCACCGACGTCGTGGCCGACTTCCACTGCGTCACCAAGTTCTCCGTGCCCGGCCAGCGCTGGCGCGGGGTCACCCCGGCCGACCTCATGGCCGCCGCGCCGCCCGACCCCGGCGTGCGCCACGTCATGATCTGGGCCGAGTACGGCTACAGCGCCAACCTCAGGTGGTCCGACTTCACCGCCCCCGGCACGCTGTTCGCCACCGACCTCGACGACGCCCCGCTCACCGCCGAGCACGGCGCCCCGGTGCGCATGGTCGTGCCCCACCTGTACGCGTGGAAGAGCGTCAAATGGGTGCGCGCCGTCGAATACCTCCTGGAGGACCGGCGCGGCTTCTGGGAGGAGCGCGGCTACCACAACGTCGCCGACCCGTGGCGTGAGCAGCGCTACTCCTACCAGGAAGAACCCGGCGAGGGCCCGCCGTAGGGTTTCCGCCCCCACGCGCGACGATGTTGGTTACGGTTTGCGCATGCTGACCACCGCGTGCGTGGTGCTGCCCCTCCTCGCCTTCGCCCTGGGCTACACGCTGGCCCGACGCCGTGCCAGAGAAGAGGGCCGCTCCGGGGCCGAGGCGACCTTCACCACGCTGCACACGGCCGCGCTGGCCGCCCCCGCGCTGCGGACCGGGCTGCACCGCGACTCCGCCCGCAAGGCCGTGCGTCATCTGCGCGCCCTGCTCGGCACCCACTCCGTCGCGATCACCTCGACCGACGCCGCGCTCGCCTGGGACGGCCCGTGCACCGACGAGGTGCTCAGCTACGCGCGCACCACGCTGGCCGCCGGCCGCGCGCAGGTCTTCCCCGGGGAGCCGTACGGGGCGGTCGTGGTGCCGCTGACCGCCGACGGCAAGATCATCGGGGCGCTGGCCGCGTACGACGAGGAGCTGAGCGCCGCCCTGGTCCGCACGGTCACCGAGGTGGGCCGGTGGGTGTCGGGCCAGCTGGAGCTGGCCGAGCTCGACTCCTCGCGGCGGCGCGCGCTGGAGGCCGAGATGCGGGCGCTGCGGGCGCAGATCTCCCCGCACTTCGTCTACAACGCGCTCACCACGATCGCGTCGTTCGTCCGCACCGATCCGGGGCGGGCCCGCGAGCTGCTGCTGGACTTCGCCGACTTCGCCCGCTACGCGCTGCGCCGGGCCGACGACTTCACCACGCTGGCCGACGAGCTCACCTGCGTCGACCGCTACCTGCTTCTGGAACGTGCCAGGTTCGGCGACAAGCTGCGCTTCAGCCTCCAGGTGATGCCCGAGGTGCTGCCCGTCCCCGTGCCGTTCCTGTGCCTGCAGCCGCTGGTGGAGAACGCCATCAAGCACGGCATGCGGGGGCGCGGCGGCACCGGCGAGGTGCGCGTCGTGGCCCGCGACGCGGGCCCGGAGGCGCACATCACGGTCGAGGACGACGGCGTGGGCATGGACCCGGACCGGGCCAGGAAGGTCCTCGACGACGACCCGGGCCGCGAGGGCGCCGGGATCGGCCTGGCCAACGTGGACCTGCGGATGCGCCAGATCTACGGCGACGACTACGGCCTCGTGGTCGAGACCGCGCCCGGCACGGGCACGAAGGTGCGGCTGCGCGTGCCCAAGGCGCAACTCGGCGCGCCCTGATCGGACCCGAACTGTAATCGATTCTTTACGGAACGTGGCCGAGGGGGTTGTGAGCAAGGCTTTCTTACGGCAGCTTAGAGGGCATGCTACGTGTTCTGGCCGTTGACGACGAGGTCCCCGCGCTGGAGGAGCTGGCCTACCTGCTGCGTCAGGACAGCCGGATCGAGCACGTGCGCACCGCCTGCGACGGTGTCGCGGCGCTGCAGGACATGGTGGCGATGATCGGCGGCGGCGAGCGGCTCGACGCGGTGTTCCTCGACATCCGCATGCCCGGCCTCGACGGGCTCGACCTGGCCCGGCTGGTCGGCGGGTTCCCCAGCCCGCCCAAGCTCGTCTTCGTCACCGCCCATGACGAGTGCGCCGTCCAGGCGTTCGAGCTGGAGGCCGTCGACTACCTGCTCAAGCCGGTGCGGGCCGAGCGGCTGTCGGAGGCGGTGCGCCGGCTGGAGGTCGCCTCAGCGCCGGCCCCGCCCGCCGAGCCGGGGCAGGACGACGTCATCCCCGTCGAGCTGGGCGGGCGCACCCGGTTCGTGCCGCAGCAGGCGGTGCGCTTCGCCGAGGCCAAGGGCGACTACGTGCGCCTGCACACGGTCGACGGCAGCTACCTGGTGCGCATGTCGCTGGCGGCGCTCGAGCGCCGCTGGGCCGAGGCCGGCTTCATCCGCGTGCACCGCAGCACGCTGGTGTCGGCCCGGCACGTCAGCGAGCTGCGTTTCGAGGGCGGGCGCGTGATGCTCACCGTCGGCTCCGAGACGCTCCAGGTCAGCCGCCGCCACACCCGCCAGGTGCGCGAGCAGCTCGTCCGCCAGCATCGCGGCGCCGTCACCTGACGGTGCCGCCCGCCTGCGCCCCCCTGCGAGGGGGGCGTGATCGCCATGCGCGGCGTGCGCGGGCGGGCAGGCGTGAACGCGGGCGCGCGGGCATCCTGCCCCGTGCTCGCGCCCCTTGTCATGCCGGGGAGATTTCCCAGGTCACACCGGTCGGGCCGGGCCGTGACGGCGATCCGATGACAGTCCGGAGGGCCTGCCGGCCGACCGCTCGTCGCGCCAGGGTGACCGCTCGTCGATCGGACACGCTCCGTACATCGATGACTACGCACCGCTTACCGAGCTATGGGCCAACGGGGTTTCCCCGGCAAGATCGCGACCGTAGTGTTTCGGCATCGGAAGCCACTCCGGAGCATCGGGAGGCGAGCCGCAAGGCTCCCAGCGGATGCGCCGGACTCCCTGGTGACCACCTGGGTCACCGCGGCTGCCGGGCCCTTTACCGGGGGGTAGGGCCCGCCGGCCGACCACGTGAGGGGGTGCCCGCCGTGGCCCCGATCCGGCCACACGGGGGCGGCCGGACGGTGCCGGGCGGGCACCCCTGTCACGACAGGTCAAGGGCGTGAGCGGGGGGCGGCCGTGCGCGCCCCGTCAGCCGTCACGCAGCCGCTTGAGCGTCTCGATGTCCTCGCGGTGCTTGTCGGCCTTGCCGGGCGTCTCGATGCAGACCGGCACCCCGGCCACCGCCGGGTGGCGCATCATCTCGCCGAACGCCGCGGCGCCGATCAGCCCGGCCCCGATGTTCTCGTGGCGGTCCTTCTTCGACCCGCACGCGTCCTTGGAGTCGTTGGCGTGGATGAGCTTCAGCCGCCCCGGCGCGAGCTTGTGCAGGAGGTCGAACGTCTCCCGCACCCCGCCCTCGGCCGCCAGGTCGTGACCCGCCGCGAAGGCGTGACAGGTGTCGAAGCACACGCCGGCCCGAGGATGCCAGTCGAGCGCCGCCAGATAGGGCTCCAGGTCCTGCACGGTCGCGCACAGCATCGCCCCCTGCCCGGCCATCGGCTCCAGCAGCAGGTCGGGACCGCCGTCGGGGATCTCGTCGAGCAGCGGCAGCAGATGCTCGCGCAGCTGCCGCATCGCGTCGTCGCGCGGCTGCGTCACCGCCGAGCCGGTGTGCACCACGACCCCCTTGGCGCCGATGTCGACGCCCCGGCGCAGCGTGTGACGGACGATCGCCACCGAGTTGGCCAGCGTCTCCGCGCTGGGTGAGCCGAAGTTCGCCAGATACGGCACGTGGACGAAGGTGTCGACGCCGGACTCGGCCAGCAGCGCGTCCTGGTCGGGACGGCCCACGGCCAGCGCCCACCCGCGCGGGTTGGTGACGAACACCTGGATCATTTCGGCGCCGATGTCGGCCATGTAGGCGAGCCCGCCCTTGGCCAGGCCGCCCGTGACGGAGACGTGCCCGCCGATCAGAGAGGTAGGGGTCATGATGGCACTCAGTGTATGGCCAGGCCAGGACCCGTCCGGATGCGGCCTTGGAGCATGACACAAAAGTCTTGGCCAACCGCCGCCCCGGTTGGGAGTTCCCGGGGATGGACCGGGCACCACCGCCATGTGTGTACTCGAGTCATGCCCGACGACGCGCTGGCCCGCTTCAACGCCCTGCCTCCCGAGGAGGCGGAGCGCGACCTGCTGGCCTGCTGCGCCTCCCGCGCGTTCGCCGGCCGGGTCGCCGCCGGCCGCCCCTACCCGTCGCCGGACGCCCTGGCCGACGCCGCCGCCCTGGCCGCCCGCGAGCTCGCCTGGGACGACGTGCTGGAGGCGCTGGCCGCCCACCCGAGGATCGGCGAGCGGACCGGCGGCGCCTGGTCGCGGCAGGAGCAGTCCGGCGTCGAGGACGCCCTGCGCGCCGACCTCGCCGAGGCCAACCGCGCCTACGAGCGCCGCTTCGGCCACGTCTACCTGATCTGCGCCACCGGCCTGACCGGCGCCCAGATGCTGGCCAGGCTCCGCGCGCGGCTGCGCGACGACGACGAGACCGAACGCCGGACCGTGCGCGCCGAACTGGCCGCGATCACCCGCCTGCGGGCCGGCAAGCTCCTGGAGGCCGGCCGATGAGCTTCTCGACGCACGTGCTCGACGCGGCCACCGGCCGCCCCGCCGCCGGGATGCGCGTACGGCTGGAGCACGACGGCCGCACCCTCGCCGAGGGCCGCACCGACGCCGACGGCAGGATCACCGGCTGGCAGCCCGGCAACGGCACGAACCGCGTGGTGTTCGACACCGGCGGCCCCTTCTACCCGGAGGTCGTCGTCGCCTTCACCGTGACCGACCCCGCGGAGCACCACCACGTGCCGCTGCTGCTGAGCCCGTACGCCTACTCCACCTACCGAGGGAGCTAGATGGCGATCGTCCTGGGACCCAACCGGTACGGCAAGGCGGAGACCCGGCTCGTGCGCGTCACCAAGGACGGCGGCGTGCACCACCTCAAGGACCTCAACGTCAGCACCGCCCTGTCCGGCGACATGACGGCCGTCCACCTGACCGGCGAAAACGCCGCCGTGCTGCCGACCGACACGCAGAAGAACACCGTCTACGCCTTCGCCGCCCGCCACGGCGTCGGCGAGATCGAGGACTTCGCGCTGCTGCTCGCCCGCCACTACGTGAACGCCCGGCCCTCCATCCACCACGCCAGGGTCGAGATCGAGGAGTACGCCTGGGACCGGCTCGGCGACCACTCGTTCGTGCGCGCCGGCGGCGAGAGCCGCACCTGCCTGGTCCACCACGACCGCGACGGCCGCACCAGCGTGGTGTCGGGGCTGAGCGGCCTGGTCGTGCTCAACTCGACCGGCTCGGAGTTCCGCGGCTTCGCCGTCGACGAGTACACCACGCTGCGCCCGGCCGCCGACCGCGTCCTGGCCACCGCCGTCGACGCCCGCTGGCGCCAGCACGGCGGTCGCGCCGACCACGCGACCGTACGCCGCCACCTGCTGGAGGCCTTCGCCGGGACGCACAGCCTCTCGCTCCAGCAGACCCTGTACGCGATGGGGGAGCGGGTGCTCGCCTCCTGCCCGCAGGTGTGCGAGATCAGGCTCGTCATGCCCAACAAGCACCACGTCGCCGTGGACCTGACCCCGTTCGGGCTCGGCAACGACAACGAGGTGTTCCACGCCGCCGACCGACCCTACGGCCTGATCGAGGGCACGGTGCTGCGCGAGGACGCCCCCGACGCCGGATTCGCCTGGGAGTAGCACTGATGGACTTCTTGCGCCCCACCACGTGGGCCGAAGCGCTGGCCGCCAAGGCCGACCGGCCGGACGCCGTGCCGATCCAGGGCGGCACCGACGTCATGGTGGAGATCAACTTCGGCGTGCGCCGGCCCGCCGCGCTGCTCGACCTCACCCGGATCGCCGAGCTCGCCACCTGGACGAACCAGGACGGGCGCCTGCGCATCGGCGCCGCCGTCCCGTACAGCGTGATCATCGACCGGCTCGGCGGCGAGCTGCCCGGGCTGGCCCAGGCGGCGCGGACGGTCGGCTCGCCGCAGATCCGCAACCGCGGCTCCGTCGGCGGCAACCTGGGCGCGGCCTCGCCCGCCGGCGACAGCCACCCGCCGCTGCTGGCCGCCGGGGCGCTGGTCGAGGCCGAGTCGCGTGACGGCGGCGTCCGCATGATTCCCGCCGACGCGTTCTACACCGGCGTCAAACGCCACGCGCTGCACCCCGACGAGCTGATCAGGGCCGTGCACCTGGCCCCGGCGAGCGGCCCCCAGTACTTCTCCAAGGTCGGCACCCGCAACGCCATGGTGATCGCGGTCTGCTCGTTCGCGATCGCGCTGCACCCCGGCGAGCGCCGCGTCGGCACCGGGCTCGGCTCCGCCGCGCCCACCCCGCGCCGCGCCCTGGAAGCCGAGGAGTTCCTGGCCAAGGAGCTCGACTGGGCCGCGCCGCTCGCCCCCGCGCTGCTGGACCGCTTCGGCGAGCTGTGCGCCGCCGCGGCCTCGCCGATCGACGACGTACGCGGCAGCGCCCCCTACCGCCGCCACGCCGTCGCCGTGATGGCCCGCCGCACGCTCGCCTGGGCGTGGCGCGACCACCTGGGAAGGAGGGCCGCCTGATGCGTCTGACCTGCACCGTCAACGGCCGCGAGGAAACCGTCGAGGACGTCTGGGAAGGCGAGAGCCTGCTGTACGTGCTCCGCGAGCGGATGGGCCTGCCCGGCTCCAAGAACGCCTGCGAGCAGGGCGAATGCGGCTCCTGCACCGTCTACCTCGACGGCGTCCCCGTCTGCGCCTGCCTGGTCGCCGCCGGGCAGGCCGAGGGCCGCCGCGTCCGCACCGTCGAAGGGCTCGCCGACGGCGACCGGCTCGACCCCGTCCAGGAGGCGTTCGTCGAGTGCGGCGCCGTGCAGTGCGGCTTCTGCACCCCCGGGCTGATCGTCCAGGCGCACGACCTGCTCGCCCGCGTCGAACGGCCCTCCGACGCCGAGATCCGCGAGGCCCTGGCCGGCAACCTGTGCCGCTGCACCGGCTACGAGAAGATCCTCGACGCCGTACGGCTCGCCGCTGAGCGCAAGGCGTCCGCGTGACGACCCTGCTGATCGAGAACGCCTACCTCGCCCCCGTCGCCGGACCCGAGATCCCGCACGGCTACCTGCGGATCGACGGCGACCGGATCACCGCGCTCGGCCCCATGGACCGGCTGCCCGCCCTCCCGCACGCCGAACGCGTCGACGCCACCGGCTGCCTGGCCACGCCCGGCCTGGTCAACACCCACCATCACCTCTACCAGTGGGCCACCCAGGGCCTCGCCCAGGACGCCACCCTGTTCGACTGGCTCGTCACGCTCTATCCCGTGTGGGCCGCCATGGACGCCGAGGTCGTGCACGGGGCCGCGCTCGCCGGGCTCGCCCACCTGGCGCTGTCCGGCTGCACCACCTCCAGCGACCACCACTACCTCTTCCCGCACGGCCGCGGCGACCTGCTCGCCGCCGAGATCGCCGCCGCCCGCGACGTCGGCCTGCGCTTCCACCCGGCGCGCGGCTCCATGGACCGCGGCCGCTCGTCGGGCGGGCTGCCGCCCGACGACGTCGTCGAGCCGATCGACCGCATCCTCGACGCCACCGCCGACGCCGTCGACGCCCACCACGACCCGTCGCCCTCCTCCATGCTGCGGATCGCCGTGGCGCCCTGCTCGCCGTTCTCCGTCAGCGGCGAGCTGATGACCGAGGCGGCCCGGCTGGCCAGGGACAAGGGCGTGCGGCTGCACACCCACCTGGCCGAGACGCTGGACGAGGAGGAGCACTGCCTGGCCCAGTTCGGCGTGCGGCCCGTCGCGTACATGGAGCGGCTCGGCTGGCTCGGGCCCGACGTGTGGGTGGCGCACGCGGTGCACCTCAGCGACGGCGACATCGGCAGGCTCGCCGCCACCGGCACCGGCGTCGCCCACTGCCCCTCGTCCAACGGCCGCCTCGGCGCGGGCGTCGCCCGGGTCGCCGACCTGCTGCGGGGCGGCGCCAACGTCGGGCTCGGCGTCGACGGCAGCGCCTCCTCCGAGCTGACCACGATGGCGGGGGAGATGCGGCAGGCGCTGCTCTTCCAGCGCGCCCGCTCAGGGCCCGACGCCCTCACCGCCCGGCAGGCGCTGGAGCTCGCCACGCTCGGCGGCGCGCGCAACCTCGGCCGCGAGGCCGACCTCGGCACGCTGGAGCCCGGCAAGCTCGCCGACGTGGCGCTGTGGCGGGTCGACGGCCCCTTCACGGCCGCCGTCGACGACCCGGTGTGCGCGCTCGTCCTCGGCCCCCAGCCGCCGCTGGCCCGGCTCCTGGTCGGCGGGCGCACCGTCGTCGCCGGCGGCGAGCTGCGCACGGTCCCGCACGACGCCGCCGGCCGCGCGGGCGTCGCCGCCCACCGCCGCCTCCTGCGCCTCGCGGCGGAGCGCCGATGACGGGCCGGTGCCCGGCCGATGCCCGTGGGTGCCCGCCCGGTGCCCGTGGGTGCCCGGCCGATGCCCGCCGGCGCCCGGCCGATGCCCGCCGGTTCCCGCCCTCTGCCCGCCGGCTCCCGCCCCGGTTTTCCACAGGGGGCCGGGGCACGCGCACGGGGCCGCGGGCGGGGTGTGATGATGGGGACCGCCGGCCCGCCCGCCCCTGGCAGGGGGGCCGCCCGTGTCCGTCTCGTGTGGGAGTTCGCAGTGGTTGAGCACGTGCTTGTCGCCCCGGACAAGTTCAAGGGTTCGCTGACGGCGGCGGAGGTCGCCGCCGCCGTGTCGTCCGGGCTCGGCGTCCCGGCGGTGCAGCTGCCCGTCGCCGACGGCGGCGACGGCACCGTCGAGGCCGCCGTGGCAGGCGGCTTCACCCGGGTGACCGCCCGGGTCACCGGCCCCACCGGCGAGCCCGTCGACGCCTCCTACGCGAGGCGCGGCGACACCGCCGTCATCGAGCTCGCCGAGGCGTCCGGCCTGCGCCGCCTCCCCGGCGGCCCCGAGCCGCTCACCGCCACCAGCCACGGCACCGGCGAGCTGGTCGCCGACGCCGTCAAGCAGGGCGCCACCCGCGTCGTCCTCGGCCTGGGCGGCAGCGCCTGCACCGACGGCGGCGCCGGGATGGTCCAGGCGCTCGGCGCGCGCCTGCTCGACGCCGAGGGGCGCGAGCTGCCGCCGGGCGGCGCGGCCCTGCGCGACCTCGACCGGATCGACATGTCCGGCTTCCTCGACCTCTCGGGCGTCGAGGTGGTCGTGGCGAGCGACGTCGACAACCCGCTGCTCGGCCCGCACGGCGCCGCCGCCGTCTACGGGCCGCAGAAGGGCGCCACGCCCGACCAGGTCGCCCTGCTGGAGAGCGCGCTGTCCCGGCTGGCCGCCGTCGCCACCCGCATCCACGGCCTCGTCGGCGCCGTCGAGCACGACGACGTCCCCCGCCCGATGGGCGTCGCCGGAGCGCCGGGCGCCGGGGCCGCCGGCGGCGTCGGGTTCGCCGCGCTCGCCTTCCTGCGCGCCGACATCCAGCCGGGCATCGACTACCTGCTCGACCTGCTCGGCTTCAACGAGCAGGTCGAGGGCGCCCGCCTGGTGATCACCGGCGAGGGCTCCCTGGACGAGCAGACGCTGCGCGGCAAGGCCCCCGCCGGGGTCGCCCGGGCCGCCGCCCGCGCGGGCGTCCCCGTCGTCGCCGTCTGCGGCCGGCGCACGCTCTCCGACGACGACCTGCGGGCCGCCGGCTTCGCCGCCGCCTACGCCCTCACCGACCTGGAGCCCGACCCGGCCCGCTGCATGGCCGCCGCGGCCCCCCTCCTCCAGCAGCTCGCGGCCCGCGTGGCCGCCGCCCACCTACCCTGATGCCCCCACCCGCCCCGCCCCCGGTTCCCCCGCCCCAGGCTGCCCCGACCCCGGCGGCCTCGGTTGGGGCCGCCTCGGTCACGGCGGCTTCGGTCTCGGCTGCCTCGGTTCGGGCTGCTTCGGCCCCGGTGGCCTCAGCCGGGGCGGCCTCGGTCTCGGTGGCTTCGGTTGGGGCCGCCCCGGGCTCGGCGGACTCGGTGGCGCCCACCCAGGTCCCGCCCGCCCCGGTCCCGGTGGCCTCGGTCCCGGCCGCCCAGGTGCCGCCCGCCCAGGTGCCGTCCGCCTCGGGCTCGGCGGACTCCGTTCCGGGGTCGGCTGTCGTCGCCTCCGTCAGCTCGGGCGGGGGTGCGTACGAGCTGGTGGTGCGGTCGAGGAGGGGGGTGACGCCCGACGGGGTGCGGCCGGTGGCCGTGGCGGTGCGCGGCGGCCGGATCGAGGCGCTGTGCCCGTACGACGCGGAGCTGGCCGCCGCCGAGGACGTCGACCTGCGCGACCTGGCGCTGCTGCCCGGCCTGGTCGACACGCACGTGCACGTGAACGAGCCGGGCCGCACGCACTGGGAGGGGTTCGCCAGCGCGACCAGGGCCGCCGCGGCCGGAGGCGTCACGACGATCGTCGACATGCCGCTCAACTCGCTCCCGCCGACCGTGGACGCCGCCGCGCTGGCCGTGAAGCGGCGCGCCGCCGAGGGCCGGTGCCACGTGGACGTCGGCTTCTGGGGCGGCGCCGTGCCCGGCAACCTCAAGGAGCTGCGGCGGCTGCACGAGGCGGGCGTATACGGGTTCAAGTGCTTCCTGTCGCCGTCGGGCGTGCCGGAGTTCCCGCCGCTCGGGCCGGGCGAGCTGCGGGAGGTCATGGCGGAGATCGCCGGGTTCGGCGGGCTGCTGATCGTGCACGCGGAGGACCCGGCGCTGCTGACGGACTGCGCGGGCCCCTCGTACCGGGAGTTTTTGGCGTCGCGGCCGGGAGCGGCCGAGCGCAGCGCGGTCGAGCTGGTGGTCCGGCTGGCGGCCGAGACGGGTGCGCGGGCGCACGTCCTGCACGTCTCCAGCGCCGAGTGCCTGCCGGTGCTGGAGGCGGCGCGGGCCGCCGGGCTGCCGGTCAGCGCCGAGACCTGCCCCCACTACCTGGCGCTCGACGCCGAACGGGTGCCCGAGGGCGGCACCGCGTACAAGTGCTGCCCGCCCATCCGCTCGGCCGGTAACCGCGACCTGCTGTGGGACGGGCTCGCTCGGGGCGTGCTGAGCTGCGTCGTCTCCGACCACTCGCCCGCCACCGCCGACCTCAAGGTGCCCGACTTCGCCGCCGCGTGGGGCGGCGTCGCCTCGCTGCAGCTCGGGCTGCGCGTCGTGTGGACGGAGGCGGCGCGGCGCGGCCACGGGCTCGCCGACGTGGTCCGGTGGATGGCGGCGGGCCCGGCCGCGCTGGCGGGCCTGCCGGGCAAGGGCGGCATCGTCCCGGGCAACGACGCCGACCTGGTGGCCTTCGACCCCGACGCCGTCGAGCCCGTGGACGCCGCGCGGCTGCACCACCGCCATCCGATCACGCCCTACCACGGCCACGCGCTCAGGGGCGCCGTCCTGACCACCTGGCTGCGCGGCAGGCCCGCCGACGGCGTGCCGCACGGGACCTTGCTGAGGGGAACGTAGATGCCGAGCTTCACCCACCTGCCCGATCTCGCGCTGCGCGGCCACGGCGGAGCGGTCGTCGCCGCCAGCGACGAGGCGTTCGCCGAGAAGGAGGCGCTGATCAGGCCCGGCCGCCCGGAGTTCCGGCCCGCCACGTTCGGCGGCAAGGGGCAGGTCTACGACGGCTGGGAGACCCGCCGCCGCCGTGAGCCCGGCCACGACTGGGCGCTGGTGCGGCTCGGCCTGCCCGGCGTGATCCGCGGCGTGGTCGTCGACACCGCCTGGTTCACCGGCAACCATCCCTCGTCCGCGTCCGTCGAGGCCGCCGAGGTCGCCGGGCATCCCACGCCCGCCGAGCTGGCCGGGGCGGCGTGGACGGAGATCGTGCCGCGCAGCCCGCTCTCCGGCGACGCCGCGCACCCGTTCGAGGTCACCGGCGAGCGCCGCTGGACGCACGTGCGGCTGAACATCTTCCCCGACGGCGGCGTCGCCCGGCTGCGGGTGCACGGCGAGCCCCGGGCCGACCTGTCGGTGTACGAGGGGCTCGGCCTCGACCTGGCGGCCATGGCCAACGGCGGGCTGGTCACCGCCTGCTCCGACGCGTTCTACTCCGAGCCGCACCACGTCATCGCCCCCGGCCTGCCCCGCCACCAGGCCGAAGGCTGGGAGACCGCGCGCCGCCGCGACGGCGGCAACGACTGGCTGGTCATCCGGCTGGCCGGGCGCGGCCTCATCAGGGTCGCCGAGATCGACACCACCCACCTGCTGCACAACGCGCCCGCCGCCGTCACGCTCACCGGCCTCGACGGCGACCGCGAGGTCGAGCTGCTGCCGACGACCCCGCTGCTGCCCGACACGCCACACCGCTTCCGGCTGAGCCACACCGAGCCCGTCGAGCGCGTACGCGTCGACATCCACCCCGACGGCGGGCTGGCCAGAGTACGCCTGCTCGGCACCCTGGCCTGACCTCTCAGCGCCGGGCGCCTAGTGCCAGAGCAGCACTTCGGAGTTGGGCGGGCGCTCGCTGTTGGGAGCCGGGCGCTGGAAACGCACCACGCCGCCGCCGCCCACCGTGCGCACCCGCACCCGGAAGCCCAGCGCCCGCAGCTCGTTGCGGGCGTCGTTGACGTTCTTGCCCATCACCTGCGGCACGATGACGAACTGCTGGTCGTCGCGGGCCTCCTGGTCACCGTTGAACCAGTGCCAGAAGTCCGTCTGGCAGCGCGACACCGTGATCATCGCCGGGATGCCCTGGTCGACCTCCGCCTTGGCCTTGGGCGCCTGCGCGATCACCGTGCACGGCTCGGCGTCGTCGTCGACCTCGGTGACCTGCACCTGGAAGCCCTGCTGGCTGAGGAACGCGGCGGCCTGGTCCTTCGGCATGCCGTCGACGTCGGGCATCACCAGCCCGGCGCTCACGTACAGGTCGATCTTGGCGCCCTCCTTGACCTTCTCGCCCACCTGCGGGGAGGTGCGGATGACGGAGTTGCGCGCGACCTCCAGGTTCTGCAGGCGGCGGACCTTGCCCACGGTCAGGCCGGCGCTGCCGATGGCGTTGCGGGCGTCCTGCTCGGTCAGGCCCTGCACCTTCGGCACCAGCACCCGCTTGGGGCCGAGCGACGGCACCAGCGTGATCGTCTGCCCGGCCTCGACCTCGGTCTTGGCGGCCGGGTCCATCTCCAGGACGAGCCCCTCGGCCACCTCCTCGTCGTGGCGGCCCTCCACGCGGCGGACCTTGAAGCCCAGGTTGCGGGCGTTCTGCTCGGCGACCGCGAGGTTCTTGCCGACGAGGTCGGGCACCACGGCCAGCGTCTTCTGCGAGAAGTAGAGGCCGGTCAGCGCCACGGCGACGACCATCACCGCGGCCAGCCCCACCAGGAACCAGTTGGGCCGGAACCCGCCGCCCTTGCCGCGCCCGCGCGGCGGGGGCGGCGGCGCGGCCGGCACCTCGGCGCGCGGCTGGATCAGCGTGTGCGCGGGAGCGGCGGCGGGCGGCATCGTGAACGGCATCGGGTGCGGCCTGGAGTGGGCGCCGGACGCGCGGCCGGGCTCGCTCAGCCGGGGCAGCGTGCGGTGCGCCTCGACGGCCGCCACCAGCATCGCGGTCGCGTCGGCCGGGCGGTCGTGCGGCTCGCGGGCCGTGGCGTGCGCCACCAGCGCGTCGATCTGCGGCGGCACGTCGTGGATCAGCGACGACGGCACCGGGACCGTGTCGTGGACGTGCCGGTAGGCCACCGACATGGGCGTCTCGCCGTCGTACGGCTGCCTGCCGGTGACCAGCTCGAACAGCATGATGCCCGCCGCGTAGACGTCGCTGCGCACGTCGGCGCCGCCGGTCGTCACCTGCTCGGGCGACATGTAGCCGATCGTGCCGATCATCACGCCGGTGCGCGTCTGGTTGGTCGCCTCGATCGCCCTGGCCAGGCCGAAGTCCACGACCTTGACCCGGCCGTCGGCGGTCAGCAGAACGTTCTCGGGCTTGACGTCACGGTGGACCATCCCGGCCTGGTGGGCCGCGCCGAGCGCCGCCAGCACCGGGATCATGATCTCCAGCGCCTCGCGGGCCGGCAGCCGGTCGCGCTCGCGCAGGATGTCGCGCAGCGTCTTGCCCGGCACGTACTCCATCGACAGGTAGACCACGTCGGTGTCGGTGCCCTGGTCGAAGACGTGCACCACGTTGGGGTGGGAGAGGCTGGCCACCGACTTCGCCTCGCCGATGAACCTGCGCACGAACGCCGGGTCGTCGGCGAGCGAGCGGTGCATGACCTTCAGCGCGACGGTCCGGTCCAGCCGGATGTCGAGCGCGAGGTAGACGGTCGCCATGCCGCCCCGGGCGATCCGGGACTCGACGCGGTAGCGTCCATCGAGCAGCCGGCCGACCAACGGGTCGGCAGTCGTCGTGTCCACCCCGCTGAGTTTACGGGCGTTTCGCACCCGGGAGGGCCTGACCATCCGAAACCGATGCCGACCCGTGCCCCGCCCGGCCTCTCACGTGCCCCGCCGTCGCACAGGCCACCCCGGCACCGGCCCCGGAGAGCCGGTGCGCCTCCGGCAGACGGGAAGAACGTCCCGTCAGGGGGCCAGCGGGGAGGACGCCTCGGCGTAGCGGCGGCGCGGGATGCGCCCCGCCTGCCGCGCCATGCGGCCCGCGCGGACCGCCTCGCGCATCGCCGCCGCCATCAGGTCGGGCCGCTGGGCCCGCGTCACGGCGGTGGCCAGGAGCACGGCGTCGCAGCCCAGCTCCATCGCCAGCGCCGCGTCACTGGCCGTGCCGATGCCCGCGTCCAGGATGACCGGAACCCCGGCCGCCTCGACGATCAGCTCGATGTTGTGCGGGTTGCGGATGCCCAGCCCGGAGCCGATCGGCGCGCCCAGCGGCATCACCGCCGCGCACCCGGCCTGCTCCAGCCGGCGGGCCAGCGCCGGGTCGTCGCCGATGTACGGCAGCACGGTGAACCCGTCGGCCACGAGCCGCTCGGCCGCGTCGAACGTCTCGATCGGGTCGGGCAGCAGGGTCCGCTCGTCGGCTATGACCTCCAGCTTGACCCACGAGGTGCCCAGCGCCTCCCGGGCGAGCCGGGCCGTCAGCACCGCGTCGCCCGCGGTGAAGCAGCCCGCCGTGTTGGGCAGCACCTTGATGCCGCGCTCGCGCAGCACGTCCAGCACCGAGCCGCGGGCGGCCGGGTCGAGCCGCCGCATGGCCACCGTCGTCAGCTCGGTGCCCGACGCGGCCAGCGCCTGGTCCAGCACCTCCAGCGACGGCGCGCCGCCGGTGCCCATGATGAGCCGGGAGGAGAACTTCTCCCCGGCGATGATCAGGTCATCCACCTTGCACCGCCGTCAGCACCTCCACGCGGTCGCTGTCGCGCAGCGCCGTCGTCTCCCACGCGCCGCGCGCGACGACCTCGTCGTTCACGGCCACCGCGACGCCGGTGGTGGCGGTGGTCAGGGTCTGTACGGCCTGTGCGACGGTCATGCCGTCAGCCACGTCGTGCGTACTTCCATTGATCAGCAATTTCATGAAATATCCCGAAATCTAGCGGGTGAGCACAGGGACGCGAGGTCGCCCTCCTCGCCCTGCAGGATCGCGGCCGTGAGCGGGGCCATCAGCACCCCGCCCCGGAAATGCCCCGTGGCCAGCACCAGCCCCGGGGCCGAGCCGGGGCCGATGATCGGCAGGTTGTCCGGCGTGCCCGGCCGCAGCCCCGCCACCACGTCGGCGACCTCCAGCTCCGTCACCCCCGGGACCAGCTCCCTGGCGTCGCGCAGCAGCTCGTACAGCCCGCCGGCGGTCACCCGGGTGTCGAACCCGAGCTCCTCCTGCGTGGCCCCGACCACGAGCTCCCCGTCGCCCCGGGGCACCAGGTAGACCGGCGTGCCGTGCACCATCCCGCGCACGCACCGGCCCAGCAGCGGCTCGGGGGAGCGCAGGCGCATGATCTGCCCCTTGACCGGCCGTACCGGAACGTCGGTCAGCCCGGCGCTCCACGCCCCGGCGGCCAGGACCACCCGCTCGCCGCGGATCTCCTCCCCGGACTCCAGGCGTACGCCGGTCACCCGGCCGCCCTCGCGCGACAGCCCCGCCACGCGCTCCCGTACCAGCGGGACGCCCCGCCGCTCCAGGGCCACGAGCAGGGCGGCGGTGACGCGGCGCGGGTCCACCCACGCGTCGCCTGGCGCCAGCAGACCGCCGCGCACGGACGGCGCCAGCATTGGCTCCAGTCGCCGGCACTCGCGCCCGGTCAGCCGCTCCACCGGCAGGCCGAGCTTCTCCATGAACGCGGCCAGCTCCCCGAGCGCGGCCAGGTCGTCCCCGCCGAACGCCACGTCCAGCGTCCCGTCGGACCGCAGATCCAGCACGTCCCGCCCCTCGGCCGGCACCCCGCCGAGCAGCGGAAGCCCCCCGAACGGGTCAACCGCGGCGCCCCCGTGGGAGGACGCCTTGCCGGGGCCGGAGACGGCGGGACCGCTCGCACCCCCGGCCCGTGCCGCACTGCCGGATCCCGCGGGAGCTCCGCCCAGGGAGGCGCCCCCGGAGGGCAGGGGCGCGCCGGCGGCGGTGGGGCCGCTCGGGTGGGCGCCGGTCCGTCCAGGGGGAAGGGCGGCGTCGGCGGTGAGGTCGGCGGCGAAGGCGGGCCAGCGGCGCAGGGCGGCGATGCCGAGCCGGAGCAGCGGCTCCTCGGTGTAGGTCACCTCGCTGACCGGCGCCAGCATCCCGGCCGCGGCGTGGGAGGCGCCCGAAGCGGGGGCCGGGTCGACCACGGTGACGGCGCGGCCCGAGCGGGCCAGGCGCCAGGCGATCGACAGTCCGACGACTCCGCCGCCCACGATCACGTCCATGTCCGCTCCCTTCGCCGGCATGATCCGGATCAGGTGTCTTGCGGTCGAAGGCCCGGTGAAGCCTTCCTCTCAGCCCGGTTACGGCCGGACTCCCGCGCGTCTTACGTCCCCCAGCCTACGGCCTCGGTGCGACGCCGCGGCACCGCCCCCGTTATGGTCATGAACGTGAATCGCGTCGTGGTGGTGGGAGCGGGTCTTGCGGGCGTGCGCAGCGTCGAGGCGCTGCGGGCACGGGGGTTCGGCGGCCGGATCACGTTGATCGGCCAGGAACGGCACCGGCCCTACGATCGGCCGCCGTTGTCGAAGGCGGTGCTGCTGGGCTCCGCCGACTCCAGCTTCGTCGACTCCGACCTGGACGCGCTGGAGGTGGACTTCCGGCCGGGCGTCTCGGCCAAGTCGCTGCGCGCGGGCGTGGTGGAGACGACCGAGGGCGAGCTGGGCTACGACGGCCTGGTCATCGCGACGGGCGCGGAGCCGATCCCGCTGCCGGGTGACGGCCCGCAGCACGTGCTGCGGACGCTGGACGACTCGCTGGAGCTGCGGGCCCGCCTGGTGCCGGGCGCGCGGGTGGTGGTCGCGGGCGCGGGCTGGATCGGGGCGGAGGTGGCCACGGCCGCCCGCCGGGCCGGCTGCGCCGTCACCGTGCTGGAGGCGGGCCGGACCCCGCTGGCGCAGGCGGTCGGCGAGGAGATCGGCGCCCGGACGGAGAGCTGGTACGACGGCATCGACCTGCGGCTGGACACGATGGTCGCGTCGGTCGACGAGGGCGGCGTAGAGCTGGTCGGCGGCGGGTTCGTGGAGGCGCACGTGGTGGTGGCGGGCATCGGCGTCCGCCCGGCCGTGGAGTGGCTGGCGGGCTCGGACGTCGACCTGCACAACGGCGTGGTCACGGACGAGCGGCTGCGCACGTCGCTGCCCGGCGTGGTGGCGGTGGGCGACTGCGCCGCCTGGTGGTCGAGCCGCTACGGCACCCGGCTGCGCGTGGAGCACTGGGACACCGCGCTGAGCGCCCCGGAGGTGGCCGCCGCGACGCTGCTGGGCGAGGAGGCCGTGTACGATCCGGTCCCGTACTTCTGGTCGGAGCAGTTCGGCCACATGGTGCAGTACGCCGGCCACCACCCGGCGGGCGAGCGCCTGCTCTACCGGGGCGGTCCTGAGGGCAAGTGGTCGGCCTGCTGGCTGACGGCGGAGGGCGGGCTGGCGGCGGTGCTGGCCGTCGACCGGCCCCGCGACCTCGTGCAGGGTCGCCGGATCATCCAGGAGGGCCGTCGTCTGGACGCGGAACGCCTGGTAGATCCAGATGTACCCCTACGGGATTGTGTTGTTTGAGCAAGCGCGGCATGTGGTAGTTGTGGTTTCGTGACGCTTTCTGTTGCACAGATCGACCGGGAGACCGACCAGCTCGTTGACGAGTGGCTCACTCTCCCCGAAGTGGCCCAGCGCCTCGACCTCTCGATGGGACGGGCCAAGCAACTCCTCAAGGATCACAAGCTGCTCGGCGTGCGCCGCGGCAGCGGCGGGCCACAGGTGCCCGCGGTGTTCCTCGACGGAAAGGACGTGGTGAAAGGCCTTCCGGGCACGCTGACCGTGCTCCGCGACGCCGGGTACGACGATGTGGAGGCGCTGCGCTGGCTGTTCACCCCTGACGACTCGCTGCCGGGGTCGCCCGTTCAGGCGATCAAGGCCGGTCGTCACACCGAGGTCAAGCGCCGTGCCCAAGCCCTCGCTTTCTGACGCCCGCCTCTACCTGTGCACCGACGGGCGGCGTGACAGGGGCGACCTGGCCGAGTTCCTCGACGCGGCGCTGGCCGGCGGCGTGGACATCGTCCAGTTGCGGGAGAAGGGCCTGGAGGCGCGCGAGGAGCTCGCGCTCCTGGAGGTCTTCCGCGACGCCTGCGACCGGCACGGCCGGCTGCTGGCGGTCAACGACCGGGCCGACATCGCCTTCGCCGCCCGGCCTGACGTGCTCCATCTGGGGCAGGACGACCTTCCGGTGACGGTCGCGCGAGAAATGCTCGGCGACGACATCGTCATCGGTCGGTCCACCCACTCCGCCGCCGAGGCTTCCGCCGCGGCGGTGGAGGAGGGCGTCGACTATTTCTGCTGTGGGCCGATCTGGCCCACGCCGACCAAGCCGGGCCGGCACGCGCCGGGCCCGTCGCTGCTCCGGCACGCGGCGGCGCTCGGCAGTGACCGGCCCTGGTTCGGCATCGGCGGCATCGACCTGGCCAACCTGGACGAGGTCATGTCCTACGGGGTCCGCCGCGTCGTGGTGGTGCGCGCCATCACCGAGGCCGACGACCCCGGGGCAGCCGCCGCCGAGTTCGCCAAGCGGCTCACGTCCGCCGCGACGTAGCCGCCACGGCGAGCCCGGCCAGCGCGGTGCGGGCTTCGGGCGTGATCGGCGCCTGGTCGAGCGAGGCGAGCGCCTCGCCGAGATAGTCGCCGATCATGTCCTCGCACGCCCGCAGCGCGCCCGTGCCTTCGATGATCTCGCGCAGCGCGGCCACGCCGGGCTCGTCGAGCGCGGGGTCGCCGAGCAGGCGGCGCACCACGCCGGCCTGCTCGGGGGTGGCGGCGGCCAGGGTGCGCGCCACCAGCATCGTCCGCTTGCCCTCGCGCAGGTCGTCGCCGGCCGGCTTGCCGGTCTGCGCGGGGTCGCCGAACACGCCGAGGATGTCGTCGCGCAGCTGGAAGGCGATGCCGACCCGGGTGCCGTACGTGGTGCACAGCTCGTCGATCCACGGCTCCAGGCCGCCGGAGGCGAGCGCCAGGCCGAGACGGAGCGGGTGCTCGACGGAGTACTTGCCGCTCTTGTACAGGGCCACGCGCAGCGCCGAGTCGAAGGTGTTCTCGCCGTGCGCCTGCTCCAGCAGGTCGAGATACTGGCCGCACATGAGCTCGGTGCGCATGTGGTCGTGCACCGGCTGGGCCGCCGCCAGCGCCCGCGCGGGCAGGCCGCTGGTGCGCCACATCTCGCCCGACCAGATCAGCAGCAGGTTGCCGAGCAGGATCGCGGCGCCCTCGCCGAACTGCGTGGCCGAGCCGTGCCAGCCCGACTTCTCGTGCAGCGTCTGGAAGCGCCGGTGGGCGGCGGGCATGCCCCGGCGCAGGTCGCTCTTGTCCATCACGTCGTCGTGCACCAGGGCGCTGGCCTGCAGCAGCTCCAGCGAGGCGGCGGCGGTGAAGATCTCCGGCACGTCGCCGCCTCCGGCGCCTCGCCAGCCCCAGTAGCAGAAGGCCGGGCGCAGTCTCTTGCCGCCCGCCAGCAGCTCGTCGGCGGCGGTGCGCAGCGGTTCCAGGTCGGGGTCGCCGGTGACGGGCAACTGCCGTTCGACGAACTGCCTGATGCGACGGTCCACCTGGGCGCGCAGGTTGTCCATCTTCGCGGCGTCTGTGCTCATGCCTTGAGACTAGTGGCCGGACATATCGGCTATACCGAGCAGGTAGAGAGTCGGGCGCCGCGCGGCCACCGGGTAATCTTGTCGCATGGCCCTTGGTCGACCCTCCGTCCTGCCCGATCGCGTCCCCACCGTCCGGGAGCTGCTCGCCTCCGGCGGCCGGTCGTTCTCCTTCGAGTTCTTCCCGCCGAAGACCGACGAGGGCGAGCGCCAGCTGTGGAAGGCGATCAGGGAGCTGGAGTCGCTGCGGCCGACGTTCGTCTCGGTGACCTACGGCGCGGGCGGCACCACCCGGGACCGCACCGTCGACATCGTGGAGCGGGTCGCGCGCGGCACCACGCTGACGCCCGTCGCCCACTTCACCGCCGTCAACCACTCCGTGCGCGAGCTGCGCCACCTGGTCGGCCGCTTCGCCGACGCCGGGGTGCGCAACATCCTGGCCGTGCGCGGCGACCCGCCCGGCGACCCGGGCGGCGAGTGGGTCCAGCACCCCGAGGGCGTCCTCTACGCCGAGGAGCTGGTGCGGCTGATCCGCCAGGCCGGCGACTTCTGCGTGGGCGTGGCCGCCTTCCCCTACAAGCACCCGCGCTCGCCGTCCATCGAGTCCGACACCGAGTTCTTCGTGCGCAAGTGCCGCGCCGGGGCCGATTACGCGATCACGCAGATGTTCTTCCAGGCCGACGACTACCTGCGGCTGCGCGACAGGGTGGCGGCCCGGGGCTGCGACACGCCGATCATCCCGTGCGTGATGCCGGTGACGCAGATGAGCACGATCGCCCGCTCCGAGCAGCTGTCCGGCGCGCCGTTCCCGCCCGACGTGGCGGCCCGCTTCGAGGCCGTCGCCGACGACCCGGCCGCCGTCCGCGCGCTCGGCATCGAGCACGGCGCCGAGCTGTGCCAGCGGCTGCTCGACGAGGGCGCCCCCGGCATCCACTTCATCACCTTCAACCGCTCCAGCGCCTCGCGCGAGGTGTTCCAGCGGATCGAGCCGGCGCCCGTCCCGGGCTGATCTCCTGTTGACTGGACGGATGATCGCAGACTTCTGGCTCGACCCGTCCTGCCCCTACACGTGGCTCACCTCCCGCTGGCTCGTGGAGGTGACCCGGGTGCGGCCGGTCGAGGCACGCTGGCACGTGATGAGCCTGTCGGTGCTCAACGAGGGCCGCGACGACGATCCCGAGGGCGACCCGGAGGGCTACCTGTGGGTGCCCGCCCGGCTGTGCGCCTCCGTGGCCGACCGCTACGGCTCCGACGCGCTCGGCCGGCTCTACACCGCGCTGTGGACCACCGGCGGCGACGACCAGGACTGGCTCGGCGACCTGACGACGGCCCTGCGGGCCGCCGGCCTGCCGGAGGACCTCGCCGACGCGGCGCTCACCCCCGAGTCCGACGACCTCGTACGGGCCTCGCACGCACGGGCGATGGCCGCGATCGGCGGCGAGTCGGGCACGCCGGTCGTCGCCGTGACCACGTCACCGGGGGAGCGCGTCGCCTTCTTCGGCCCGGTGATCTCCCGCGTGCCCGAGGGCGAGGCGGCCGGGCGGCTGTGGGACGGCGTGCTGCTGGTGGCCGGCACCCCGCACTTCCACGAGCTCAAGGGCCGGCCGAGGGCGAACCCCGTGCTGCGCTGAGCGGCGCCGCCACCCGCCCGCAGGGGGACCGGGCGGGTGACGGCAGGGGACCTGCGATCGGAGAGTAAAAGAGCGTGTGCTCTCTGTAATGTTTGGTGCCCCGTGCCAAGCCTGATAAAACCTCGCGTCAGGCGAAGGGCAGCGGGAGGCGTCAGGCGGAGGCTGGCGGAAGGCGTCAGGCGGTGGGCGGCGGGAGGGGGAGCGGGCGGGCCGCGATCGCGTACGCCTCGTGGCCGCCGGGGAAGACGAAGCCGGTCAGCAGGTCGGTGAAGCCCATGCTGGCGTAGAGGTGGCGGGCGGCCGTCGGCCGGTCGTGCGTCGACAGGACCGCGGTGCGCTCGGGGCGGCCGGCGCACAGCGTGGTGATCATCGCGCGGCCGATGCCCTTGCCCTGGTAGTCGGGGTGCACGTGGATCTCGGCCAGCTCGAAGGCGTGGCCCATCCAGGCCTCGGCGGCCTCGTCGCCCGCGCGCTCGCGCAGGGCCCGCAGCACGACCTCGTGCCACCACTGGCCCGGCGCGCCGCGGAACCCGTACGCGAACCCGACGACCAGCGGACTGGCCGTACGGGGTGAATCGTGCAATTCTGCGAAATAGCACTGGAAATAGGGATATGTCCCATGATTTCGCATGATTGTGGTGCGGCCGGCGATCTGCTCGGCGGGCGGGCGCATGGCGGCGGTGTAGATGCCGATCACCGTGTCCAGCCGCTCGGCGAACTCGGCGGGCCCCGCACCGCGAAACTCGATCATCGTCGCACCCTACTCCCGTCCGGGCCACGCGCCCGGCACGCCGTCACGCGCCTACTCGACGTCGGCCGGGGTGCCGCCGGTGATGCGCACGAGCTCGTCGAACGTCGTCGGGAACACCGTGTGCGGATGGCCGCCCGCGGCCCACACCACCTCGTGCTTGCCCAGCCAGGTGTCCACCAGTGTGCGCACCGGAGCCGGGTGACCCACGGGCGCCACGCCGCCGATCGGCTGCCCGGTCGCCTCCCTGACGAACTCCGGCGTGGCCCGGCGCACCTTCCGCACGCCGGCGGTGCGTGCGACGAGCTCCACGTCGACCCGATGCGCGCCGCTGGTCAGCACCAGCAGCGGCTCGCCGTCGGCGTCGAAGATGAGGCTGTTGGCGATCGCGCCGACCTCGCAGCCGAGCTGGGCCGCCGCGGTGGCGGCGGTGGGCGCCTTCTCCGGCAGGACGACGATCTCGCCGGCCGCTCCCAGGCTCCGGAGTGCGGCTTCCACGCGTATCGCGTTGGCGGGCAACTTCTCAGACATGCGCACACTCTAAACAGGTTGAGCATCACTTGACCGTGTCCAGTGGTGGTATAGGGTCCGTTGATTCGTTTGTTAATGATTTGAGAGGTGATACCGGTGCGGGGTCGACCTGGGATGGCCGCTCTCCTGACGGCGGGGGCCGTCGCACTCGCCGGATGCGGCACGACGACGGTGGCGCACACGTCAGCAGCCGCTCCCTCCGCCGTTCCTGCCGCCGCTGTGCCCGCCGCTGTGCCCGCCGCTGTGCCCCTGGCCGCGGGCGCCGCCGCCTCGGCCCCGGTCACGGCGCCGGACAAGAAGCTCAAGCTGGGCGACAAGGGCAAGGCCGTCGTCTGGCTGCAGCAGCGCCTGCGGGACCTCGGCTACCGCCCCGGCAAGGCCGACGGCCGCTACGGCGGCACCACGCTGGCCGCCGTGTGGGCGTTCCAGAAGGTCAACGGCATCAAGCCGACCAGCACCGTCGGCAAGGCCACCTGGTCCGCCCTGGAGGCGCCCAAGGCCCCGAAGGTCCTGGCCCCCAACGGCAAGCCGACCCGCGCCGAGGTCAACCTGACCACCCAGATCCTGGTCCTATACGTGCGCGGCGAGGCCAGGCTGATCAGCCACATCTCCTCCGGCAGCGGCATCCCCTACTGCGAGACCACCGTCTGGCAGGGCAAGGAGCAGCGCTTCTGCGGCTCGGCCACCACCCCGACGGGCACGTACAAGACCACCTGGCGCCGCGACGGCTGGCACAAGTCCTACCTCGGCGAGCTGTACAACCCGATCTTCTTCAACGGCGGGATCGCCTTCCACGGCGCGCTGTCGGTGCCGCTCCAGCCCGCCTCGCACGGCTGCGTCCGGCTGCCGATGAACGTGGCCGAGGAGCTGCCCGGCCTGCTCGGCACCGGCGTCCCCGTGCACGTGCGCGGCAAGTTCCGGCGCTGACCCCGGCTCGCTGATCCCCGCATAACGTCCGCGTCACCACATCGGGTGACGTGGGGGTTATGCGGCGCTTGGTGGACTCTCCGGGCCGGCGCCGGGAGGGACCCGGTGACGGCACTGGGGGAGATCCGTGCTGTCCGCTACCGTCCCGTCCGTCGTCCCGCCGGCCGCGCCGGAACGGCCGCCGCGCGCCCGCCGCCGGTTCGCGCTCCCGAGCCTGCTGGTGGCGGGCTTCGTGGCCCAGGTGCTGGTGAGGCTGTGGCTGTCGCGCTACCACGCCGGGCCGGTGGCGAACCCGGACGAGACCGGCTATCTCGCCGGGGCGCGCTGGCTGGCCGGCGGGCCCGCCGCCGACTTCAGCGGCACCACGTTCTACCGGGGCGGCTACCCGCTGCTGCTGGCGCCGATCCACTGGCTGACCTCCGACCCCGCCACCGTCTACCGGCTGGTGGTCGTGGCCGGGTCGGTGGTCGCCGCCACGGCGTTCCCGCTGGCGTACCTGCTGCTGCGGCGGTTCGGGATCGGCCGGCGGGGCGCGTCGGCGCTGGGGTTCGCCGCCGCCCTCGCGCCGCCGGGGCTGCTGTTCTCGGGGCTGGCGCTGGCCGACGCGATCCTGCCCAGCATCGTGCTCGGCTGGCTGCTCGCCGTGCACGACCTGGTCAGGCGCGGTCCCGGCCGGGCGAGGGCATGGCCGGGAGCACGGGCAGGGGTGCTCGCGGGCGCGCTCGCCGCGTACGCCACGGCGGTGCACCTGCGCGGCACGGTCGTCCTGGCCGTCCTCGTCGTGCTCATGGCCGGGCTCGTGCTCGCCCGCCGCGGGTACGGGACCGCCGTGCTCCCCGGGGCGCTGGTGGCCGCTGCGGTGGCGGCGGCCGGGTGGGCGCTCAACGCGGCGGTGTCCGCGGCCCTCTACCCGCGCGGGCCCCGCGACCTCACCGCGCTGCTGGTCTCCCGGCTCACCACGCCGGACGGGCAGGCGTGGGCGCTGTCCGGGGCGGCCGGGCAGCTCTGGTACCTGATCGCCGGAACGTGGGGGCTCGCGGGCGTCGGCCTGGCCGGGGCCGCCGTCGTCACCGTGCGGCGCGGGCCGCTCGCGCGCCGGGTGACGGCCGCCGCGCTGCTGGCCGTGACGCTCGGCATCGCCTACGCCTCCTCGGCCGCGCTGCCCGACGAGCACCGGGTCGGCAACTACGCCTACGGCCGCTACCTGTCGTGCGTGGCGGTCGCCTGGATGCTGGCGGGGCTGCTCGTGCTGGTGCGCGCCCGGCGGGCGGCGGCGCTGCGGCACGTGGCCGCCTCGGCCGCGCTGCTGGCCGCCACCGGGGGCGTCGCCGCCTGGTACGCGGGGGACCGGCTGCGCCGCTACGCGTACATCGCCTTCGACTTCCCCGAGCCGTCCTTCCTCAGCGGCGTACGCGACGCGCTCGACCTGGTCGCGACGTCCCGGGCGGCGCTGATCCTGCTGGCCTGCCTGGCGGCCGCCTGCCTGTTCGCCCCCCGCCGTACCCGGATCGTGGTGGCCACGGCGGTGCTGGCGGCGGTGCACGTGGCCTTCGCCGCCGACCTCGCCCCGAAGGCGCCGCTCGCCCCCGCCACCGGCTGGCTGCACGCGCCGCCGCCCGGCGGCGGGTTCGCGGTCGACACGCGGGTCCACTGGGGGATCTGGGTGCCGCTCACCCACCGCGTGTGGTGGACGGCCCTGGACCTGTACGACGGCCGCAAGCAGGGGCCGCCGCCGGGCGCCTGCAGCGCGCTCGTGCCAGAGGACGCCGGGCCGCCGCCCGCCGGGTGGGTCGCCACCGGCGAGGGCGGAAAGGGGCACGGGTGGACGGCCTGGCGCGACCCGGCGTGCCCCGCGTCACCCAGGAGGTGACTCAGGCGGACATCCTCCCGGGACGGGCGCCACCCGGATCGGCCGGGTCCCAGTGGGCCAGGCCGCGCACGGCGACGCCGGCGGCCATGGCCATCACCTCCCACACCTGATCGCCGACGTCGCCCCTGTTCAGGCTCGCCATCGTGGCGAGCTTGACCGCGCCCACCAGCGAGCCGACGACGGCCGCCGCCTCCACCAGGTCGAGCTCGCCGGCGTACGCCTCGTGCACCGCCTCGGCGAGCCGCAACTGGCTGTCGAACAGCAGGCGCAGGCCACGCGCCTGGAGCGCCGGCACGCTCATGATGAGGTCCATGCGCCCCTTGGCCTCGTCCAGGACGTGGCTCGCACCGCCGACCGCGGAGTCCATGCCGTGCTGGAGCACCCGCGTCAGCAGCTCGGCCACCGGCTCGCCCGGCCGCCGGTCGGCGACGCGGGCCAGCAACTCCTCCAGCCGCGCGGCCGAGTCGTAGAAGACCACGTCCTCCTTGCTGGCGAAGTAGCCGAAGAACGTGCGCGTCGACACGTCGGCCGCGGCCGCGATCTCCGCGATCGTCGTCTCCTCGTAGCCCTTCTCGGTGAACATCCGGATCGCGGCGTCGGCCAGCGCCCGGCGTGTGCGCTGCTTCTTGCGCTCCCGCAGTCCTGACATGTGCGAACTGTACTGCATGCGAGTTCGTTTTTCACCTGTTGCAAATTTGCATCCGATGAGCTTTTCTGGAGATCGAGGCGAGAGGAGCCCATCAGATGACCGATCTGACCATGACCACCCGGCGCGAACGCCCCTTCGACCCGCCGGACACCTTCACGCGCATCCGGCAGCAGGCCGCGGTCCACCGGATGACGTACGCCGACGGCCACGAGGGCTGGCTGATCACCGGCTACGACGAGGCCCGCGCCGTGCTGGCCGACCCGCGCTTCAGCAACCGGCCCGAGCTCATGCACCCGCCGATCGCCCGGCCCGGCTTCAAGCCGGAGGACGCCGGCAGGTTCAGCGTCCCGCCCGGCTTCTTCCTGCGCATGGACCAGCCCGAGCACACCCGCTACCGCAAGCTCCTCACCGGCCAGTTCACGGTCCGCCGGATGAAACTGCTCGAACCGCGCGTCCAGGAGATCGCCGAATCCTGCCTGGACGCCATGGAGGCCGGCCCGCGCCCCGCCGACCTGGTCGAGGCGTTCGCGCTGCCGATCCCGTCCCTGGTCATCTGCGAGCTGCTGGGCGTCCCGTACGAGGACCGCGAGCGGTTCCAGGACGACTCCCGCATCCTGGTCAACCTGGAGACCAAGGCCGACGACGCGCTCGCCGCGCTCGGCCGGATCTCCGCGTACCTGAGCGGCCTCATCGGACGCAAGCGCGCACACCCCGAGGACGACCTGCTCAGCGGCCTGGCCGTGGGCGGCGAGCTGGACGACGCCGAGCTCACCGGCGTCGCGATCCTGCTGCTGATCGCCGGGCACGAGACCACCGCCAACATGCTCGGCCTCGGCACCTACGCCCTGCTCACCAACCCCGACCAGCTCGCCGCCATGCGCGACGACCCGTCGGTGGTCGACAACGGCGTCGAGGAACTGCTGCGCTACCTCAGCATCATCCACCTGGGCCCGATCCGGGCGGCGCTGGAGGACGTCGAGATCGGCGGGCGGCTCATCGCCAAGGGCGACGCCGTCACCCTCCACCTGCCGGTCGTCAACCGCGACCCCGGCCGCTTCCCCGGCGCCGACACCCTCGACGTCACCAGGCCGGCGGGCGGCCACCTGGCCTTCGGCCACGGCATCCACCAGTGCCTCGGCCAGCAGCTCGCCCGCATCGAGATGCGCATCGGCTACGCGGCCCTGCTGCGCCGCTTCCCCGGTCTGCGCCTGGCCGTGGAGCCGCACGAGGTGCCCATGCGCACGGACATGAGCATCTACGGTGTGCACCGGCTGCCCGTCACCTGGTAGGTCTAGAACATGGAGATCAAAGCCGACACCACGGTCTGCATCGGGGCGGGCATGTGCGCGCTCACCGCGCCCCAGGTGTTCGACCAGAGCGAAGACGACGGCACAGTCATGCTGCTGAAGCCCGAGCCGCCCGCCGACCAGGAGGATGCGGTCCGCCGGGCCGTGACCCTCTGCCCGTCAGGGGCGATCGCGATCGCCTGACGCCGGTGGCCGCCCGTCCTCCACGGGCCGGCGGCCACCGGCGTCACTGACGGCCGGGACGACCTCGTACACGCGGGTCGTCCCGTACACGTCGCCGGGCCGCCCGCCGCGGCGCGTCACCGTGCGCACGTGGCGGAAACGCCCGGTCCCGAGCAGGTACGCCTCCTCGACCGGGTTGAAGTAGATCACCGTGATCGGGCGGGGCCGCCGGTCGGCCGAGGCGATCAGGCCGTCCATCGTGGCCGCGAAGATCTCGCCCCTGAACGGGTTGTTCAGGAACACCACCGTGGCGTCGTCCGGGATGACGTAGTCCAGCACGTCGGAGTTGACGAACTCGACGCCGCCCGCGCGCAGCCGCAGCCGGGTGCCGGCCAGGTTCGCCCGCGCCACCTCGGTCAGCTCCGCCGACAGCTCCACGCCGATCACCCGCCTGAACGGGTAGCGGCTGGCCGCCTCCAGCGCCATCCGGCCCTTGCCCGCGCCCAGGTCCACGAACACGTCGCCGCCGCCCACGTGGTCCCGGGGCAGCGCGCGCCGCAGCGTGCCCCAGTGGGCGGGGGAGTAGTAGACCCGTTCCGGATGGTCGAGCCCGAAGTCCGACAGATCGGCGAAATCAGCCGTGCTGACGCCGAACCGCCGGTCGTACAGCAGCCGCGACAGCCGGTTGCGCACCGAGCGCAGGCTCAGCGGGCCGCCCAGGTGCATCACGTCCTCGCCGAGCTGCAGGCCCGCGTCGAAGGCGAACGCGGCGGGCGCGCCGATCGCCACCGCGCCGATCAGCAGCGGCACCCGCCCCCGCACCGCCCCGGTGAACCTGGCCAGCGAGCTCGTGTCGTACGCGACGGTCATGGAGCCTCTCCTCGGGGGGTGTGAAGTCGGGGCGGATGGCACGTTCCCGGGCGTACGCGCTCCCGGACGTCAGGAGCCGGTCGCGAGCTCCCGGTTCACCCGGGCGGCCACGAGGTGCGCGCGCCGGCCGATCAGCGCCAGCCCGCCCACCAGCAGCAGCGCCTGCGCCAGGGCGAACGCCACCCCGGCCGGCTCCGGCAGGTCCAGCGCCGCCTCGGCGGCCACGGCGGCGGCCAGCACCCCCGCCATGACCAGCGCCAGCCCGCGCATCGGCCCCCGCGCCCAGGCGTGCGCCGCGTCCCATGCCTCACGCGAGGCCAGCGTCTCGCGGGTGCGCAACCCGGCCAGGCCGTTACGGGAGTCGGCCGCGCCGGACTCGTCGTGGAACGGGACCAGCAGCAACGCGAGAGCAGGAAGGGTCAGGATCGCGGTCATCAGAACGGGGCCCATGCCGGTCATGCTAGCCAGGGCCGGGACGGGCGTCAGGCCTCCCCCAGGCGACGGTTCGGCGGCTCTTGGGACACGCTGATCGAACCTGTGTTCGTGGAACAGGTTGACACCGAGCGTGATCGAAATTATGTTCGACCTAGTGGCGTGAGGCTCGCGGCTCACGTCGTCGGACCTGGTCGTGGGTGCCGCTTCCCCCAAGCGGCACCCGCGGCCAGGCTCCACGGGCGAAGGGCGCGTCCTCGTCGTCGGCGGAGACGAGTGGGCGCGTCCTGGCCGGACGGGGAGAGGGGAAGCTCCTCGTCCGGCCGGCCCGGCGGAAATGTCGGTGCGGTCTGCGATTGTTGACCTCACCGGCTGGACGCCGGGGAGTCGCCCCACGACTCGAAGGAGGCGCGCAAGATGGCACCACGGCACAGAGACACGCCCGGGCCCCGGCTGTCGCCTGCGGTTCGGGCACACCTGACCGACTCCCGTTCCTGCCTGGCGGAGGCGGCCGCCGCCCGCACCCCGGCCTCGCGCTACGTGTCGGCCCACCTCGCGGCCCTGCGCGCGGCAGCGGCGATCCTCGCCGCCCGCCCCCGGCCCATGGAAGGCCGCCGGCGTCGCCTGCGCAGCGCCTGGGAGCTGCTGCCCGAGGCCGAGCCCCAGCTCGCCGAGTGGGCCGCCTACTTCTCGGTGAGCGCCGCCAAGCGCGCCGCCGCCGAGGCGGGCATGGTCCGCGGCGTCAGCGCCGCCGACGCCGACGAGCTGCTGGCCGAGGCCGACACGTTCGTCTCGACGGTGGAGGACCTCCTGGGCGTCCCCGCCCAGCCCCAGCTCCCCACCGCCGTCCCCCTCGCGGGCTGACACCCTCCCGCTTCGCACGCGGGTGGACCCTCACGTCCGGCACGTGAGGGCGCCGCCGCTGCCCGGCCTCACGCCCGTGGCGTGACGCCTGCGGCCGGTCCGCCTGCCGTGGCGGCGCTCCGGGCTGCCCGGCGCGGCAGCCCCCGTTCGGCGTACGCGCATGCCGTCGACGGCCCGCGCCCGATTCCGACGCGCCGCCCTCACGCCTCTCCCGGGACCGCGGACGGCCGAACCGCGTGGCGGGAAGCCCGTTGGGCCCGCAGGCAGGTCGTCCCCGGCTCCCGTGAAGGCCGCCGCCACCCTGGCCTGGTCTTCCCGGGCGCGGCCCCGGCTGGGTCCTCCGGGCGCAGCCCTGGCCCATTCTTCCCGGGCGCGCGCCCAGGGCCCGGTCTTTCCGTGCGCGTTCACGGCCCGTCCCCTTGGGGGCGTTGCCCCCGGCCGGCCTTCCCGGAGGCGATCCCAGCGGGCAGCGGCGGGCCAAGTCCTTCGCGAAGGCGGCCCCAGCGCCCGGGAAGGCGGTTTCCGCGCCCCAGGAGGGCACCTTGGGCACCTTGGGTGTGTTCGTCGCCTGGAGAGCGTTCTCCGGCCCCTAGGGAACGCTCCCACGCGCCCGCAGGGCCGGTCCTGGGCCCCGAAGAAGGGGCGGGGTGGGTTGGGGAGCGGCCGGCAGCGGGAGAGGGCGGGAATGGTGACCAGATTGGCGTGCTTTGTTGGGTTTGTCCTAAAACGGTCAACATGCCAGTAAATGAGCATGAAAAAGGGGCGCTCCGTGGGTCTCGGGCGCCCCTGGGGGAGTCGGTCGCGGTCAGAAGGACTCGACGGCGCGCCGGGCCTCGGCGTCGAGGACGCCCCAGCTGATGAGCTCCTCCGTCAGCTCACTCGGCGACTTGTCGTAGATGACCGCAAGGGAGCGCAGGTCCTCCTGGCGGATCGACAGGACCTTGCCGTTGTAGTCGCCACGCTGGCTCTGGATGGTGGCGGCGTAGCGGGCCAGGGCGCCGGCCTTCTCCTTGGGCAGGGTGGCAAGCCGCTCCAGGTCGATGACAAGCTTGGGCGTCGGCCCGAGCGGGCTCGGCGCGGCGCCGCCCGGCAGCAGCTCCGAGACGGGCACCCCGTAGAAGTCGGCAAGCTCGGCAAGCTTCTGCACGGTGACGGCGCGGTCGCCGCGCTCGTACGAGCCCACGACCACGGCTTTCCACCTGCCGCGCGACTTCTCTTCGACTCCGTGCAGGGACAGGCCCTGCTGGGTGCGGATGGCGCGGAGTCGTGCACCCAGCGACTTTGCGTACTCAGACGGCATTGTGTGGCCCCCCGGCTCTCGTATCTATAGCTCTCAGTAGATTGTGCTCCCTTGCGGCGAATGCCTGAGCCACCGGGGGTACGGTGCCGGGTCCGGCGCCATGGGGTGGCCGTGGCCCCCGGGCTGCCCCCGGGAACGCCGCGCGGTGTTGGTTACGCTCAGTGACGGTAAAGGGGTGGACGCCTAAGGTCAAGCTGATTGGAAAAAAGATGCCGAATCCGATCCGGTATGGAACGCCACTTAAGCCCCTCATGTCCCGGTGGTAACACTACTTCGTCATAGTTTGCCGAGTAACAGGGCCGGTTTCGGCACCGGGGCGAAAGCGGATCAGGGCTGACGGGTCAGGATCATGACCGGCCTGGTCGCCGCCCGTACGATCTTGATGCTGGTGTCGCCGAGGAACACCCGCCTGAGTGGCCCCGAGTCGCTGGAGGCGCAGATGACCAGCTCGCCGGGCAGCCACGTGCCCGCGCGCATGGCCTGGGCGACGTTGCGGCCCTCCAGGATCTCCACCTCCACCTGGGTGCGCCGCCGGTGGCCCCGGGCGGCCGACTTCAGGTCGGCGGCGGCCTGGTCGCGCAGCCGGGCCAGCATCTCCTCCTCGGCCCTGGCCGGGCGGCCGCTCCTGAGCACCAGCGTGACCAGGCGCAGCGGCAGGTCCAGGCCGGTGGCGATGGCGGCGGCGCGCTTGACGGCGGCGTCCGCGCCGGGGCCGCGCCGGTAGGCGACGGTGAGGCGCTCAAGCGCGGCGGGCGGCTCGTCGGCGTAGCCGCGCGGGGCCAGCAGCACCGGCACCGGCGAGGCGTGCAGGAGCTGGTCGGCGGTGCTGCCGAGGGCGATGCGGTCCTTGCCGCCGCTGGGCGCCGACCCGATGACGACCACGTCCGCCGAGCGCTTGCGCGCCAGCTCCACCAGCCCGCGCCCGCTGCCCTTGTGCGTGTAGGCGAGGTAGGCGGCGTTCTCCCCGATCTCCTTGCCGGCCAGCTCGCCGGTCAGCTCGCGCGCCTGGTCGAGGGTGGCGGCGGCCTGCTCGTCGAGGTAGGCGGCCCACGCCCCGGCGTCGGCGCGCGCCGGTCCCGGCGGGCCCCAGGCGGGCGGCTTGACGGCGGCGACCGTCAGCCGCGCGCCGGTCTGCCTGGCCAGCAGCACGGCCAGCGTCAGCCCGTCGCGGCCCCGGGCCTCCGGGATGAATCCGGTCAGCACGTTCTCGAACCGCATCAGCGCACCTCGGCGTTCAACCGCGAGTGGCGGTAGCCGTACAGGAAGTAACAGACGAGCCCGGCCAGCATCCACAGGCCGAACGCCGCCCAGGTGACCCCGGCCAGGCCGGCCATCACCAGGACGCACAGGATGACGCCGAGCACCGGCGTGAGGGGGAACAGCGGGGCGCGGAAGCTGCGCGGCAGGTCGGGGCGCCGGTAGCGGAGCACGAGCACGCCGGCGTTGACGATGGCGAAGGCGAACAGCGTGCCGATGCTGGTGGCCTCGGCGAGCTGGCCGAGCGGGACGAGCCCGGCCAGCACCGCGATGAACAGCGTGACGATGAGCGTGTTGGCGACCGGCACCTGGCGGCGCGGGTTGACCCGCTGGAAGATCCTCGGCACGAGCCCGTCGCGGGACATGGCGAACAGGATGCGCGTCTGGCCGTACATGACGGTCAGGACGACGCTGGCGATCGCGATCACCGCGCCGAACGAGACGACGAGCCCCGCCCACGTGGAGCCGGTGGCCAGGTCGGCGATGAGCGACAGGCTGGCCTCGGTGCTCTCGGGGTCGAAGTCCGTCCACGGCATGGCGCCGATGGCGGCCAGCGCGACGAGCACGTACAGCAGGGTGACGACGGCCAGTGACAGCACGATGGCCAGCGGCAGGTCGCGTTTGGGGTTCTTGGCCTCCTCGCCCGCGGTGGAGGCGGCGTCGAAGCCGATGTAGGAGAAGAACACCTGCGACGCGGCGGCCGTCACCCCGGCGACGCCCATCGGCGCGAACGGGGCGAAGTTGCCCGCCTGGAAGCCGGTGAACGCCACCACGCAGAAGAACACCAGCACGGCGATCTTGATGAGCACGAACACGCTGTTGGCCGTGGCGCTCTCGGAGGAGCCGCGCAGCAGCACCCAGGTGGCCAGCAGCACGATGAGGATCGCGGTGACGTTGACGACGCCGCCGTCCTGGCCGGGCGAGCGGGTGACGGCGTCGGGCAGCGTCCAGCCGGTCAGGCCGTACAGGAAGGCGTTGAGATACTCGCCCCAGCCGACGGCGACGGCGGCGACGGAGACGGCGTACTCCAGCATGAGGCACCAGCCGCACACCCAGGCCACGAGCTCGCCCATGGTCGCGTACGCGTAGGAGTAGGACGAGCCGGACACCGGGATGGTCCCGGCGAGCTCGGCGTACGACAGCGCGGAGAACAGGGCGGTGATCGCCGCCAGCACGAACGCCAGCACCACCGCCGGTCCGGCCTTGGGCACGGCCTGGCCGAGGATGACGAAGATGCCGGTGCCCAGCGTGGCGCCCACGCTGAAGAGCGTGAGCTGCCACAGCGACATGGTGCGGCGCAGCTCGCCGCCCTCGCCCCGGCCGCCCTCGGCGACGATGCGCTCGGCCGGCTTGGTGCGCAGCAGGCCGCGGATCAGTGACACGGCGGGCCCTCAGATGCCGTCGCGTTCGAGCGGGCAGCTCATGCAGCGCGGCCCGCCCCGGCCCCGGCCGAGCTCGCTGCCCCGGATGGTGATGACCTCGATGCCGTTGTCGCGCAGGTAGTTGTTGGTCGTGGTGTTGCGCTCGTAGGCGATGACGACGCCCGGCTCGACGGCCAGGCCGTTGCAGCCGTCGTCCCACTGCTCGCGCTCGGCGGCGGAGACGTCCTGCGTCGGCGTCAGCACGGTGATCTCCGGCAGGTCCAGCGCGTGCGCGATGGCGGCGTGCATGTCCTGCGGCGGATGGTCGGTGACCAGCAGCTCCTTGTCGTTGCGGCCGGGCTCGATCGTGTAGGCGGGCAGCATGCCGAGCCCGGCGTACTTGGTGAACACGCCCTCGTCCAGCATCGTCATGACGGTGTCGAGGTGCATGAACGCGCGGGCCTTCGGCATGTTGAGCGCCACGATGCGGCGCGCCGAGCCGGCCCTGAAGAGGTTGCGGGCCAGCATCTCCACGGCCTGCGGCTGGGTGCGCTCGCTCATCCCGACGAGCACCGCGCCGCGCCCGATGACGAGCACGTCGCCGCCCTCCAGCGTGGCCGGCGCCACCGCGTGCCCCGGCATCCACACGTGGTAGCCGCCCGGCCCCGGCCGGTCGAAGCCGCCGGCGAACATCGGGTGGAACTGGTAGATCGCCTCCATGTTCACCGTCTCGCGCATCCGCGCCTTCTTCTTCATGGCGTTGATGGACACGCCGTCGTACACCCAGCAGGAGGTGTCGCGGGTGAACAGGTGGTTGGGCAGCGGCGGCAGGATGAAGTCGTCGCGGCCGAGCGTGTGGAAGGCCACCGACCGCGGCTCGCAGCCCAGCGCGGCCAGCTCGCCGCGGGTGATGCCGCCGGTCAGGTACGTGGACAGCGTGCCGGCGTCCATGGCGTCGAGCGCGTTGCGGATGTCGTCGACCGCCACGGGGCCCAGCCACCGCTCGTCCACGACCGCGTCCAGGATGTGCTTGCGCGCCTCGGGGATCTCCACCGTCTCGCCGAGCAGGTCCGACAGCAGGTGCACGACGACGCCCCGGCCGCGCAGCACCTGCTCGAACTCGCGGTGCTCCTCGACCGCCCGCTGCACCCACAGCACGTCGTCGAAGAGGAAGGCGTCCTTGTTGGACGGCGTCAGCCTCTTCAGCGACAGCTCCGGCCGGTGCAACAGGACCTGGTGGAGCCGGCCCACCTCCGAATCGACGTGAAATGTCATTTTCCCTCTATCCCCGGAAACCCCCTGTGTGACCCATCACCTGACGCCTACCCCGCCGTTGCCGCTGGTAGCCGCCTGGTACTGTGTGTGCCGACCAGCATCCTTTAAGACCCGTCCTGTGAGGCGGGAAAGGTGGTGAATCCCTCATGTCCGAATCCAGGGCCGTGCTCGAAGGCCCGGACATCCATCGGGCGCTCACGCGCATCGCGCACGAGATCCTCGAACGAACCAAGGGCGCCGACGAAGTCGTCCTCCTCGGCATCCCGACCCGCGGCGCCACGCTGGCCCGCCGGCTCGGTGACCGCATCGAGCAGTTCGAGGGGCTGAAGATCCCCGTCGGCTCGATCGACATCACCATGTACCGCGACGACCTGCGCCGCGGCCCCGTCCGCCCGCTCGGCCGCACCGAGGTGCCCGCCGACGGCATCGACGGCCGGACCGTCGTCCTCGTCGACGACGTCCTCTACTCCGGCCGCACCGTCCGCGCCGCCCTCGACGCGCTCAACGACCTCGGCCGGCCGACCGCCGTCCAGCTCGCCACGCTCGTCGACCGCGGCCACCGCGAGCTGCCGATCCGCGCCGACTACGTCGGCAAGAACCTGCCCACGGCCAAGAGCGAGAAGGTCAAGGTCTTCCTGCAGGAGATCGACGGGCGCGACGCGGTCCTGCTCATGAAGGAGGACGCCAGATGAACCGTCATCTCATCTCCGCCGGCGACCTCACCCGCGACGACGCGCTGCTCATCCTCGACACCGCCGAGGAGCTGGCGAGAGTCTCGGAACGTTCCATCAAGAAGCTGCCCACGCTGCGCGGGCGCACGGTGGTCAACCTGTTCTTCGAGGACTCCACCCGCACCAGGATCTCGTTCGAGGCGGCGGCCAAGCGGCTGTCCGCCGACGTGATCAACTTCTCGGCGAAGGGGTCGAGCGTCTCCAAGGGCGAGTCGCTCAAGGACACCGCGCTGACGCTGGAGGCGATGGGCGCCGACGCCGTCGTCATCCGGCACGGCTCGTCCGGCGCGCCGCACCGGCTGGCCAACTGGGTGCACGGCAGCGTGGTCAACGCCGGCGACGGCACCCACGAGCACCCCACCCAGGCGCTGCTCGACGCCTTCTCGATGCGCCGCCGCCTCGGCTCGCTCGACGGGCGCCGCATCACGATCGTCGGCGACGTGCTGCACAGCCGGGTCGCCCGCTCCAACGTGCTGCTGCTGCACACGCTCGGCGCCGAGGTCACGCTGGTGGCCCCGCCGACGCTGCTGCCGGTCTCGGTCGACACCTGGCCGTGCGCGGTCTCCTACGACCTCGACGGCGTGCTGCCCAAGTCCGACGCGGTGATGATGCTGCGCGTGCAGAAGGAGCGGATGAACGCCGCCTACTTCCCCAGCGAGCGCGAATACTCCCGGCGCTACGGCCTCGACCGTGACCGGTTCGCCAAGCTGCCGGAGGAGGCCATCGTCATGCACCCGGGTCCGATGAACCGGGGCATGGAGATCGCCGCCGAGGTGGCCGACTCGCCCCGCTCGACGATCGTCGAGCAGGTCGCCAACGGGGTGACCATCCGCATGGCCGTGCTGTACCTGCTCCTCGGGGGGGAGATCGCGTGATCATTCACAACGTCCGGATTCTCGGCGGCGAGCCGGTCGACATCCGCATAGCCGACGGCGTCGTGGCCGAGGTCGGCACCGGCCTGACCGGCGGCGAGGTGATCGACGGGCAGGGCGCCGTCGCGCTGCCCGGCCTCGTCGACCTGCACACCCACCTGCGCGAGCCGGGCCGCGAGGACGCCGAGACCGTGCTCACCGGCACCCAGTCGGCGGCCCGCGGCGGCTACACCGCCGTGCACGCGATGGCCAACACCTCGCCCGTCGCCGACACCGCCGGCGTCGTGGAGCAGGTCTGGCGGCTCGGCCGCGAGTACGGCCTGTGCGACGTGCACCCGGTCGGCGCCGTCACGGTCGGCCTCGACGGCCGCCAGCTCGCCGAGCTCGGCGCGATGGCCGACTCCGCCGCCCGCGTCCGCGTCTTCTCCGACGACGGCAAGTGCGTCAGCGACGCCGTGCTCATGCGCCGCGCGCTGGAGTACGTCAAGGCGTTCGACGGCGTCGTGGCCCAGCACGCCCAGGAGCCCCGGCTCACCGAGGGCGCCCAGATGAACGAGGGCGTCGTCTCCGGCAGGCTCGGCCTGACCGGCTGGCCGGCGGTCGCCGAGGAGGCGATCATCGCGCGTGACTGCCTGCTGGCCGCCCACGTCGGCTCCCGCCTGCACGTCTGCCACGTCTCCACCGCCGGCTCGGTCGAGATCCTGCGCTGGGCCAAGTCCAAGGGCTGGAACATCACCGCCGAGGTGACCCCGCACCACCTGCTGCTGACCGACGACCTCGTCGAGGAGTCGCCGGCCGGCGCCTACAACCCCATCTACAAGGTCAACCCGCCGCTGCGCACCCGCGCCGACGTCGAGGCGCTGCGCGCGGCGCTGGCCGACGGCACCATCGACGTCGTGGCCACCGACCACGCCCCCCACCCGGTGGAGGACAAGGAGACCGAGTGGTCGGCCGCCGCCATGGGCATGGTCGGCCTGGAGACGGCGCTCAGCGTGGTGCAGGAGGCCATGATCGACACCGGCCTGCTCGACTGGGCGGGCGTCGCCGACCGCATGTCGGCCGCGCCCGCGCGCATCGGCCGCCTGGCGGGCCAGGGCCGCCCGATCGAGCCCGGCTCACCGGCCAACATCACCCTGTACGACCCGTCCGTCCGCACCGAGGTGGACCCCTCAGCGTTCGCGTCCAAGAGCCGCAACACTCCGTACACGGGCATGACCCTGCCCGGCCGGGTCGTGGCGACGTTCCTGAGGGGCAAGCCCACCGTTCTCGAAGGGAAGCTGGCGTGACCAACGCGGTTCTCGTCCTGGAAGACGGCCGAGTCTTCCACGGAACTCCCTACGGCGCCGAAGGCGAGACCTTCGGCGAGATGGTCTTCAACACCGGCATGACCGGCTACCAGGAGACCCTGACCGACCCCTCCTACCACCGTCAGATCGTCGCGATGACGGCCCCGCACATCGGCAACACCGGCGTCAACGACGAGGACCCCGAGTCGGGCCGCGCCTGGGTCGCCGGCTACGTGGTGCGCGAGCCGTCCCGGGTGGTCTCCAACTGGCGGGCCACCCGCTCGCTCGGCGACTACCTCAAGGACCAGGGCGTCGTCGGCATCGCCATCCCCGGCACCCGGGCGCTCACCCGCCACCTGCGCGAGCGCGGCGCCATGCGGGCCGGCATCTTCTCCGCCCCGTCGGAGCCGGTCGAGGAGCTCGTCGAGCGCGTCCGGCAGTCGCCCCGCATGCAGGGCGCCGACCTGTCCGGCGAGGTCACCACGGCCGAGCCGTACGTGGTGCCGGCCGTCGGCGCGAAGCGGTTCACCGTCGCCGCCGTCGACCTGGGCATCAAGGGCATGACACCACAGCGGATGGCCGAGCGCGGCTGCGAGGTGCACGTGCTGCCCGCCGGAGCCACGTTCGAGCAGATCATGGCCGTCGAGCCCGACGGGGTGTTCCTGTCCAACGGGCCGGGCGACCCCGCCACCGTCGACGTCACCGCGCTGCGGCAGGTCCTGGAGGCCCGGGTGCCGTTCTTCGGCATCTGCTTCGGCAACCAGATCTTCGGCCGCGCCCTGGGCCTTTCCACCTACAAGCTGCGCTACGGCCACCGGGGCGTCAACCAGCCCGTCCAGGACGTGCGCACCGGCAAGGTGGAGATCTCCGCCCACAACCACGGCTTCGCCGTCGAGGCGCCGCTCGACGGCCCGTTCGACACCCCGTACGGGCCGGCCGAGGTCAGCCACGTCAACCTCAACGACCGCTGCGTGGAGGGGCTGCGCCTGCTCGACGGGCGCGCCTTCAGCGTGCAGTACCACCCCGAGGCCGCCGCCGGGCCGCACGACGCGGCCTACCTGTTCGACGAGTTCTGTGAGGTCATGCGTCGTGCCCAAGCGTGAGGACATCAGCTCCGTCCTGGTGATCGGCTCCGGTCCGATCGTCATCGGGCAGGCGTGCGAGTTCGACTACTCCGGCACCCAGGCGTGCCGCGTGCTGCGGGCCGAGGGCTTCCGGGTCATCCTGGTCAACAGCAACCCGGCGACGATCATGACGGACCCGGAGTTCGCCGACGCCACCTACGTCGAGCCCATCACCCCCGAGTTCGTCGAGAAGATCATCGCCAAGGAGCGGCCCGACGCGCTGCTGCCCACGCTCGGCGGCCAGACCGCGCTCAACACCGCGGTCGCGCTGCACGAGGCGGGCGTGCTGGAGCGCTACGACGTCGAGCTGATCGGCGCCGACTTCGACGCCATCCAGGCCGGCGAGAACCGCGAGAAGTTCAAGGAGATCGTCGCCAAGGTCGCCCGCGAGCACGGCCTCAACGCCGAGTCGGCCCGCTCGCTCATCTGCCACACGATGGACGAGGTGCTGGCCGCCGCCGGCGAGCTCGGCTACCCGCTGGTGGTGCGGCCGTCGTTCACGATGGGCGGCGTCGGCTCCGGCTTCGCCTACGACGAGGAGGGCCTGCGGCGCATCGCCGGGGCCGGGCTCGACGCCTCGCCGACCACCGAGGTGCTCCTGGAGGAGTCCATCCTCGGCTGGAAGGAGTACGAGCTGGAGGTGATGCGCGACAAGGCCGACAACGTCGTCATCGTCTGCTCGATCGAGAACATCGACCCGATGGGCGTCCACACCGGCGACAGCGTCACCGTCGCGCCCGCGCTCACCCTGACCGACCGCGAATACCAGAACATGCGCGACGTGGCCATCGCGGTCATCCGCGAGGTCGGCGTCGACACCGGCGGCTGCAACATCCAGTTCGCGGTCGACCCGCGCTCCGGCCGCATGATCGTCATCGAGATGAACCCGCGCGTGTCGCGCTCGTCGGCGCTCGCCTCGAAGGCCACCGGCTTCCCGATCGCCAAGATCGCCGCCAAGCTGGCCATCGGCTACACGCTCGACGAGATCCCCAACGACATCACCAAGGAGACCCCGGCCTCCTTCGAGCCGACCCTCGACTACATCGTGGTCAAGGTGCCGCGCTTCGCCTTCGAGAAGTTCGCCGGCGCCGACCGCACGCTCACCACGCACATGAAGTCCGTGGGCGAGGCGATGGCCATCGGCCGCTCCTTCCCCGAGGCGCTGCAGAAGGCGCTGCGGTCGCTGGAGAAGAAGGACTCGTCCTTCACCTGGGCCGGCGAGGTGCGTCCCAAGGACGAGCTGCTGGAGGAGTGCCGCGTCCCGCACGACGGCCGGCTGCGCACCATGCAGCAGGCGATCAGGGCGGGCGCCACGCCCGAGGAGCTGTTCGAGGCGACCAGCGTCGACCCGTGGTTCCTCGACCAGCTCTTCCTGCTGGACGAGGAGGCCCGCGAGCTCGCCGCGGCCGACGACCTGACCGCCGAGACGCTCCAGCGGGCCAAGCGCCACGGCTTCAGCGACGCGCAGATCGGCGAGATCCGCGGCATCGACGAGGCCCGGGTCCGCGACCTGCGTCACGCGCTCGGCCTGCGGCCCGTCTACAACACCGTCGACACCTGCGCCGCCGAGTTCGCCGCCCGCACGCCCTACCTCTACTCGGCCTACGACGAGGAGAGCGAGGTCCCCTACGGCGAGCGCGAGAAGGTGATCATCCTCGGCTCCGGGCCCAACCGCATCGGGCAGGGCATCGAGTTCGACTACGCGTGCGTGCACGCCTCGTTCGAGCTGGCCAGGGCCGGGTTCGAGACCGTCATGGTCAACTGCAACCCGGAGACCGTCTCGACCGACTACGACACCTCCGACCGGCTCTACTTCGAGCCGCTCACGCTGGAGGACGTCCTGGAGGTCGTGCACGCCGAGCAGCAGACCGGCCCCGTCGCCGGGGTCATCGTGCAGCTCGGCGGCCAGACGCCGCTCGGCCTCGCGCAGGCGCTCAAGGACGCGGGCGTGCCCGTCGTCGGCACCTCGCCGGAGTCGATCCACCTGGCCGAGGAGCGCGGCGCGTTCGGCCGGGTGCTGGCCGAGGCCGGGCTGCCGGCGCCCAAGCACGGCACCGCCACCACGGTCGCCGAGGCGCTGGCCGTCGCCGAGGAGATCGGCTACCCGGTGCTCGTGCGGCCCTCGTACGTGCTCGGCGGCGCCGGCATGGCCATCGTCTACGACGACGAGACGCTCACCACCTACATGGCGGCCCAGGAGGGCGGCCACCCGGTGCTGGTCGACAAGTTCCTCGACGAGGCCATCGAGATCGACGTCGACGCGCTCTACGACGGCTCCGAGCTCTACCTGGGCGGCGTCATGGAGCACATCGAGGAGGCCGGCATCCACTCCGGCGACTCGGCGTGCGCGCTGCCGCCCATCACGCTCGGCAGCCACGACATCAAGCGCATCCGCGCCGCCACCGAGGCCATCGCCGCCGGGGTGGGCGTGCGCGGCCTGCTCAACGTCCAGTACGCGATGTCGGCCGGCGTCCTGTACGTCCTGGAGGCCAACCCGCGCGCCAGCCGCACGGTGCCGTTCGTGTCCAAGGCGACCGCGGTGCCGCTGGCCAAGGCGGCGGCCCGGGTCATGCTCGGCGCCACGCTCGCCGAGCTGCGCGCCGAGGGCATGCTGCCGACCGGCGGCGACGGCGGCACGCTGCCGCTGGACGCCTCGATCGCGGTCAAGGAGGCGGTGCTGCCGTTCAACCGCTTCCGCGGCGTCGACATCGTGCTCGGGCCGGAGATGCGCTCGACGGGCGAGGTCATGGGCATCGACGCGTTCTTCGGCACGGCTTTCGCCAAGTCGCAGGCCGCGGCGTACGGTGAGCTTCCGACGAAGGGACGCGCGTTCGTATCCGTCGCCAACCGCGACAAGCGTGCGATGATCTTCCCGGTGAAGGCGCTCGCCGACCTCGGGTTCGAGATCCTCGCCACCGAGGGCACGGCCGAGGTGCTGCGCCGCAACGGCGTCCATGCCAAGATCGTGCGAAAGCACAGCGAGGGGACCGGTCCCGGAGGTGAGCCCACGATCGTGCAGTGCATCCTGGACGGCGAGATCGACCTGATCGTCAACACGCCGTTCGGCAGCCCCGGCCAGTCCGGGCCGCGCCTCGACGGCTACGAGATCCGCACCGCGGCGGTGCTGCGCGGCGTGCCGTGCATCACCACCGTCTCCGGGCTCGCCGCCGCCGCGGCGGGCATCCAGGCGATCGTGCGGGGCGACGTCGGCGTACGGTCCCTCCAGGAGCACGCGCAGGCACTACGGGGCTAGCTCCCCCAGGAGGTGAAGCAGACTGGCCGGCACTCCGGTGCAGGTGACGGGCACGGTGCTGACGACGCGCCGGGTCGACGCCTACCATGCGCTGACCGTGGTGGCGCCCGGCATCGCCGAGCGCTACCGCCCCGGCCACTTCGTCTCCGTCGCGGCCGGGGGCGCCGGCACGTCCATGGTGACGCGGCGCGCCCTGTCCATCCACGACGTCAAGTCTGATTACGGTGGCACGGTGGAGCTGGTCTTCACCGTGCGCGGTCCCGGCACGGCGTGGCTGGCCGAGCGGCGCGCCCGCGACACGCTGGACCTGGTCGGCCCGCTGGGCCGGCCGTTCCCGCTGCCGCGCGATCCGGTGCACTGCGTGCTGGTCGGCGCCGAGTACGGCTCGGCCGTGCTGTTCCCGCTGGCCGACGCTCTGCTGGAGCGCGGCTGCCGGGTCGACTTCGTGCTCGGCGCGGCCAGCGCGGACCGGGTGTTCGGCGCGATGCGGGCCCGGCGGATGGCCGAGACGACCACGCTGACGACCGAGGACGGCTCGCTCGGCGTGCGCGGCCGGGTCACCGACGCGCTGCCGTCGGTGATCGCCGACACGCACGCCGACGCCGTCTACGCGTGCGGGCCGATGGAGTCGCTGCGGGCGGTGACCGCGGTGGCGATGGAGTTCGACATCCCGGTGCAGGTGGCGGTGGAGGAGGCGATGGCGTGCGGCATCGGCGTCTGCATGACGTGCGTGCTGCCGGTCATCGGCGACGACGGCGTCACCCGGATGGTCCGGGCGTGTGCGGAGGGGCCGGTGTTCCGGGGGGAACGGGTGCGCTTCGAGGACGTGGGAACGATCCCGTTCGACGCTCTCGGCGCCCCGGGGGGCGGTGCTCGCCATGCCGGCTGAGGGGTAACGATATGTCGGTTGATATGCGTACGTTCCTGGCGCATGTGGAGCTGGCGAACCCCGTCACCACGGCCGCCGGCTGCGCCGCCTCCGGGCGCGAGCTGGCCCAGTTCTTCGACCTGCACCGGCTGGGCGCGCTCACCACGCGCTCGATCACGATGGCGCCGCGCGCCGGCCGCCCCACGCCCCGGATGGCCGAGACGCCCTCCGGCATGCTCAACGCCGTCGGCCTCCAGGGCCCCGGCATCGACGCCTTCCTCGAACGCGAGCTGCCCTGGCTGGCCCAGCGCGGCATCAAGACCATCGTCTCCATCGGCGGCGGCACCGTGGCGGAGTATTCGGAGCTGGCCCGCAGGCTGGCCGACGCGCCCGGCGTCACCGCCCTGGAGGTCAACCTGTCGTGCCCCAACATGGAGGACCGGGGCCGCGTCTTCGCCCGCGAGGGCAGCGCCGCCGCCGAGGTGATCGCCTCCGTCCGGTCCATCATGCGCTACGACGTGCCCGTGGTGGCCAAGCTGGCCCCCGACGTGGCCGACATCGTCGCCGTCGCCCGCGCCAGCGTCGACGCCGGGGCCGACGCCCTGTCCATGATCAACAACCCGCTGGGCATGGCCATCGACACCGAGACGCTGCGGCCCTCGCTGGCCGCCGTCACCGGCGGGCTGTCCGGCCCCGCCGTCCTGCCCCTGGCCGTGCGCTGCGTGTGGCAGGTGCACGCCGCCCTGCCCGGCGTCCCCATCGTGGGCGTCGGGGGCGTCATGACGGGCCAGGACGCCTTCCAGCTCATCCTGGCGGGCGCCTGCGCCGTGGGCGTCGGCACCGCCCTGTTCCACGACCCGTACGCGTGCCTGCGCATCGAGCGCGAGCTCGAGGACCTGCTCCGGGCGCGCGGCTTCCAGCGGCTGGCCGACGCCGTCGGCCTGGCCCACCGTCCGCCGGGCAGCGCGCCCCGGCACCTGCTCGTCGACTCCGAGGAGAGCACGCCTTGACTCCCGCTCCCATAGCCGTCGCCCTCGACGCCCCCGACCTGGAGACCGCCGCCAGGTGGGCCGGGCTGGTGACCCCGCACGTCAGCACCGTCAAGGTGGGCCTGGAGCTCTATATGCGCTACGGGCCCGACGTGATCGCCTCCGTGCGCGGGGCCAGCGGGGTGCGGGTCTTCCTCGACCTCAAGCTCCACGACATCCCCAACACCGTCTCGGGCGCCGCCAGAGCCGTCTCCCGGCTGCGGCCCGCCATCCTCACCGTGCACGCCGCCGGCGGGCCCGCCATGATCAGGGCCGCCGTGGAGGCCGCCCCCCACACGCAGATCGCCGCCGTCACCGTGCTGACCTCCCTGTCGGAGGACGACCTGGCCCGCATCGGGCTGGCCGGGCCCGCCGACGACGCCGTCCGCCGCCTGGCCGCGCTCTCCGTCGAGGCCGGCGCCACCGCACTGGTCTGCTCCCCCCACGAGGTCGCCGCCGTACGCGCCGAGGTGGGGGAGGGCGTCACGCTCATCACCCCCGGCGTCCGGCCCGCGGGCTCGGCCACCCAGGACCAGGTCCGGGTGGCGACCCCGGAGCAGGCGCTCGCCGACGGCGCCGACCTCCTGGTCATCGGCCGCCCCATCACCGGCTCCCCGGACCCGGGCGCGGCGGCCGCCGCCATCGCCGCCTCCCTGCGCCGCTCCGGCCCTTCCTGACAGCCGCGGACGCTCCGGGGGCCGGGCGCGTGTCAGTGCCCGGCTCCGGACCCTCGGCGGGACGGCTCGCCAGGCGTCGCCGTGACGCCCGTGCGAGGGCACGCCGGAGGAAGATCCCGAAAGGTCCCCCACGGGTTTCGGACACAGGTCAACCCGGCTTTCGGACACAGTGCGCCCGCCCTGTCGTGATCATCGTAGCGCCCCCGGGCAGCACCGCGCGCACGGCCGAGAAGCGGGAAGTGAGGGCGATTTGATCAGCAGAAAGTGATTTTACCATCACCCAAAGTGATGAAGTCGACTTTGTGGCGAGAGAAACCGCTCTTGACGTTGCTTAGGGGGCGATGACCAGCTAGTTTCCCTTCCCGTCCGAGTACATCGACAGAAATTCGAGGTGACCCGGCGTGGCTCTTCCTCCCCTGACCCCTGAGCAGCGCGCCGCAGCCCTGGAGAAGGCTGCCAAGGCCCGTAAAGAGCGTGCCGAGGTCAAGAACCGGCTCAAGCATGGCGCGGTTTCTCTGGCTGAGGTGCTCAAGGATGGGCAGACCGACGACGTCATCGGCAAGATGAAGGTGTCGGCACTGTTGGAATCGCTCCCCGGCGTGGGCAAGGTCCGCGCCAAGCAGCTCATGGAGCGGCTCGCCATCGCCGAGTCCCGCCGCGTGCGGGGTCTCGGCGCGAACCAGAGGGCCTCCCTCGAGCGCGAGTTCGGTGGCAACGAGAGCTAATCTCGGTTCCACACGAAAACGCTGGTTCAACGGGGGGTAGGAAGTGACCGACAGGTCCTGGTCCGGCAGTGTAAGGGCCCACGAGGCAGTCGGAGCGGGCGCAAGAGTCGGCGGCTTCCTCCCCTCGCGCGAAAGGCGGCTGACGGTCCTGTCAGGGCCGTCAGGCGTCGGCAAGTCCACGGTCGTCGCCGAGCTCCGGCGGGCACACCCCGAGGTGTGGCTGTCGGTCTCGGTGACCACCAGAAGCCCCCGGCCCGGCGAGGTGCACGGGGTGCACTACTTCTTCGTCGACGGCGAGGAGTTCGACCGGCTCGTCGCGGCCGGTGAGCTGCTGGAGTGGGCGGAGTTCGCGGGCAACCGCTACGGCACGCCGCGCCAGGCCGTGCTCGAAAGGCTGGCGGCGGGCGTGCCCACGCTGCTGGAGATCGACCTGGAGGGCGCCCGGCAGGTGCGGCGCAGCATGCCGGAGTCGCTGCTGGTCTTCCTGGCCCCGCCCACCTGGGAGGAGCTGGAGAAGCGGCTGCGCGGCCGGGGCACCGAGCCCGAGGACGTCATCGCCAGGCGGCTGGCGGCCGGCCGGGTCGAGATGGCGGCCGAGGAGGAGTTCGACCTCACGCTGGTGAACACGGATGTCAAAGACGTGTGCCACCGGCTGATAGCCTTGATGACCGACCCTCAGGGGGTCATCACAACCACCAAGCGAGAGGTCTGACAATCGTGGCAGGAGTCGCCCCGGTCGCCGAGGGCATCACCAACCCTCCGATCGACGCGCTGCTCGACATCGTCGACAGCAAATACTCTCTGGTGATCATGGGCGCCAAGCGGGCCCGCCAGATCAACGCCTACTACTCCCAGCTCGGCGAGGGCCTGCTGGAGTACGTCGGCCCGCTCGTCGAGACGCACGCCCAGGAGAAGCCGCTGTCCATCGCGCTGCGCGAGGTCTCCGAGGGCCTGCTCAACGCCGAGCCCATCGAAGGCGCGGCCTGACCGCTCGATGAAGGTCGTCCTGGGCGTCGCCGGCGGCATCGCCGCGTACAAGGCGTGCGAGCTGCTGCGCCTGTTCACCGAGTCGGGGCACGAGGTCCGGGTGGTCCCCACCCGTGACGCCCTGCGGTTCGTGGGCGAGCCCACCTGGGCCGCCCTGTCGGGCAACCCGGTGACGACCGACGTGTGGGAGAGCGTCCACGAGGTGCCCCACGTGCGCATCGGCCAGGCGGCCGACCTCGTCGTGGTCGCCCCCGCCACGGCCGACCTGCTCGCCAAGGCCGCCCACGGGCTGGCCGGCGACCTGCTCACCAACACGCTGCTGACCGCGCGCTGCCCGGTGGTGTTCGCGCCCGCGATGCACACCGAGATGTGGCAGCACCCGGCCACCCGCGCCAACGTCGCCACCCTGCGCGAGCGGGGCGCGATCGTGATCGACCCGGCCGTCGGCCGGCTCACCGGGGCCGACACCGGGCCCGGCCGCCTGCCCGACCCCGCCGAGATCTTCCAGGTGTGCCTGCGCGTGCTGCGCGGCGCGCCGCGCGACCTGGCCGGGCGCAAGGTCGTCGTCTCCGCCGGCGGCACCCGCGAGGCCCTCGACCCGGTCCGCTTCATCGGCAACCGCTCCTCCGGCCTCCAGGGCTACGCGCTGGCCCGCACCGCCGCCGCCCGGGGCGCCGAGGTGACCGTGGTGGCCGCCAACGTCGCGCTGCCCGACCCGGCCGGAGCCGCCGTGGTGCGGGTGGAGACCACCGCCGAGCTGCGGGAGGCCGTCATGGCCGCCGCCGCCTCCGCCGACGTGGTCGTCATGGCCGCCGCCGTCGCCGACTTCCGGCCCGCCGACCGGCAGGACGTGAAGATCAAGAAGACCGACGGCGAGCCCGACCCGATCCGGCTGGTGAAGAACCCCGACATCCTGGCCGAGCTGGGCCGCGAGCGCGGCGCGTACCCGAAGGTGATCGTCGGCTTCGCGGCCGAGACCCACGACGTGCTCGCCAACGGGCAGGCCAAGCTCGCCCGCAAGGGCTGTGACCTGCTGGTCGTCAACCAGGTCGGCGAGCACCTGGCCTTCGGCACCCCCGACAACGCCGCGACCGTGCTCGTCGCCGGCGGCGACCCCATTGAGGTGCCCCGGGGGCCCAAGGAGGACGTGGCCGACGCCGTCTGGGACGCCGTCGCCGCCCGCCTGTCCTGAATCCCGTACGGGCAGCTAACCGCTCGGATGGATTACCTGATCACCTGTTGCGGGATCTCCCTATAGCTACGGATACTGGGCCAAAGGGGGACGGGATGCCAATAAGTGCTGCTGTCAGGGACCGATGCAGGACGGTTCTCGGCCATCGTGGCGCGATCCGCTACGTCTTCCCGGCGCTGTCCGTCGGGCCGCCGGGGGCCGCCAACTTCCTCGTCGTCGTCACCGACCTGGCCGTCTCGGTGCTCGCCACCCGGATGCTCAGGAGCGACCGCCCGGTCTCGGTGCACGCCACGTTCCCGCGCAACACGCGGCTCGGGCCCATCCGTCACGGCCCGTCGCCGGTCATCGAGCTCGGCGACATGCTCTTCGAGTTCGACGACGAGTACGCGGCCGTGGTCGCCGCCGCCGACGCCGAGGTGTTCGCGCCGGAGACGCTGCCGCTCGACCCCCTGCCCCATCTCTGAACGTGCCCCGATCGGCCCCGCCCTCCTTCCAGAGTGCCGGATCGCGGGGCGGGTTTCGCTACCTGGCGCCAGGTAGGGCTAGACTTCGGCGAGGCTCAGGTGTGCCCAGCACCCCGAGTCCCCAGCCGTCAGCAGCCGCTGCATGAGGAGCCACTGAGTTGTCACGTCGCCTGTTCACCTCCGAGTCGGTCACCGAGGGCCACCCGGACAAGATCGCCGACCAGATCAGTGACGCGATTCTCGACACCATGCTCAAGGACGACCCGCGGAGCCGGGTCGCCGTCGAGACGATGATCACTACCGGCCAGGTTCACGTCGCAGGCGAGGTCACGACCGAGACCTACGTCGACATCCCCGGCGTCATCCGGGAGAAGATCCTGGAGATCGGCTACGACGCCTCCCACAAGGGCTTCGACGGCGCCTCGTGCGGCGTGTCGGTGTCCATCGGCGCGCAGTCGCCCGACATCGCCCAGGGCGTCGACGACGCCTACGAGCACCGCGTCGGCGGCGACGCCGACGAGCTCGACCGCCAGGGCGCCGGCGACCAGGGCCTCATGTTCGGCTACGCCTGCCGCGAGACCCCCGAGCTGATGCCGCTGCCCATCACGCTCGCCCACCGCCTCGCCCAGCGCCTGTCCGAGGTCCGCAAGTCCGGCACCGTGCCCTACCTGCGCCCCGACGGCAAGACCCAGGTCACCATCGAGTACGACGGCGACCGCCCGGTCCGCCTCGACACCGTGGTCGTCTCCACGCAGCACGCCGCCGAGATCGACCTCAAGGAGATGCTGACCCCCGACATCAAGGAGCACGTGGTCGACCCCGTGCTCGCCGGCCTCGAGATCGAGACCGAGGGCTACCGCCTGCTCGTCAACCCGACCGGGCGCTTCGAGATCGGCGGCCCCATGGGCGACGCCGGCCTCACCGGCCGCAAGATCATCATCGACACCTACGGCGGCATGGCCCGCCACGGCGGCGGCGCCTTCTCGGGCAAGGACCCGTCCAAGGTCGACCGCTCGGCCGCCTACGCCATGCGCTGGGTCGCCAAGAACGTCGTCGCGGCCGGCCTCGCCGACCGCTGCGAGGTCCAGGTCGCCTACGCCATCGGCAAGGCCCAGCCGGTCGGCCTGTTCGTCGAGTGCTTCGGCACCGAGAAGCTGCCGGTCGAGAAGATCCAGGCCGCCGTGCTCGAGGTCTTCGACCTCCGCCCGGCCGCGATCATCCGCGACCTCGACCTGCTGCGTCCTATTTACTCCGAGACCGCCGCCTACGGGCACTTCGGCCGCGAGGGCTTCTCCTGGGAGTCCACCGACCGCGCCGAGGCGCTCCGCACCGCCGCGGGCCTCTGACCTGACGCCGCCGATGCCGCGCCCCCAGGAGGGGGTGCGGCATCTTCGCGTGTCCCGGGGCGGCGTCGCCGCGCTTTCAGGACCGGGCGCCTCTCAAGGCCCGGGCGGCGTCCGTACGTGGCTGCTCGGGTGCTCGTGGACGGGGTGTCCTCCGGTGGCGGACCCCCTTCCGCGGCGTTCCCCGCGGCCGGTGGCGGGAGCGTCCGCGGGCGGGCGTGGGGCGGGGCCCGAGTCTGGTAGACGTAGTGGGTGACGACCTCCGACGACGCCCTCCTGCCGCTCGACGCCGTGCGGCCCGCGGCGTCGGCGAAGGGCGCCGTCGTGCCCGCCCCGGAGCTGCCGGTGGCCAAAGTGGCCGTGGACAACCCGCTGCCCCACCTCGACCGGCCGTTCGACTACCTGGTGCCCGCCTCGATGCACGAGAGCGCCCAGCCGGGGGTGCGGGTGCGGGTGCGGTTCGCCGGCAAGCTCGTCGACGGGTTCCTGCTGGAACGGGCCGACGAGAGCGAGCACGCCGGGCGGCTGACGCCCCTCGAACGCGTCGTCTCGCCCGAGCGGGTGCTCACCCCCGAGGTGGCCGGGCTCGCCAGGGTCGTGGCCGACCGCTACGCGGGCACCCTGGCCGACGTGCTGCGCCTGGCCGTCCCGCCCCGCCACGCCAGGACGGAGACGGCCACCCGGGCCGCCGCGCCCTCTGCGGAGCCCCCCAAGGCCCCCTCCGGCCCGGCGGAGCGCTCCACGCCCCCTGACCTCCCCTCCGTCCCGGCGGACCGCGTACGGCAGCCACCGACCGCGACAGCGGCCCTGCCGACGGAGACCCCGACCTCCGAGCCTCCGCGCCCCGAGGCGGCGACCCCCGAGACGCCGACCCCCGAGGCCCCGGCGTTCCCGGCCCCGGCGTTCGAGAGCGCCACGCCCGAGGATCCGCAGGGGGCGACCTCCGGGGCCGCTCAGCAGGGTGGTCCGCCTCTCTCGAATGCCTCGCGCCAGGTCGGCGGGCCCGGCCTCGGTGCGTCCCTTCAGGACGGCGGGTCCCCGGGCGGGACGGTTGCGGCTCGGGTTGGTGAGGGCGTGCCTCAGGGGGACGGCGCGGGGGGCGTCGGTGGGGTTCAGGACGGTGGCCTGGGGGAAGGCGCGGTCCGGGGTCCCGGTGGGGCGTGGGGGGCGTACCCGATGGGGGCGTCGTTCCTGGACGCGTTGCGGCACGGGAGGGCGCCCAGGGCGGTGTGGTCGGCGCTGCCCGGGGCGCGGGGGTGGGCGGGGCCCGTCGCGGAGGCGGTGCGGGCGACGCTGGACGGCGGCCGGGGCGCGCTCGTGGTCGTGCCCGACGGGAAGGACGTGGCGCTGCTCGACGCCGAGCTGGGCCGGATGCTGGGCGCCGGGCGGCATGTCGCGCTGACCGCCGACCTCGGCCCGGCCGAGCGCTACCGGCGGTGGCTGGCGGTGCTGCGCGGGCAGGTGCGGGCGGTCGTGGGGACGCGGGCGGCGATGTTCGCGCCCGTGGAGCGGCTGGGGCTGGTGGCGATCTGGGACGACGGCGACGACCTGCACGCCGAGCGGCTCGCGCCGTACCCGCACGCGCGGGAGGTGCTGGGGCTGAGGGCGCACCGGACCGGCGCGGCGATGCTGATCGGCGCCTACGCGCGCACCGCCGAGGCCACCCAGTTGCTCGCCTCCCGCTGGGCCAGGCCGATCGTGGCCGACCGCCAGACGATCAGGAGCCTCGCCCCGCACGTCCGCCCGGCGGGGGAGGACGCCGAGCTGGCCAAGGACCAGGCGGCGCGCGCGGCCCGGCTGCCCAGCGTGGCCTGGCGGGCGCTGCGCCAGGGGCTGGAGAGCGGGCCCGTCCTCGTGCAGGTGCCCAGGCGCGGCTACCTGCCGGCGCTGGCCTGCCGGCACTGCCGCGCCCCGGCCCGCTGTTCGCACCCGCCGACCCGCACGGGCTTCCCGGCCTCGGCGGGGCCGGCGGCTCACGCGGGCGCGGCGGCGTACGCGGGCGCCCCCGGAGGGTTCGTGTCGCAGGGCCAGGGGGTTCTGGGTGGGCCCGATGGGTCCGGGACAGCCGGCTCCCCGGCTCCCGACGCGGGCGCAGGGACCGCCGGCGTGGGGGAGGCGATGCGGCTCGCCGTACCCGGGGACGCGGCGTACGGGGGCGAGGCGCGTGCGGGCGCGGCGTACGAGGGTGAGGGGCGTGCGGGCGCGGCGTACGGGGGCGAGGGGCGTGCGGGCGCGGGGGACGGGCTGTGCCGTGGGCCGCTGGCGCTCAGGGGCGGGCACGCGGCCCCGTACTGCCGCTGGTGCGGACGGGTGGACGCGGCGTGGAAGTGCGAGCACTGCGGGAGCCCGAGGCTGCGGGCGGTGGTCGTGGGCGCGCGGCGGACGGCGGAGGAGCTGGGCCGGGCCTTCCCGTCGGTGCCGGTGCGCACGTCGGGGCGTGACGGGGTGCTGGCGAGCGTGCCGGGGAGCCGGGCGCTGGTCGTGGCGACGCCCGGGGCCGAGCCGGTGGCCGAGGGCGGCTACGCGGCGGTGGTGCTGCTCGACGGGTGGGCGCTGCTGGGCCGGGCGGACCTGCGGGCGGGGGAGGAGGCGGTGCGCCGGTGGATGAACGCCGCCGCGCTGGTGCGCCCGCGCGGTGAGCTGGTGGTGCTGGCCGACGCGGGGCTGCCGGCGGTGCAGGCGCTGCTGCGCTGGGACGCGGTCACGCACGCCGAGCGGGAGCTGGCCGAGCGGGTGGAGCTCGGGTTCCCGCCTGCGGTGCGGATGGCGACGCTCACGGGCACGGCGGCGGCGGTGCGGCAGATGGTGGCCGAGGCGCGCCTGCCCGCCGACGCGCAGGTGCTCGGGCCGGTGCCGATCGACGACTCGGGCCAGGAACGCGCCATGATCCGGGTGCCGCGCGGGAGCGGTGCGGCGCTGGCCGCGGCGCTCAAAGGGGCCAGTGGGGTGCGCGCGGCCAGAAAGACACCAGATGTCGTGAGGGTAAGTGTCGACCCGCTCGACCTGATTTAGGCTGTTTCCCCGATTCGCTCATCTGTAAGCCAGCCGTTAGCGTGCCCTCTGTGTCGATCGAATGGGTGAACCTGGCCATCGACGATCTGCGTGCTTGGGGGCGCGGGCGGGGCGTCGAGGTGGACGCGGACGAGATCCGCCTGCTCTGCGATTACGCCAGCGACTACCTGAACGTCAACGAGCTGGGCGACTTCGTCCCCGCCACGTTCGACGAGCTGTTGCTGTCCATCTACCCGCGCAAGGTGATCGCGCCTCCGGAGAGCGCGCCGGAGACGGTGGCCGCCGCCCGCACGCTGGTCGACTACCTGCAGGAGTCGGGCGCGGTCAGCGGTGAGACGGCTGCGCTGATGCGTGAGCGGCTGAGCGACATCGCCACCCGGATGCCGGGGGCGCTGGCCGACACCGCCAACTTCGGCATGGCCAAGAGCCTGTTCAGCTCGATCGGGCCCGAGTCGCTGGAGCAGTCGATCGCCATCCCGTCGGGCGAGGTGCCCGACCTGGGGGAGGCGCCCTGCGACTGCCCGGGCTGCACGCCCAGGCCGGCCGTCCGGCTGCCCTCGCCCGAGGCGCTGGAGGCGGAGCTGCGCGACGTCCCGCTGCTGGCCGCGCTCGACCGGGGCGAGGTGCCCTACCTGAGCGAGGTGGCCGAGGGGGAGCCGTTGCCGCGCTGGGCGGCGGTCGTCGCCCACCTCGTCGAGCGTGACACCGGCGGCCAGGTCACCGGCCACCCGCAGGTCGACGAGGAGCTCTACGACCTGCTCGACATGCTCTACCGGCTCCAGTCGCCCGCGCCCGCCGCCGTGGCCGGCGACTACCTGGCCGACCTGGCCGAGGACACCGCCGTCGACGTGCCCGCCGTGCTGGAGCGGCTGGCCTGGTGCGGCCTGCTGCGCCTGGAGGACGGCACGGTCGCGCTCACCCCGGCCGCCGTGTGGGCGCTGCGCGAGCACTACCTCGCGCTCGGGCTCGACGCGCCGCAGGCTCCCGACCTGGCCGAGGCCGACGCGCGCGGGCTCATCGAGGGGCTGCTCGACGGCGTGCCGACCGAGCTGGCCGAGGACGACATCAGCCGCTGGCTGGCCGCCCGCCCGGCCGGCGAGGCCGCGGCCCAGTTGCTCGCCGCCGCCTCCGGCGCGCCCGCCGTGGCGCGCGGGATCGCGGTCACGATCGTGGATCGGCTCGGCGCCGAGGCCGCCGGCGAGGTGCGGCCCTGGCTCGACGACCAGGAGCTGCGCCCGCACGCCATCCACTGGCTCACCGCGCGCGGCCTGCCGGCCCCGGCGCTCAGCCAGGAGGAGCTGCTGTGGGTCAGCGTCGACATGCTCGCGCTGGCGACCCCGGCGGCCGCCGACGACCCCGAGATGTTCGCCGAGAACATCGCCGCCTCCGGCCCGCCGGCCCACCTCATCGAGGAGATGTGGCGGGTCGACCACCCCGACGTCGTCGAGGTCCTGGAGCTGCTCGGACGCTCGCTGCCCGACGGCACGGCGGCCAAGGCGGCCCGCAAGGCGGCGTTCAAGGCGCGCTCCCGGGGCATCCGATGAGTACGCCTCTGTGACTCCTGTGCAGTAAGTTTCGTGGGTGGCAAACAACGTCTTCGACCTCGCCGAGCTGCGCAAGCTGATCGATGAGCAGGCCGCCGTGCCGCCACGGCCGCCGCAGGAGAAGACCCCCGCGCAGCACGAGGCGCTCACGTTCCCGCCTGTCACGCTGGCCGGCGACGCCGAGCTCGCGCGGGTGGTCCCGACGGTCCCGCTCGTCGCCGACGCCATCCGCCTCGCCACCTGGACGGGCGAGCGCCCGGTGTCGCCGGACGGGCTGCTGCCGGAGGCCGACCGGGCGGCGGCCGTCGCCGAGCTCGGCCTGGAGCCGTCGCGGCTGCGGCTGGTCTGGATCGTCGCCGTCAACACCGGCCTGCTGCGCATCGCGCGCGGCCGGGCGTCGCGCGGCCCGCTGCCGGCGCGGCTGACGGTGGAGGCGACGCTGGAGTTCTGGGACGGCGTCGTCATGGACGTGCTCGACCGCGCCGACGAGGGCCTGACCGGCTCCACCGTGGTCGACGGCCACCTCGCCGAGATGCTCGCCACGATCTACTCCGTACGGTCCGGCGTCGCGATCGCCAACCTGGCCCGGGGCATCCTGCAGTCGCACGAGGTGGCCTGCGCGCCCGGCGACGCGGAGATGCGCAGGCTCGCCGCGGCGCTCCCGGCCGAGCTGCTGGAGGCGCTGTCGCTGCTGTCCTACTGCGGCCTCGTCGAGCAGACGTCGGCCGGGCGCACCGCGCTCACCCCGCTGGGCGTCTGGGCGATCCGCCGCGACCTGCTGCGCGAGGGCCACGACGCGCCCACGGCCGCCGAGGTCGAGGTGTTCGCCGACCTGTCGGCCGCCGAGCTGGTCGAGGCCCTGGTCAAGGGCTCGGCCACGCAGAGCGCCGTCGCCGGGTGGCTGGAGCGCCGCCCGCCCGAGGAGGCCGCCCGCGAGCTCATCGCGATCGCCGCCGAGGGCGACGCCGGCCGGCGCGGCGCGGTGGGCGCCGTCCTGGAGGAGCTCGGGCCCGAGGCCGAGGCCCCGATGCGCGAGGCGCTCGCCCTGCCGCTCATGCGCCGCTACGCCGCCTCCTGGCTGCACATCCGCGACCTTCAGGCGCCGCCGCTCAGCCCCGAGGACCACACCTGGATCGCGGTCGACTCGCTGGCCGCGCTCATGCACATGTCGGGGCCCGTCGCCGGCCGGCTCGACACGCCGGAGCCGGGCGAGGACCTCGTCAAGCTCATCACCGCGATGCCGGCCGTCGGCCACCCCGACACCGTGGCCGTCCTCGACATGCTCGCCGGCGCGCACGACGACCAGGCGGTCGTCAAGGCGGCGCGCAAAGCGGCGATGAAGGCGCGCTCCCTCGCGCACACTAAAATGGACTGATCCACCTACGAAACGGAGTGACCCCCTTGGCGATCCAGGCGATCCGGCTGTTCGGAGACCCGGTGCTGCGCACCCCGGCTGCGCCGGTGACCGACTTCGACAAGGAGCTCCGCAAGCTGGTCAAGGACCTCACCGACACGATGATGGACGCGCCGGGCGCCGGCCTGGCCGCGCCGCAGATCGGCGTGGGCCTGCGCGTGTTCACCTATTACGTCGACGACCAGCTCGGCCACCTGATCAACCCCGACCTCGACCTGTCCGACGACCTGGACGAGGAGGGCGAGGAGGGCTGCCTGTCGTTCCCCGGCCTGTCGTTCCCCACGCCGCGCGCCATCCGCGCCGTCGCCCGGGGCTTCAACATGCACGGCGAGCCGGTCACGCTGGAGGGCACCGACCTGATGGCGCGCTGCTTCCAGCACGAGACCGACCACCTCGACGGCATCCTGTTCATCGACCGGATGGACGCCAAGCAGCGCAAGCTCGCGATGAAGGCCATCCGCGAGGCCGAGTGGAGCGGCCTGGCGGCGCCCACGGTCAAGTTCTCCCCGCACGCCACCGGCGGAAAGGCGCTGTGACGATGCGCCTGGTGTTCGCGGGCACGCCCGAGACTGCGCTGCCGTCGCTGCGCACCCTGATCGACTCGCCCCGCCACGAGGTGGCCGCCGTCGTCACCCGGCCCGACGCCCAGTCCGGCCGGGGCCGCAAGGTCCACCCGTCGCCCGTGGCCGAGCTGGCCGAGGAGGCGGGCATCGAGGTGCTGCGGCCCGCCAAGGCCGGCGACCCGGCGTTCCTGGAGCGGCTGCGGGAGCTGGAGCCCGACTGCTGCCCCGTGGTCGCCTACGGCGCGCTGCTGCCCCAGTCGGCGCTCGACGTGCCCCGCCACGGCTGGATCAACCTGCACTTCTCGATCCTGCCCGCGTGGCGCGGCGCCGCCCCCGTGCAGCACGCCGTCCTGCACGGCGACGAGATCACCGGCGCGACCACGTTCCGGATCGTCAAGGAGCTCGACGCCGGGCCCGTCTACGGCGTCGTCACCGAGGAGATCCGCGCCGGCGACACCAGCGGCGCGCTGCTGGAGCGGCTGTCGGTGTCCGGGGCCGGGCTGCTGGCCGCGACGCTCGACGGCGTCGAGGACGGCACCCTGGAGGCCCGCCCGCAGCCGCACGACGGGGTGACCCTCGCCCCCAAGATCAGCGTGACCGACGCCCGGGTCGACTGGGCCAAGCCCGCCCTGCACGCCGACCGGCTCATCCGCGGCTGCACCCCCAACCCGGGGGCGTGGAGCGAGTTCCGCGGGCAGCGGGTCAAGCTCGGCCCCGTCCGGCTCGCCGAGGCCGCCGAGCGGCTCGCGCCCGGCGAGATCCTCGTCGCGGGCAAGAACACGGTGCTGGTCGGCACCGCCACCGGCCCGGTCGAGCTGGGCGAGGTCCAGCCGCAGGGCAAGCGGCTGATGAGCGCGGGCGAGTGGGCCCGCGGCACCCGCCCGGAGAGCGGCGAGCGGTTTGAGTGAGCACGCCGGCCGGCCCGCGCGGCCGCGCCGCGAGGGAAAGCCGGAAAGCATGAAAGCACGGGGGAACCGGCCGCACGGCGACAGCCGCGGCGGCCAGCCGACCGGCCGCGGCGGCGGCCGTGGCGGGGGGCGGCGGCCGCCGCGCGACCAGGCGCGCAACGCCGCCTACGACGTGCTGCGCGCCGTCGACGAGCGCGACTCCTACGCCAACCTGCTGCTGCCCCGCATGCTGCGCGAGCGCGGCATCGGCGGGCGCGACGCGGCGCTGGCCACCGAGCTGGCCTACGGCACGCTGCGCGGCCTCGGCACGTACGACGCGATCATCGAGGTGTGCAGCGACCGCGCGCCCGACCCGGAGGTGCGTGACGCGCTGCGGCTCGGCGCGCACCAGCTGCTGAAGATGCGCGTCCCGCCGCACGCGGCCGTCGGCACCACCGTCGATCTCGTACGGCTGCGCGTCGGCCCGGGGGCGGCCAAGTTCGCCAACGCCGTCGCGCGCAAGATCGCGTCCAGGTCGCTGGAGGAGTGGGTGCCGATCGTGGCGCCCGACGCCGGCGACGACCCGGCCGGGCACCTGGCCGTGGCGCACAGCCATCCCCGGTGGATCGTCAGCGCGTTCCGCGACGCGCTCGGCCCCGCCGCGCACGAGACCGCCGACCTGCTCGACGCCGACAACGCGCGGCCGCTGGTGACGCTGGTGGCCAGGCCGGGCCGCAGCTCGGTCGAGGAGCTGCGGGAGTCGGGGGCCGAGCCGGGCCGCTACTCGCCTTACGCCGCCTACCTGTCCGAGGGCGACCCGGGCCGGATCGAGGCCGTCCACGACACGCGGGCGGCGGTCCAGGACGAGGCGAGCCAGCTCGTCGCGCTGGCCCTCACCCGGGTGCCGCTCGACGGCGGCGAGGAGCTGTGGCTCGACCTGTGCGCCGGGCCGGGCGGCAAGGCGGGTCTGCTCGACGCGATCGCCCGTCACGGCGACGTCGAAGGCACCGAGGCCGGCGGCGCGGTGATGCCGCACCCGGGCGGGGCCCGGCTGCTGGCCGGTGACGTGCAGTATCACCGGGCGCGGCTCGTCTGGGAGACGACCAGGGACGCCGCGGTGATCACCGCTGACGGCACCGAGCCCGCGTGGCGGCCCGGGGTGTTCGACCGGGTGATGCTCGACGCTCCCTGCACGGGGCTCGGCGCGCTGCGGCGCCGCCCGGAGGCGCGGTGGCGGCGCGACCCGGCGAGCATCGCGGAGCTGGGCAGGCTGCAGCGGCGGCTGCTGGGCACCGCGCTCGACGCGGTGCGTCCCGGCGGGGTCGTCGCGTACGTGACGTGCTCGCCGCACCTGGCGGAGACGCGGGTGGTCGTGGGCGACGTCGCAGGCGGCAGGGACGACGTGGAGACGCTCGACGCGCGTGCCTACCTGCCGGAGGTGGGCGGGCTCGGCGACGGGCCGTACGCGCAGTTCTGGCCGCACCGGCACGGCACCGACGCGATGTTCCTGGCGCTGCTGCGCCGGGCGGGGTGAGCCGCCCCGCCGGGCGCGGGGCGGGCGGTCCGGCCGGGCGGGGCGTGGCTAGACTCTGACCATCATGGCCGTACAGATCTCGCCCAGCATCCTGTCCGCCGACTTCGCCCGGCTCGCCGACGAGGCGGCCGCCGTGCCGAACGCCGACTGGCTGCACGTGGATGTCATGGACAACCACTTCGTGCCCAACCTGACCCTCGGGCTGCCCGTGGTCGAGTCGCTGCTCAAGGCGACCTCGCTGCCGCTCGACTGCCACCTCATGATCGAGGACCCCGATCGGTGGGCCCCCGGCTACGCCGAGGCGGGGGCGGGGAGCGTGACCATCCACGCGGAGGCGTCCTCGGCGCCGGTGCGGACGCTGCGGGAGATCCGCTCGCTCGGCGCCCGCGCGGGGCTGGCGCTCAACCCGGCCACGGCGGTGGAGCCGTACGAGGATCTCGTCGGCGAGGTCGACATGCTGCTGCTGATGACGGTGGAGCCGGGGTTCGGCGGGCAGAAGTTCCTCGACATGGTGCTGCCGAAGGTGCGGCGGGCGCGGTCGATCATCGAACGGCACGGCGGGCAGGTGTGGCTGCAGGTCGACGGCGGGGTGTCCGAGAGCACGATCGAGCGGTGCGCGGAGGCGGGCGCCGACGTGTTCGTGGCGGGCAACGCCGTCTACGGCTCCGCCGACCGGGTCGCGGCCGTCGACTCCCTGCGTTCGCTGGCGGCGGGCGCCGCCTCGTAGGGCCGCCAGACGCCGACGGCCGGGCGGCACGCAGTGTGCCGCCCGGCCGCCGATCAGCGGGTGTCAGGCCTGGAGGGCCGGGTCGAGGACGATGTCCTCGCCGCGGACGCCGGGCTCCTCGGGGAAGTGGCAGGCGGTCAGGTGGCCGTCGCGGTTGCCCGACAGCTGCACCAGCGGCGGCTCCTCCGTGGCGCACTTGTCCTGCGCCTTCCAGCAGCGGGTGCGGAAGCGGCAGCCCGTCGGCGGGTTGATGGGGGAGGGTACGTCGCCCGCCAGGCGGATGCGCTCGCGCGGCGGCGCCCCGAGGTCGGCCTCCGGCACGGCCGACAGCAGGGCGTGCGTGTAGGGGTGGCGGGGGCGCTCGTAGAGGGAGTCGCGGTCGGCGATCTCCACCACCTTGCCCAGGTACATCACGGCGACCCGCTGCGAGAAGTGCCGCACCACGGCCAGGTCGTGCGCGATGAACAGGAATGCGATGCCCAGGTCGCGCTGGAGCTGCTGCAGCAGGTTGATGACCTGCGCCTGGATCGAGACGTCCAGCGCGGAGACCGGCTCGTCGGCGATGATCAGCTTGGGGTTGAGCGCGAGCGCGCGGGCCACGCCGATGCGCTGGCGCTGGCCGCCGGAGAACTCGTGCGGGAAGCGGTTGTAGTGCTCGGGGTTGAGCCCGACGATCTCCAGCAGCTCCCGGGCCTTGGCCTCGCGGCCGCCCTCCGGGTTGATGTCGTTGATGTCCATCGGGCCGCGGATGATCGAGCCGACTGTGTGCCGCGGGTTCAGCGACGAGTAGGGGTCCTGGAAGATCATCTGGATCTCGGACCTGATCGGCTTGAGCTCGCGCCGGTTGGCGTGGCTGATGTCCCGGCCCCGGTAGCTGATGGTGCCGCCGGTCGGCTCCAGCAGCCGGGCGGCCAGCCGCCCGGTGGTGGACTTGCCGCAGCCGGACTCGCCCACCAGGCCGAGCGTCTCACCCTCGTGCACGGTCAGGTCGATGCCGTCCACCGCGTGGACCGCGCCGATCTGCCGCTTGATCAGCGAGCCGCCTCTGACGGGGAAGTGCTTCACCACGCCGGACAGCTCCAGCAGCTTCTCCGTCACGACGCCTCCTTACCGGGTAGTCTCCTGAGTTCGGCCTTCTGCTTGATCGGCAGATAGCAGGCGTCGCCGTGGCCGCGGTGCGGCGACAGCTCGGGCCGCTCACCCGTGCACACGCCCGGCCCGAGCAGCTTCGCATAGTCGCAGCGCGGGTGGAACGGGCAGCCGGGCGGGACGTTGATCAGGCTGGGCGGGGTGCCGCGCACGGGTTCGAGCGGCACGTCCACCGGGTGGGTCAGGCTGGGCATCGAGCCGAGCAGCCCCCACGTGTAGGGGTGGCGGGTCTCGCGCAGCACCTCCTGCTTGGTGCCCCGCTCGACGGCGCGGCCGGCGTACATGACGAGCACGTCGTGCGCGGTGCTGGCCACCACGCCGAGGTCGTGCGTGATCATGATGATCGCGGTGCCGGTCTGCTCCTGGAGGTCGCGCAGCAGGTCGAGGATCTGCGCCTGGACGGTCACGTCCAGCGCGGTGGTCGGCTCGTCGGCGATGAGCAGGCCGGGGTCGCACACCAGCGCCATGGCGATCATGGCTCGCTGGCGCATGCCGCCGGAGAACTGGTGGGGATACTCGTCGACGCGGATCTTGGGCTGCGGGATGCCGACCCGGTCGAGCATCTCGATGGCCCGGTCGCGCGCCACCGACTTGGAGACGCCCTTGTGCTTGCGGTAGACCTCGGCGATCTGCTGGCCGACCGTGTGGAACGGCGACAGCGAGGTCAGCGGGTCCTGGAAGATCATCGCCATCTTGTTGCCGCGGAGCTTCTCCAGCTCGCGCTGCGGCGCGCCGATCAGTTCGCGGCCGTCGAGCTTGATGCTGCCCGAGAGCTTGGCGGTGTCGGGGTTGTGCAGGCCGAGGATGGCCAGGTTCGTCACCGACTTGCCCGAGCCGGACTCGCCCACGATGCCGAGGGTGCTGCCCCGGTCGACCTCGAACGACAGCCCGTCGACGGCGTGCACGACGCCGTCCTCGGTGTGGAAGTCGACGGTGAGGTCGTTGACTTCGAGAAACATCAGCTCAGCCTCACGCGGGGGTCGATGACGGCGTACAGGGAGTCCACGATCACGTTCATCACCACGATCGCACCCGCCGCGAGCAGGACCGTGGCCATCAGCGTCGGCAGGTCGGAGTAGTCCACGGCGCGGACGGCGAGGCGGCCGATGCCCTGGAGGCCGAACGTGGTCTCGGTGATGATCGCGCCGCCGATGAGCGTGCCCAGGTCGACGCCGAAGATCGTGATCACGGGCGTCAGCGCGCCGCGCAGGGCGAAGCGCAGCACCACGCTGCGGCCCGACATGCCCTTGGCGCGGGCGGTGCGCACGTAGTCCTCGTTCAGGTTCTCCACCATCGTGGAGCGGGTGATCCTGGTGTAGTTCGCGGTGAAGATGAGCGCGAGCACCAGCCAGGGCAGCAGCAGGCCGCTGAACCAGCCGACGGGGTCCTCGGTGATCGGTATGTACTTCGGCTGCCGGAAGACCTGCATCTGGTAGACGAAGAAGTACATGGCCAGGGTGCCGACGAAGTAGATCTGCACCGAGGCGCCGATCAGCGACGAGACGCTGGCGATCTTGTCGAGAGGCTTGCCCTGACGCAGCGCGGCGACGATGCCGGTGGCCACGCCGAAGATCAGGAAGATCACCGCGGCGCCGATGGTCAGCGCGATCGTGACGGGCATCCGGTCGATGATCGTCTCGAACACCGGGGCGCGGTTGACGAACGAGAAGCCCAGGCAGGGAGCCGGGCAGTGACCGAGGCCCCCGTAGTCGCGGCCGACGAAGATGCCCGCGAGCCAGCTGACGAACTGGACCATGAGCGGCTTGTCGATGCCGAGGTTCTGCCGGGCCTGCTCAAGCGTCTCGGGCGGGCAGACCTTGCCGCAGGCCAGCCGGGCCGGGTCGGCGGGGATCGCGTAGAACAGGAAGAAGGTCACCGCTGAGATGATCAGCAGGATGACCAGCGCGCCCAGTACGCGGCGGGTGAGGAATCGAAGCACGGGATGATCTCCAAGAGGGTGCTCCGGGCACCCGGTCGGGCGCCCGGAGCGGTGTCGCTACGGCTTCACGAAGATGGTGTTCGGCGAGACGATCCACATCTGCGGGTCGATCTCGGCGCCGCCCACCTTGGAGCCGTGGAGCGTGGTGGCGATCCGGTTCTCGGCCACGACCAGCGGCGTGTACTTCTCCTGGATCTCCTTGTCGAGCGCCATCCACGCGGCGTTGGCCGCGTCGATGTCGGGGTTCTCGGAGATCTCCTTCATCTTCGCCGTGAGCTCCGGCGTGTTCAGGTGCGACATGTTCTGGCCGCCGTCGGAGACCGGGCCGAAGATGATCGGCATGACGGTCGAGCCGGACGGCCAGTCGGCGCCCCAGCCGCCCCAGTACAGGTCGAACTCGTTCTTGGTCTGGCTGATCGAGTCGTAGTACGTCTTGCGGTCCAGCGGCTTGGCCACGACCTTGATGCCGGCCTTCTCCAGGGCGTTCTTGATCACGACGGTGACCTGCTCCTGGACCGGGGTCTGGTTGTAGGCGTAGACGATCGTCGGGTTCGGGTTGTCCGACTCGGCGATGAGCTGCTTGGCCTTCTCGATGTCACCCTCGGGCTTGGTGGTCTTGCCGAACAGGTCGTACGGCTTGTACCCGACCGTGGTGTTCTCGTTCAGGATGGTCGTCGGCAGAGCCGCGGCCTGCGGGCCGCCGATGGTCTGCTGGATCTGCTTGGACGGCCAGGCGTAGTTGACGGCCTGACGCAGCTTCTGGTCCTTCACCCGGTCGAGGTTGAAGTAGTAGTAGTTGCCGTACGGCGAGGGGCTGACCATGCGGCGGTCGGCCAGGCTCGCGTCGTTCAGCACCTGCTGGAGCCGCTCCGGCGGGACGGCCGCGTAGAAGGTGAACGCCTGCTGGTCAGGACCGACGTCGGCGATGAACCGGTCGGTGATCTGCAGGGCCTCCTGGCCGAACTCGAGCTTCCACACGTCCGGGTACGCGCCGCGGATCGGGTCGGTGGCCGGGTCCCAGTGCGGGTTGCGGGCCAGCTCCATCGACTTGTCGACGACGTGCGACTTGATGATGTACGGGCCGGAGGAGAAGGGCTCCTTGTCGTACTTCTCCTTGGTGTCCTTGGCCTTGGGCACGATGGCGTAGCCGCCCATGGCGAAGGCGTAGTTGGCGTCGGCGTGCGGCGCCTTGAACTTGAAGACGATCGTCTTGTCGTCCGGCGTCTCGATGTTCTCGAGCTGCTTGCCGTCGTACGGGCCGGAGTAGGCCTTCTTGTAGTCGTCCTGGGTCAGCCACTGCTGGATGTAGCTGGGGCCGAAGGTGATGAAGTCGGCGAACGACCGCTCGATCGTCCACCGCACGTCGGCGGAGGTGATCGCGCTGCCGTCCTGCCACTTCACCCCGTCCTTGAGGGTGAAGGTCCACGTCTTGCCGCCGTCGGAGACCTGGCCGGCGTCGGTGGCGAGGTCGCCCACGAGCTTGTACTCGCCCTTGGCGGTCCGCTTGTAGCCGGTGAGGCCGCGGTGGATGAGCAGGCCGAAGTTGGTGGCCGTGTTGACGTAGCTCTGCGCGGGGTCGAGGTGGGCGAAGTCGTCACGGTCGATCATCGTGACGGTGCCGCCCTTGACGACGCCCTCGGGGGCGATGGCCGGGCCCTTGGAGTCCTCGGCGGTGCCGAGGGTGATCACCGCGGGCTTGTACGGCTCCTGCGCCGGGGCCGAGGAACCGGCGGTGGGCGCGCCCGCCGGGGCGCCCTGGTTCCCCGGCGCGCAGGCGCCGACCAGGGTCAGCGTCGCGGCGGCGAGCACCGCGAGAGCCGACCGTCTACGGTAGTTCATTTCTCTCCTCTAACGCTTGATCTTGGGGTCGAAGGCGTCGCGGACGGAGTCGCCGAGCAGGTTGAAGGCGACCACGAAGATCAACAGGGCGACGCCGGGGAAGATGAGGTACGTGATGTCGTTCTGGTACACCTGCGTGGCCCGCAGGAACATGCGGCCCCAGTCGGGGACGAGCTCGCCCATGCCGACGCCCAGGAACGACAGGCCCGCCTCCGCCGTCACCATGGCCGGGAGCAGGAGGGTCGACTGGATGAGGATCGGCGTCCACAGGTTGGGCAGCAGCTCCTTGAACACGATGCGGCCGGGGGAGGCGCCGGTGACCCTGGCCGCCTCCACGTACTCGCGCTCACGCATCGACAGCACGTAGCCGCGCAGCAGCCGGGCCAGGCCGGCCCAGCCGAACGCCGAGAGCATGATGGTGAGCGTCACCGCCCGCAGCCACACCGGGGTCTCCTCGTCCGCCGGGACCAGCAGGCTCTCCACCACGGGGGTGAACGCGATGATGAAGATGGTCTGCGGGAACGACAGCGTGAGGTCGATGAGGCGGCCGACGAAGTAGTCGGTCTTGCCGCCCGCGTAGCCGGCCACGATGCCGACGACGATGCCGAGCGTGGTGGTGATGAGCGTGGCGGCCACGGCGATCCCGAGCGAGGTGCGGATGCCGTACACGAGCTGCATGAACACGTCGCGGCCGAGGCTGGGTTCGAGGCCGAACCAGAACTCGGAGCTGATGCCGCCGTTCGGCTGGATCGGGTAGCCGTAGTCGTTGAGCAGCCCCGGCATGTCCTGGCCGTACAGCGTGTACGGGTCCTTGCCGTAGACCATCGAGATCACGGGGGCCAGGAGGGCGACCAGGAAGAAGAAGATCACGATGATCGCCGAGATGACGCCGGTGCGGTCGCGCTTGAAGCGCATCCACATGAGCTGGCCGGGTGAACGGCCCACAGCACCGGAAGTCTCGGTCACGGACGTCGCGTCGATCGCGTCTTCTGTGGACGTCGGTGTCGTCATCTGGTCGGGGCTCCCCATGCACGTACAAGATTCCGGAAATTCCGGGCCATCGAGCACGTTCTCAAGGATCCTTGCGCAGCGCAATGACCTGCAGGGATTTCGCTGCGTAATCACGGATTTGCGACACAATCTTGAAAACATTGTGACATGTCGGCATCTGGGGGGTAAGCAGTTGCTTATGGAGGATCACGGACTGTTCGGCCCCGGATCCGTGACGTGGCGGGTCATGGGGGAGCCGATCCTGCTGGTCGGCGGATTCCGCGCGCTGCTCATGCAGGGCCTGCACCCGCGCACGATGCGCGGCGTGCTGCAGAACTCCGCCCTCATGGACCCCGACGAGGCGTGGGCGCGCTTCGCGCGCACGACCGAGTTCGTCCGCGTGCGCACGTACGGCACCCGCGCGGAGGTCGAGCGGGCCGGACGCCGGGTGCGCGGCATCCACGCCCGGCTGGACGCCTACGACCCCGACGCCGGCGTCCGCTACCGCCTCGACGAGCCCGAGGGGCTGCGCTGGGTGCACGTCGGCGAGGTCGACTCCTACCTGTCGGTCGCCCGCCGGGCCGGGGTGCGCCTGACCGACGCCGAGGCCGACACGTTCGTGGCCGAGTGGCGGCGCGCCGCCGAGGTCGTCGGCCTCGACCCGGACACCGTCCCCGGCACGGTCGCCGAGCTGAACGCCTACATCGACGAGCGGCGGCCCGGCCTCGCGTTCGTGCCCGAGGCCGCCCACCCGCTCGGGCTCTCGCTGCGCACGCCGCTGCCCCCGCCGCTCACCGCGCTGCGCCCGGTGCTGCCCGCCGTGACGTTCCTGGCCTTCGCCACGCTGCCGCGCTGGGCCAGACGGCTGTACGGCCTGCCCGCCACGCCGGTCGGCGACCTGTGGGCCACCGCCACCCTGCGCGCCCTGCACACCGGGCTCGGCCTCGTCCCGGCCAGGGTCCGCTACGCCCCGGACGCCAAGCGCGCCCGCCGTCTCACCGCCGCGTGACGTCAGGCGGAGTAGGGGTCGCATGTCGCTTTTCGGGCATGGCAAACTGGTAGGAGAACAGAGCTAGCGTGCTCCGGGGTCGGTGAAAGTCCGAACCGGCGGTGACAGTCCGCGACCCGGCCGATGCCATCGGCCGGTTGACCCGGTGAAATTCCGGGACCGACGGTGAAAGTCCGGATGGGAGGAAGCGCGCGGGTGCCCGGTTTTCGTCGCCGGGCGCCACCAGTGGTGCGTGCGCGCACCGCTTGTCCCCCCGGGGCCCGCCGTGGCTTGGAGCTACTGGCGAGTAGGAGGCCGGGGGTGGACCACACCGCCCACGACGGCGATGACGCCGTCCACATGGCGCGCGCGATCGAGCTGGCCGCACTCGGGCACGGCCGCACCAGCCCCAACCCCGTGGTGGGATGCGTCGTGCTCGACGCCTCCGGCCGGGTGGCAGGCGAGGGGTCCCACCCGTACGCGGGCGGCCCGCACGCCGAGGTCGTGGCGCTGCGCGAGGCGGGCGAGCGGGCCCGCGGCGGCACCGCGTACGTGACGCTGGAACCCTGCGACCACACCGGCCGGACCGGGCCGTGCAGCCTGGCGCTGCTGGACGCCGGCCTGGCCCGCGTGGTCGTCGCCGTGCCCGACCCCACCCCGCGGGCGGCCGGCGGCGCCGACCGGCTGCGCGCCGCCGGGGTCGCCGTCGAGACCGGGCTCCTCGCCGCAGAGGCCGAACGGGTCAACGCCGAGTGGCTGACCTTCGCCAGGCTCGGCCGGCCGCACGTCACCTGGAAGTACGCCGCCACCCTCGACGGGCGCTCCGCCGCCGCCGACGGCACCAGCCAGTGGATCACCTCGCCCGAGGCGCGCGCCGACGTGCACCGGATGCGCGCCCGCAGCGACGCGATCGTCGCGGGTGTCGGCACCGTGCTGGCCGACGACCCCCGCCTGACAGCCCGTCCCCCCGGCGACGGCTCGCCGGACCGGACCCCGCTGCGGGTCGTCGTCGACCCCTCCGGCCGCACCCCGCCCGGGGCGCGGGTGTTCGACGGCGAGGCGCCGACGCTCGTCGCCGTCGCCGAGGGCGTGACCACCCCGCGGGGCGCCGCCCTGCTGCCCCTGCCCCGCCACGGCGCCGGGCTGGACCTGGCGGCGCTGCTCAAGGAACTCGCCGCGCGCGACGTCGTCAGCGTGTTCCTGGAAGGCGGGCCCACCCTGGCGGGAGCGTTCCTCGCCCAGGGCCTCGTCGACCGCGTCGTGGCGTACGTGGCGCCGGCCCTCCTCGGAGCGGGGGCCGCGGCGCTGGGCGAGGCGGGGGTGGCCACGATCGCGCGGGCGCACCGCATGAGCTTCGAGGAGATTTCCCGCATCGGGCCGGACCTGAAGATCGTCGCCCGGCCGCAGCTCGCAGGCAACAGCGCATACAACAGCAGGGAGAAGTGATGTTCACCGGAATCATCGAGGAGAAGGGCGAGGTCGTCGCCCTGGAACGGGCCGGCGACGCCGCCAGGCTGACCGTGCGCGGCGCGCTCGTCACCTCCGACGCGCGCCACGGCGACTCCATCGCCGTCAACGGCGTCTGCCTGACGGTCGTCGACGTCAAGGACGACGTCTTCACCGTCGACGTGGTCAAGGAATCGCTCGACCGCAGCTCCCTCGGCGTCCTCACCGAGGGCTCGGCGGTCAACCTCGAACGCGCCGTCCGCGCCGACCAGCGGCTCGGCGGCCACATCGTGCAGGGCCACGTCGACGGCACCGCCGCGCTGCTGTCCAGGAGCCCCGGCGACAACTGGGACGACCTGCGCTTCTCGCTCCCCGAGCCGCTCAGCCGCTACGTGGCCGAGAAGGGCTCGATCGCCATCGACGGAATCAGCCTCACGGTCACGACTGTTGACGACGGAAGCTTCGGCGTGAGCCTCATCCCCGCCACGCTCCGGCTGACGACCATGGGCGAACGCCAGGTGGGCGACCTGGTGAACATCGAGGTCGACGTGATCGCTAAGTATGTGGAAAGGCTGGTGGTCAGGCAGTGAACTGGGCTGAAGCCGGATTCGAGGTGTTCGGCACACACGTGCTCTGGACGGACCTGGTCGGCAACGTCGCCGCGCTGTCCACCGTCCTGCTGGCGATGCGCAGATCCATGTGGACCTGGCCGGTGCAGTTCACCGGCTCGGTGCTGCTGCTCGTCGCCTCGGTCAACGCCGGGTTCGCCGGCAACGCGCTCAAGCAGGTGCTGTTCGGCGCGCTGGCGGTCTACGGCTGGTGGGCCTGGCGGCGCGGCACCGAGGGCGGCAGGCAGCTCGCCGTCCGCCCGGCCACCGCCCGCGAGCGCGGCACGCTGGCCGGCGTCATGCTCGCCGGCACCGTCGTCGTCGGGCTGCTGTTCTTCGTCACCGGGCTGTCGTGGGGCGCGGCCAAGCCGCTGCCCGAGGGCGCGTTCCTGGTCGCCGCCGACGCCTACATCTTCGTCGGCAGCGCCGTGGCCACCTGGGCGCAGGGCAGGGCGCTGGTCGACTTCTGGATCGTCTGGGTGGCCGTCGACCTCGTCGGCGTCCCGCTGGCCTTCAGCACCGGGCTGTACGTCACGGGCGCCGTCTACGGCGTGTTCTTCGTGCTGGTGATGATCGGTTTCGTCAAATGGTTGCGTGAATACCGGCTCGCGGCCGGTCCCGAACTGGCGGTGGCGTCATGAGCGAGATCAGGTTCGACCCGGTGGAGCGGGCCGTGGAGGACATCCGCGCCGGCAAGGCCGTCGTGGTCGTCGACGACGAGAACCGGGAGAACGAGGGCGACATCATCTTCGCCGCCTCCCGGGCGACCCCCGAGCTGCTGACCTTCACCATCCGTCACACCAGCGGCGTCATCTGCGTGCCGATGGAGGGCAAGGAGCTCGACCGGCTCGGCCTGCCCCTCATGGTGTTCCAGAACCGCGAACGGCTGCGGACCGCGTACACGATCAGCGTCGACGCCCGCGACGGCGTGACCACCGGCATCTCGGCCGCCGACCGCGCACGCACCATCCGCACCCTGGCCGACTCCGCGACCGAGCCGAACGAGCTGGTCAGGCCCGGCCACATCTTCCCGCTGCGCTACCACGAGGGCGGCGTGCTGGCCCGGCGCGGCCACACCGAGGCGGCCGTCGACCTGGCCAGGCTCGCCGGGCTCAGCCCCGCCGGCGTGCTGGCCGAGGTCGTCAACGACGACGGCACCATGGCCAGGCTGCCCGAGCTGCGCGTCTTCGCCGACGAGCACGACCTGGCGCTCATCTCCATCGAGCAGCTCGTCGACCACCGCCGCCGCACCGAGAGCATGGTCACCCGGGTCGCCGAGACGAGCCTGCCCAACACGTACGGGCTGTGGAAGGCGTACGGCTACGCCAGCGCGCTCGACGGCGGCGAGCACGTCGCGCTCGTGCTCGGCGACCTCGGCGACGGCGAGAACGTGCTGGTGCGCGCCCACTCCGAATGCCTGACCGGCGACGTGTTCGGCTCGCTGCGCTGCGACTGCGGCGTGCAGCTGGGCAACGCCATGTCGGCCGTCGCCGAGGAGGGCGCCGGGGTGATCGTCTACCTGCGCGGCCACGAGGGGCGCGGCATCGGCCTGCTGGCCAAGCTCAAGGCCTACAGCCTCCAGGACGGCGGCGTCGACACCGTGGACGCCAACGTCGAGCTGGGGCTGCCGGTCGACGCGCGCGAGTTCTCCAACGCCGCCCAGATCCTCGCCGACCTCGGCGTGAAATCGGTGCGGCTGCTCACCAACAACCCGGCCAAGCTGCGCGGCATGGACGGCTACGGCATCAAGGTGCTGGGCCGCGAGCCGATGCCGGTGGCCATGAACCCCCACAACGAGCGCTACCTGACGGCCAAGCGCGACAGGCTCGGCCACGACATCTCGGAGGCGTCATGAGCGGCGATGGACGGCCGGCGGCAGGGGCCGCGCCCGACGCGGCGGGGCTGACCGTCGGCGTGGTGGCGGCGAGCTGGCACGCCAAGATCACCGACCAGCTCGTGGCCAGGGCGGTCCAGGCGTGCGACGACTCCGGCGCCACCGCCACCGTCGTGCGCGTGCCCGGCTCGCTGGAGATCCCCGTGGTCGCCCAGGCGCTGGCCCGCCGCTGCGACGCCGTCGTGGCGCTCGGCGCGGTCATCCGGGGCGAGACGGCCCACTTCGAGTACGTCTGCGACTCGGTCACGGCGGGGCTGACCCGGATCTCGCTCGACGAGCGGACCCCCGTCGGCAACGGCGTGCTCACCTGCGAGACGCTCGACCAGGCGCTGGACCGGTCCGGGCTGCCCGGCAGCAAGGAGGACAAGGGGTACGAGTCGGCGATCGCCGCGCTGGAGACCGCACTCCTCCTGAGGGACCTGCACTGACCTGAGGTAGGTTTCCCTCGTGTCTGAGCCCGTGCCGCCTCCGCCCCTGCCCGTCACCTGGCGTCCCCGCCGGGGCAGGATCGTCGCCTACGGATTCGCCACGCTCGTCGTGATCGGGGCGGTCGTCATGGCGATCCTCATCGCCGATCCGTTCAAGCTGCCCGACCGGATCGCGATCGTGCTGTTCGGGTGCGCGGTGGCGTTCGTCCTCCACCTGCTGGGCCGGGTGCGGGTGGAGGCCGACGACGAGGGCGTCACGCTGGTCAACGCGGTGCGCTCGCACCGCTACACCTGGCCCGAGGTGATCGACGTGACGCTGCTGCCCGGCGAGCCCTGGCCGAGGGTCGACTTCTCCGACGGGCGCACGATCGGCGCCATGGGCATCCAGGGCTCGGAGAAGGCGATGGCCCGCCGCGCCACCGCCGAGCTCGCCGCGCTCATCCACGAGCGCGGCGAGGCGCGCGAGGACTGATCGGCGTAGCCTGAAGGCGTGCTGCGCCGGACAATCAGGCCCCTGGACCTCACGTCGCCGGACGAGCTCGCCGCGCTGCTCGACCGGCACGACTACCTGGCCGACGACGGCCTGGCCACCGCCGCGTTCCTGGCGCTGCGGATGCGCCGGCCGCTGTTCCTGGAGGGCGAGGCCGGGGTCGGCAAGACCGAGCTGGCCAAGACCCTGGCCGCGCTGCTCGACGCGCCGCTGATCCGGCTGCAGTGCTACGAGGGGCTCGACGCCTCCCAGGCGCTCTACGACTGGGACTTCGCCCGCCAGCTCCTGCACCTCAAGACCGCCGAGGCGGCCGGCGTGGCCGACGCCGCCCGGCTCGAAGGGGAGATCTACGACCGGCGCTTCCTCATCGCCCGGCCGCTGCTGAAGGCGCTGGAGACGCAGCCGAGCGTGCTGCTGGTCGACGAGATCGACCGGGCCGACGACGAGTTCGAGGCGTTCCTGCTGGAGGTGCTGTCCGACTTCACCATCTCCATCCCCGAGCTGGGCACCGTCAGGGCCGCCAGCCCGCCCGTCGTCGTGGTCACCTCCAACCGCACCCGCGAGGTCCACGACGCGCTCAAGCGCCGCTGCCTCTACCACTGGCTGGAGCATCCCGGCTTCGACCGGGAGGTGGCGATCCTGCTGCGCCGGCTGCCCGGCTGCACCGAGACGCTGGCCGCCCAGGTGGCCCGCGCCGCCCGGCGGCTGCGCGAGGCCGGCCTGGTCAAGCCGCCCGGCGTGGCCGAGACGCTCGACTGGACCGAGGCGCTGCTCACGCTCGGCGCCCGCGAGCTCGACCCGGGCCGCGCCGCCGCCACGCTCGGCGCGGCGCTGAAATACCGCGAGGACGTCGAGCGCGTCCTGGGCGAGGGGCTGCTCGCCCATGAATGACCTGGCGGCCACCGTCACGGCCTTCGCCCGCACGCTGCGGGCCGCCGGCGTGGCCGCCGACCAGGAGCGGGCCCAGGCCATGCTGCGCGCCCTGGACCATCTCGACCTGACCTCGCCCGGCGACGTCTACTGGGCCGGGCGGCTGACGCTCTGCGCCGGACCCGACGACCTGCCCCGCTACGACCGGTGCTTCGCCGCGTTCTTCGGCGGCGTCCGGGCCGGGCCCGGCAGGGCCGCGACCACCTCCGTCACCCGCCACACCGCCGCCGAGGACGGCGGGCGCCAGGGCGAAGGGGAGGCCGCGCCCGCCACCGCCAGCCGGGCCGAGATCCTGCGCCACCGCGACGTGGCCCGCCTCACCGAGGCCGAGCGCGCCGAGGTGCACCGGCTGCTCGCCCTGCTCAGCAGCCGCCGCCCGGTCCGCCGCTCGCGCCGCCACGAGAGCGCCCGGCGCGGCGGCCTCGACCGGCGGCGCACCGTGCGCGAGGCGCTGAAGACGGGCGAGCCCGCCCGGCTGCTGCGGCGCAGGCACACCGTCAGGCAGCGCCGGGTGGTGCTGTTCGTGGACGTCAGCGGCTCCATGAGCCCCTACGCCGAGACGCTGCTGCGCTTCGCCCACGCCCTGGTCAGGACCGGGCCGCGGGCCACCGCCGTCTACTCCATCGGCACCCGGCTCACCTGCGTCACCGCCGAGCTGCGCCACCGCGACCCCGGCACGGCGCTCGACGCGGTGTCGCGGGCCATCCCCGACTGGAGCGGCGGCACCCGGCTGGGGGAGGAGCTGCGCGAGTTCCTGACCCGGCGCAGCGCCCGTGGGTCGATCGTGGTCATCGCCTCCGACGGGTGGGAGCGCGGCGACCCGGCCCTGCTGGGCGCCCAGATGGCCCGGCTGTCCCGCCAGGCCCACCGGGTGATCTGGGTCAACCCGCACAAAGGGTACGAGGACTACCAGCCGCTGACCGGAGGCATGCGGGCCGCCCTGCCGTACCTGGACGACCTGGTGGCCGGGCACAGCCTGGCCGCCTACGAGGCACTCAGCGAAAGGCTCGCCCATGCGTGACGTGCTGCCGGAGATCATGCGCTGGTGGGAATCGGGGCTGCGGTTCGGGCTCGCGACGGTCGTGAGCACGTTCAGCAGCGCGCCCCGGCCGCCCGGGGCCGCCATGGCGGTGCGCGGCGACGAGGTGGTCGGCAGCGTCTCCGGCGGCTGCGTCGAGGGCGCGGTCTTCGAGCTCGCCGCCGAGATCGACACCCCCGTCCTGCAGAGGTACGGGGTCAGCGACGACGACGCGTTCGCCGTCGGGCTCACCTGCGGCGGCATCATCGACGTCCTCGTCGAGCCGATCTCCCTGGAGACCTTCCCCGAGCTGGGGGAGGTCGCCGCGTCCGTCGCCGCGCACGAGCCCGTGGCCGTCGCCACCGTCGTGGCGGGCCCCGGCCGCATCGGCGCCCGCCGCGTCGTCTGGCCGGACCGCTCGGCCGGCACGCTCGGGCCGCGCCGGCTCGACGAGGCCGTGGACGACGACGCCCGCGGCATGCTCGCCCAGGGCCTGACCGCCATCCGCCACTACGGCGGCGAGGGGGAGCGGCGGCTGGACGACCTGTCGGTGTTCGTGCACGCCTTCGCGCCGCCGCCGCGGATGCTGGTGTTCGGCGCGATCGACTTCGCCGCGGCCGTCGCCCGGGTCGGCAAGTTCCTCGGCTACCACGTCACCGTCTGTGACGCCCGGCCCGTCTTCGCCACCCCCAAGCGCTTCCCGGAGGCCGACGAGGTCGTGGTCAGGTGGCCGCACGACTACCTCGCCTCCGTCGCGGTGGACGAGCGCACGGTCGTCTGCGTGCTCACCCACGACCCCAAGTTCGACGTGCCGCTGCTGGAGGTGGCGCTGCGCACGGAGGCGGGCTACGTGGGCGCGATGGGCTCGCGCCGCACCCACGAGGACCGGCTGGCGCGGCTGCGCGAGGCCGGGCTGACCGAGGCCGAGCTGGCCCGGCTGCGCTCGCCCATCGGCCTCGACCTGGGCGCCCGCACCCCGGAGGAGACGGCCGTGTCGATCGCCGCCGAGCTCATCCAGCTCCGCTGGGGCGGCTCCGGCAGGCCGCTCACCCACACCGAGGGCCGCATCCACCACGAGACCACTCCCGGCGGGGCGTCATGACGTACACGAAGGTGGCCGGGCTGCTGCTCGCGGCCGGGCAGGGGGCGCGGCTGGGCCGGCCCAAGGCGCTGCTGGAGCACGCCGGCGAGCGGCTGGTCGACCGGGGCGTCCGGCTGCTGGAGGAGGGCGGCTGCCACCCGGTCGTCGTCGTGCTCGGCGCCGCCACGGTGCAGGTGCGCCGGGCCGTCACCGTGCGCAACCCCGGCTGGGCGAGCGGCATGGGCTCCTCGCTGCGCACCGGCCTGGCCGCGCTGCCCGAGGAGGCGGAGGCGGTGGTGGTCGCGCTGGTCGACCAGCCGTTCGTGCGGCCGGAGGCGGTGCGCGCGCTCATCGCCTCGGGCGCGCCCGTCGCGGTCGCCACCTACGACGGCCGCCGCCGCAACCCGGTGCTGATCGCCCGCCCGCACTTCGCCGGGGTGGCCGCGCTGGCCCGGGGCGACGTGGGCGCCAGGCCCTTCCTGAAGGCCCACCCCGAGCTCGTCGCCGAGGTGCCCTGCCCCGGCGACCCGGCCGACATCGACACGCCTGAGGACCTGCGGCTACTGCAGGCGGAGTGAGGCGATCGCGGCCCGGTGGTCGCTGCCCGTCGCCGGGGCCACGCCCGCCTTCGTCGCCGTCATGCCGCGGAACAGGATGTGGTCGGGCCTGGTGATGGGGAACTCGGCGGGCCAGGTGAAGCCGAACCCGTCGCCTGCCACCTCCTGCGCGTCGGTCAGCGGCGGCGTCAGGCCGCGCATCCCCCGGTCGGTGGTGGCCGTGTTGAGGTCGCCCAGCAGCAGGATCCGCTCGCTGCGGTCGGCGTCGATGAGCTTGCGCGCCTGGGCCAGCGAGGCGTCGCGCGAGGCCGTGTGGCCCGGCCTGGCCGAGGCCAGGTGCATCACGTAGACGGTGACCTTCCCCTTCGGCGTCGACACCACCGCACGCAGCGCGCGGGGCCAGCCCATGCCCACGTCCAGCGGGCGCTTGTCGGTGATCGGGTAGCGGCTCCACAGGCCGACCGTGCTGACCGGGTAGCGGTGCTTGAACATCTTGTTGAGCTGCTTGGCCGCCGGGCCGCCCGGCGTGAGCTCCTGGGCGGCCAGCAGGTCGAGGCCGTCGGCGACGGCCCGCACCGCCTCGCCCGAGGCGTCGTTGCGCACGCCCACGTTGACGGTGCCGACGGCCAGGTCGCTCGGCCCGCCCGGCGGCGTGCGCACCAGCGTCGAGCCGAACATCGCCGCCCACACCACGCCCGGCACCAGGGCCGCCGCCGTCGCCACCCCCGACCGGGCCACCAGGGCGGCCAGCAGCAGCACGGGCACGGCCAGCCCGATCCACGGCAGCACGCTCTCCATCACGGGGGTGAACCCGCCCAGCACGGGGATCAACCGGTGTCCTGCCAGAGCCGCGGCGACCACGACCGACACGACGACGACGCCGTTCCTCAACATTCTGACCAAGCTAGCGGCTCGCCGCTGCGATAGCCTTTCGCCATCGCAACGGAACATCATTCGGTAGGTGGGGAGTCGGGCATGCGCATCGGGATGGCACTGAACTACTCGGGCGGTTTCAAGGAGACGGTCGCCGAGCTGGCCGACTACGAGAAGGCCGGGCTCGACATCGTCTTCGTGGCCGAGGCCTACAGTTTCGACGCCGTCAGCCAGATGGGCTACATCGCGGCCAGGACCGAGCGGCTGGAGATCGCCTCCGGCATCCTGCCCATCTACTCGCGCACGCCCACGCTGCTGGCGATGACGGCCGCGGGCATGGACTACGTCTCCGACGGCCGCTTCACGCTCGGCCTGGGCGCCTCCGGCCCGCAGGTCATCGAGGGCTTCCACGGCGTCCCCTACACCGCGCCGCTGGGCCGTACCCGCGAGGTCATCGAGATCTGCCGCCAGGTGTGGCGGCGCGAGCGCGTCCAGTACGACGGCAAGCACTACACGCTGCCCCTGCCCGCCGACCGCGGCACCGGACTGGGCAAGCCGCTCAAGCTCATCAACCACCCGGTACGCCCCCGCATCCCGATCGTGGTCGCCGCCATCGGCCCCAAGAACGTCGAGCTGACCGCCGAGCTCGCCGAGGGCTGGGAGCCGATCTTCTACATGCCGGAGAAGGCCGCCGACGTGTGGGGCCCCTCGCTGGCCGCCGGGAAGGCCAGGCGCGACCCGGAGCTGGGCGAGCTGGACGTGGTCGCGCAGGCGTCGCTGGCGATCGGCGACGACGTGGCCGGGTTGCTGGAGTTCGGCCGCCCGATGGCCGCCCTGTACATCGGCGGCATGGGCGCCAAGGGCAAGAACTTCTACAACGACCTGGCCCGGCGCTACGGCTACGAGAAGGAGGCCGAGCGGATCCAGGACCTCTACCTCGACGGCAAGAAGGACGAGGCGGCGGCGCTGGTGCCGCAGGAGCTGCTGGAGAAGATGTCGCTGATCGGCGACGAGGGCTTCGTGCGCGACCGGGTGGCCGCGATGAAGGAGTCGGGCGTGACGACGCTCAACGTCGCCCCGCTGGGCCGCACGCACGAGGACCGGGTGCGGCTGATCGAGACGATCAAGGAGATCGCCGGCTGAAAGTTTTTCCGACAAGGGGCTCGTTCTTGGAATAAAGGAGAACGAGCCCCTTGTTAGGGACGTCCGTGAGGTTTTCGGTCATCATCGTGCGGCTCGTGGAGCGGCTGCACATCGATCTGTGCCGCGTGCTGGGCTCGCTCTGTCGCTGATCGCGCATTCCCGCGCTCGATCGCCAGACACCCCTTCCCACCTCCGGAGTTCTGTTTTCCGTGAAGAGATTCAGCTTTTCCCTGCAGTTGCTGCTGGGCCTCGTGCTCGGCGTGGCCCTCGGGTTCGTCGCCAGGATTTGGGACGTCGCCTGGCTCGCCGAGACGCTGACCCAGGTCGGCGCGCTCTTCGTCCAGCTCCTCAAGCTCGCGGTGCCGCCGCTGGTGTTCACCGCCGTCCTCGTCAGCGTCGCCAACCTGCGTAACGTCAACGGCGCCGCCCGGCTGGCCTCCAAGACGCTGCTGTGGTTCCTCGTCACCGCCGCCGTTTCCGTGGCCTTCGCCATCGGCCTCGGCCTGCTCGTCAACCCCGGCCGCGGCGTCACCCTCGACACCGGCGCCGCCAAGGCCCCCGAGAACACCGGTTCCTGGCTCGACTTCGTCACCGGCATCGTGCCGACCAACGTCGTCACCGCCTTCACCGAGGTCAACGTCCTGCAGATCGTGTTCCTCGGCGTGGTGGTCGGCGCCGCCGCGCTGGCCGTCGGCGAGAAGGCCGAGCCCCTGCTCAACCTCGGCCGCTCGGTGCTGGAGCTGGTCCAGAAGGCCCTGTGGTGGGTCATCCGGCTCGCCCCCATCGGCACCGCCGGGCTCATCGGCAAGGCCGTCTCCACCTACGGCTGGGACCTGCTCGCCCCGCTCGCCAAGTTCAGCGCCGCCGTCTACATCGGCTGCTTCATCGTGCTGCTGGCCGTCTACCCGACGCTGCTCGCCGTCTGGGGCAAGGTCAGCCCGATCCGCTTCTTCCGCAACGTCTGGCCCGCCATCGAGCTGGCCTTCGTCTCCCGCTCCTCCGTCGGCACCCTGCCGCTGACCCAGCGCGTCACCGTCGAGCGCAACGGCGTCGACGCCGACTACGCCTCCTTCGCCGTGCCGTTCGGCGCGACCACCAAGATGGACGGCTGCGCCTCCGTCTACCCGGCGCTGGCCGCGATCTTCGTGGCCCAGGTGTTCGGCGTGCCGCTGGGGCTGGGGGAGTACCTGCTGATCGCGTTCGTCTCGGTCGTCGGCTCCGCCGCCACCGCCGGGCTCACGGGCGCCATCGTCATGCTCACGCTCACGCTCAGCACGCTGGGCCTGCCGCTGGAGGGCGTCGGGCTGCTGCTGGCCATCGACCCGATCCTGGACATGATCCGCACCGCCACCAACGTGACGGGGCAGATGGTCGTCCCGGTGCTGGTCGCGCGCTCGGAGGGCCGCCTGGACGAGGCCGTCTTCAACGCCCCGTCCCAGCCCCTCACCGGCGGCCCCGCCGCCACGCGCTCGCCGGAGCCGGTCCCGGCCTGACCTGACATCGACGCCCGAGGGCGGGGAGCCACCCGGCTCCCCGCCCTCTTGCTGTCTCCGGACGGCGGATCTTCCCGCGCGCACGGCCGGATGTGCGGCGGGCGGGGGCTGTGGGGCCTATGGTTGGTCCGAAACTGCAGTGGTGAGTTGTGAGTATTGGCGGAGATATGTCCGACGCGACGCCGTCCCTGGTCGCAGGCCGGTATCGGCTTGACGAGCTCATCGGCAGCGGGCCGATGGGAGAGCTGTGGCGCGGCTACGACACCCGCGCCGACTGGACCGTGGCGGTCAAGGTCCTGGGCGCCAGGGCCAAGGGCGCGGCCACCCGCCAGGTGCTGCGCGAGCACGCCCAGGCGGTCGCCCGGGTCATCCACCCGAACGTGGCCATGGTGCTCGACGTGGGCGACCACGAGGGGGCGCCGTTCCTGGTGATGGAGTTCCTCACCGGGCCCAGCCTGGACGAGGAGCTGGCCGCGCGCGGGCCGCTGAAGGTCGTGGAGGTGTGCGACCTGATCGGCCAGGCCGCCGCCGGGCTGGACGCCGCGCACCGGGCCGGCGTGGTGCACGGGCACGTCCGCCCGCACAGCTTCCGGCAGGCGGGCAGCGGGGTGCTGAAGGTCGTCGGGTTCGGCCTGGGCGAGCAGGCGCCCGGCGACGGCGACCCGCACTACCGGGCCCCCGAGGGGGAGGGCGGGCCGCCCGCGGACCTGTACGCGCTCGGCGTGGTCTGCTACGAGCTCCTCACCGGCCAGAAGCCCGCCGGGCAGCCGCCGGGCGCGCTGCGCCAGGGCGTGCCCGCGGAGCTCGACCGGCTGGTGATGTCCCTGCTGTCCGCCGACCCCGGCCGCCGTCCCGCCAGCGGCGAGTCACTGCGCCGGGCGCTGGCCGCCGTCGCCAGGCCGCGCGCCACCGTGCCGCCGCCCACGACCGAGGTGCACGCGCGGCCCCCGCTCCAGGCCCCCGCCCCGCGGGCCGGTGACACGGCCGTCTTCGACGCGGCCGAGCTCGCGCCCCCGCCACCGGGCGGCGGGGGCGGCGGGAACCGGCGGCTGTACGTCCAGTTCGGCGCCGCCCTGGCCGCGATCGTCGCCATCACCGTCGTGATGATCCTCTGGGGCGCCTCCGGGGACGAGCAGCCGGTCGCCGAGAACACCCCCGCCCCGTCGGTGGCCGTGACCAGCACGCCCGACACCACGCCCGAGCCCATGCCCACCGTCGAACCCCTCCCCACCACCACCCCCGAGCCCGCCCGCGAGCCCACCTCGCTGCGGGAGACCGACGGGGCGAACCCCAAGGGCACCGTCGGCGTCGGCGTGCCGCCGGGGGGCTGGGAGGGCTACCTCAGGCAGTTCGGCTCCGCGCTGACCGCCCAGATGCGGCTGAACGGCATCGACCCCCGCGTCGCCGGCAAGGCCCAGGACAAGCTCGCCAAGGCCGCCCGCAAGTTCGCCGAGGGGCACGAGGACTCCGGGCGCGACCACGTCCGCGGCGTCCTGCGCGACCTCCTGCGCGCCCAGGAGAAGGGCGAGATCGCCAAGGAGGGGCCGCTGCCGGAGTGGCTGAGCGAATGGCGTCTGGAGTAGGCGCCCCGAGGTGATGTTCGATACGCGTACATTGGCGAAATGACGGTCAATTATCAGGAGCGACGGGCCCGGCTCGCGGCGATGCTGCCCGCGCACGAGGTCGAGGCCATGCTGGTCACCTCGGCGGTCAACGTCCGCTACCTCACCGGGCTGGCCAGCTCCAACGCCGCCGTCCTGATCAGGGCGGACGGCTCGGCCCTGCTCGTCACCGACAACCGCTACATCGACAAGACCCGCGGCCTCGACGTCGAGGCCGTGGAGGCGTCCGACGTGGCGGGCGAGCTCGCCGCCCCCGGCGTCGGCATCGAGGCCGCCAGCATGAGCGTGGCGACCTACCACCGGCTCGGCGCCGGGCTCGTCCCGCTGGAGCCCCTGGTCGAACGGCTCAGGGCGGTCAAGGACGACGACGAGCTGGAGCTCCTGCGCACCGCCTGCGCCATCACCGACCAGGCGTTCGCCGACATCATCCGCACCATCGGGCCCGGCGTCACCGAACGCGACCTGGCCCGCCTCCTCGACGCCCGGATGATCGAGCTGGGCGCCGACAAGCCCGCCTTCGAGACCATCGTCGCCGCCGGCGAGAACGGCGCCGTCCCCCACCACGCCCCCACCGACAGGGAGCTGCGCTCCGGCGACCTCGTCACCATGGACTTCGGCGCCCTCTACCAGGGCTACCACGCCGACATGACCCGTACGGTCAGCCTCGGCGAGCCCGCCGCCTGGCAGCGGGAGATCTATGAGCTGGTGGCCCAGGCGCAGCGGGCCGGCAGCCTGGCGGTGCTCCCCGGGGCCGAGGCCAAGCAGGTGGACGCCGCCTCACGCGACATCATCAAGGCCGCCGGTCACGGCGACCACTTCCGTCACGGCCTCGGCCACGGCGTCGGCCTGGAGATCCACGAGGAGCCGTTCCTCGGCCCTTCGCGTACCGGTAGACTTGAGGACCGAGTTCCGATCACCGTCGAGCCGGGGGTCTATCTCCCGGGCCGGGGCGGCGTTCGCATCGAGGACACAGTCGTGACACGCGGGGGCGGCGCGGAACTTTTCACCAAGACGACCAAGGAGCTGCTCGTTCTGTAGAGCGGCCGCACGCGGGAGATGACGAGTGGCGACGACCAACGACCTCAAGAACGGCATGGTGCTGAAGCTCGACGGTGGTGAGCTGTGGGCCGTCGTGGAGTTCCAGCACGTCAAGCCGGGCAAGGGCGGCGCGTTCGTGCGCACCAAGCTCAAGAACGTGCTGTCCGGCAAGGTCGTCGACAAGACCTTCAACGCCGGCGTCAAGGTCGACGTGGCCAACGTCGACAAGCGCGAGATGCAGTATTCCTACCGTGACGGCGACGACTTCGTGTTCATGGACACCGAGACCTACGACATGGTCAACGTCTCCAGCCGCACCGTCGGTGACGCCGCCAACTACATGCTGGAGAACACGCTCGCCACGGTGGCCTTCAACGAGGGCTCCGCGCTCTACGTGGACCTGCCCGCCGCCGTCGAGCTGACCGTCGCCGAGACCGAGCCCGGCCTGCAGGGCGACCGCTCCACCGGCGGCACCAAGCCCGCCACCCTGGAGACCGGCGCCGAGATCAAGGTGCCGCTGTTCATCACCACCGGCGAGCGGGTCAAGGTCGACACCCGCAGCGGCGAGTACCTCGGCCGGGCCTGAGGTGTCGGCACGAGGCAAAGCACGCAGGCGCGCCCTCGACATCCTCTTCGAGGCCGAACTGCGCACGGAGGACCCGCTCAAGATCCTCGCCGAGCGGGTGGAGCGGGGCGACCCGCCGGTCAACGAATACACCTCGGCCATCGTCGAGGGCGTCGCCCGGCACCACGCCCGCATCGACGAGCTCATCACGACCTACTCCGAGGGCTGGACCCTCGAACGCATGCCCGCCGTCGACCGCAACCTGCTGCGCGGCGGCACGTACGAGCTGCTGTGGATGCCCGACGTCCCCGAGGGCGTCGTCATCAGCGAGTGGGTCCACCTGGCCGGTGAGCTGTCGACGGACGAGTCGCCGCAGTTCATCAACGGGCTGCTGGCCCGCTTCAAGCAGCTCAAGCCCAGCCTGACCCTCTAGCGCGGGGCCGCCCCGGGGCCGTGCGCCCCGGCGAAGACGGCGAAGGCCGCGTCCGGCCCGGAGGCCGGCCGCGGCCCGCGTGACCCGCTGCGCCGATCAGTGGCCGGGGGCCACGGCCCGCTCCTGGGCCAGGCGCTCCTCGCCCGACAGGTCGTTGAGCGGCTTCTCCTTCAGGAACAGCACCGCCACCAGGGCCAGCGCCGTCAGCGGCACCCCGATGAGAAACAGGTCGGCGGTGGCCGTCGCGTACACGTCCTGGATGATCGCCACCACCTGCGGCGGCAGCGTGGAGATGTCCGGGACCGCGCCCTCGCCCCCGCCGCCCCCGGCGGCCAGCGGGCCGAGCCGCTCCTTCATCTGCGACGTCACCTGGCTGGCCAGCACCGCGCCCAGCGCGCTGACGCCGATCGTGCCGCCCATGCTGCGGAAGAACGACAGCGCCGAGGTGGTGACGCCCAGGTCGTGCGCGGGGACGTCGTTCTGCGCGGCCAGGACCAGGTTCTGCATGAGCATGCCGACGCCGATGCCGAGCACCGCCATGTAGACGCCGAGCAGCACCGTGCTGGTCTTGCCGTCGATGGTGCTGAGCAGGGCCATCCCGGCGAGCATCGTGACGCCGCCCGCCACCAGGAAGCCCTTCCAGCGGCCCCACTTGGTGATGAGCTGGCCCGCGACGGTCGAGGAGATCAGCAGGCCGAACACCATCGGCAGGCTCATCAGGCCCGCGACGGTCGGCGACTTGCCGAGCGCCACCTGGAAGTACTGCGACAGGAACACGGTGCCGCCGAACATCGCCACACCCACCAGCACGCTCGCCACGGTGGTGAGGGTGACGGTGCGGTTGCGGAACAGGTACAGCGGGATGATCGGCTCAGGCGCCCGCGACTCCACCCAGACGGCCAGCGCCAGGACGATCAGGCCGCCGCCCACGAGGCCCACGGTCCACCAGGAGCCCCAGGCGAACTGGTGGCCGGCCAGCGACGACCAGATGAGCAGCGTGGAGACGCCCACCGTGATGAGCAGCGCGCCCAGGTAGTCGACCTTCACGTCCTTGCGCACCACCGGCAGGTTCAGCGTGCGCTGCAGCAGGATGATGGCCACGATCGTGAACGGCACGCCGAACAGGAAGCACCAGCGCCAGCCGAGCCAGGAGGTGTCGACGAGCACGCCGCCGATCAGCGGCCCGGCGACCGTGCCGATGCCGAACACGGCGCCGAAGATGCCGGCGTAGCGGCCCAGCTCGCGCGGCGGGATCATGGCCGCCATCACGACCATCGACAGCGCCGTCATGCCGCCCGCGCCGACGCCCTGGACGACCCGGCTGACGATGAGGATCTCCACGTTCGGCGTCAGGCCCGCGATGAGCGAGCCGGCGACGAACAGTCCCAGGGAGAGCTGGATGAGCAGCTTCTTGCTGTAGAGGTCGGACATCTTCCCCCAGAGCGGCACCGTGGCCGTCATGGCCAGCAGCTCGGAGGTGACGATCCAGGTGTAGACGGTCTGGGAGCCGTTCAGGTCGGTGATGATGCGGGGCAGGGCGTTGGCCACGACGGTCGAGGCCAGGATGGACACGAACATGCCCACCATCAGCCCTGACAGAGCCTGCAGGACCTTGCGCCGGGATGTGCGCTCGGCGGGCGCGGCCTCGGGTCCGGGCTGCGCGCTGGTCGTTGTCATGTTTCCTCTCAGGCAGGGGCACGCGGCGCCCCGGTCGGGCGCCGCGCGGTCGGGCGATGGTTCAGGGAAGGTCTTGGGAGGGTCTTCGGGGCGGGTCAGGGCGTGGACAGGCCGCCGGCCAGCCGGGCGAACGCCTCGTCGAGCAGCACCGTCAGCGTGGGGACCCCGTCACCGGCGCTCCAGCGCATCATCACGGCCCGGAAGGCCGCCAGGGAGACGGCCGTCACGAGGTGGGCGTAGCCCTCGTCGCCGCTCCGCTCGGCGAGCAGGCCCGTCAGCACCAGCTCGGTCTCGACGCCGCCGGAGACGAGGTGCGGCAGGAGCGACGGGTTCTGCTCCAGCACCCTCAGCCGGAGCATCCACCACTCGCGCTGGTCCTGCACCTGCTCGGCCTGCTCGCGCAGCACCAGGTGCAGCGCGTCGAGGGCGGGCACGTCGCCGGGGACGCCGGCCAGCCGTTCCTTGAGCTCGGCGCCGACCATCCGGTTGCGGCCGATGAGGGCGTCTTCCTTGGACGGGAAGTAGTTGAAGAACGTGCGCGAGGAGACGTCCACGGCCTCCGCTATGTCCTCCACCGTGACCCCCGCGAGGCCGCGCTCGGCGACCAGCGTCAGGGCGGCGCGCTCCAGCGCCGCGCGGGTCTCGAGCTTCTTGCGGTCCCTCCGGCTGAGCTCGTCGTTGCTGTCCACGGTGGTCACAACGAACAGGGTAGGGAAGAAATTTCAGGATCTGCAATCTTTCATGATGCGAAGTACGGCAGATCACACAAGGTACGCATCCCGGACGGAGGCCCGGTTGGCGCATCCGAGGGAAAGCGCCTGCCGTCCGGGGGCGCGGAGGGCGGCGCGCACGGCGTAGGCTGGGCTGGTCGGTGGAAAGAGGGAGGCTCGACGTTGCGTGCTGAAGGCGTCACGAGGACCCCGGCGGTGCGGACCGCCGTCGTCTGGGACGCGCTACGGGCGGTGCTGGCCGAGCTGGCCGCCGCCACCGGGCGCGAGGCCCTCGACATCGTCGACGCCGGGGGCGGCACCGGCGGGTTCGCCGTGCCGCTGGCCGCGCTGGGCCACACCGTGACCGTCGTCGACCCGAGCCCCGACTCGCTGGCCGCGCTGGAGCGCCGGGCCAAGGAGCGTGACGTGGAGGTGCGCGGCCTGCAGGGCGACGCCGCCGACCTGGGCGACCTGCTCAGCCGCGACAGCGCCGACCTGGTGCTGTCGCACAGCGTGCTCGAGTACGTGGACGACCCGGTCGGCGCGCTGTCGGCGATGGCCGGGCTGCTGCGCGAGGGCGGCGCGGTGAGCGTGCTGGCCGCCAACCCCGTCGCCAGCGCCATCCACCGGGCGCTGGCCGGGCAGTTCGACGAGGCCAGGGCCGTGCTGGCCGACCCGATGGGCAGCTGGGGCGACCGCGACCCCACGCCGCGCCGCTTCACCGGCGAGACCCTGACCGGGCTGCTGACCTCGGCCGGGTTCCGGCCGGGCGCGGTGCACGGGGTGCGTGTCTTCGCCGACCTGGTGCCCAGCCGGCTGGTCGACGGCGAGGCCGGCGCCGCCGAGGCGCTGGCGGCGCTGGAGCAGGCCGCCTCCGCCCATCCGGTGCTGCGCGACATCGCGACCCAGCTGCACGTGCTGGGCCACAAGGCCTCGGCGTAGAACGCCTGTTCGGATAGACTCGGCGGCGTGTCTCGCAAGCAGATCACCGGCATCGGCCCCGCTCCGCGGACCGGGGGCGACGACAGCGGCTGCCCGATCCTGCATGTCGACATGGACGCCTTCTTCGCCAGCGTCGAGCTGCTGGAGCGGCCCGAGCTGCGCGGCCTGCCGGTGATCGTGGGCTCGCCCGCGGGCCGGGGCGTGGTGCTCAGCGCCACCTACGAGGCCAGGGCGCGGGGCGTGCACTCGGCGATGCCGATGAGCCGGGCGCGCCGGCTGTGCCCGCAGGCCACGATCATCCCGCCCAGCCACGGCAAGTACGCCGAGGTCTCCAGGGGCGTGATGGAGATCTTCCACGCGATCACGCCGCTCGTCGAGCCGATCGCCTCCGACGAGGCGTTCCTCGACGTGGCGGGGGCGCGGCGCCGGCTGGGCTCGCCCGCGGAGATCGCGGCCGGGATCAGGGCCGAGGTGCTGGAGCGCTACGGCATCACCTGCTCGGTGGGCGTCGCGGGCAGCAAATTCATCGCCAAACTCGCCTCAAAGCAGTGCAAGCCCGACGGCATGCTCGTGGTGCCGCCCGATGACGTCGTGGCCTTCCTGCACCCGTTGCCGGTCTCGGCGCTGTGGGGCGTGGGCGAGCGCACCGAGCAGTCGCTCGTGCGCCTCGGCATCCGCACCGTCGGCGACCTGGCCAGAGTGCCGGTGTCCACGCTGCAGCGCGAGCTCGGCCAGGCGGTCGGCGGCCACCTGGCGGCGCTGGCGTGGGGGCGCGACGAGCGGCCGGTGACCGCGCACGTCCCCGACAAGAGCATCGGCAACGAGGAGACCTTCGCCGCGGACGTCGACGACCCCGACGTGATCAGGCGTGAGCTGCTGAGACTGTCCGAACGTGTCGCGGCCAGGATGCGTAAGGCCGGACACGTGGGCAGGACTGTAAGTGTGAAGCTGCGCCGAGCCGACTTCTCCACGATCAGCCGGTCCCGGACTCTCAAGGAGCCGACCGACGTCGCCCAGGAGATTTACGCCACAGCGTGCGAGCTGTTCCAGGCGGCAGGTCTGGAACGGGTGCGGCTGCGCCTCGTGGGGGTCCGGATGGAGGGCCTGCGCCCGGCCGATTCGGCCTCACGCCAGCTCAGCCTGGGTGAGCGGGAGACCGGCTGGCGCGAGGCCGAGCAGGCCATGGACCGGGCCGTACGCAGATTCGGCCCCGATGCGGTGCTCCCGGCTTCGCTTGTCCGGGGCAGACTTGATGAAATGGAGGCGTGAGGAGATGTCACGACTTCCGGGGAGGAGGGCGATATGGCGCAGAATGAAGCCATGACGTCACCTCCGGTTTGGTCTGCGTTGGACGTTTGCTTTCGCCTACGTCTACAGCCTCGTATTCTGGGGATAACCGACCGCGAGGTTCGGACACCCCGTGTCGTCCGTTGCCGTCTTCCCCGTCCAGGGGCCGTCCTTGGGAGGCGCCGTGCCGCTCTCTGAGCACGAGCAGCGCTTGCTCGACCAGATCGAGCAGGCCCTCTACGCCGAGGACCCGAAGTGGGCCAACACCGTAAGGATCAGTGACCCGCGCAGCCATTACAAGCGTCGCCTGATCAAAGCCTCCGTCGGCTTTGCTCTCGGCGTCGTCCTGCTGATGGTCGGCGTTGTGATCAACCTGATCCCGCTCGGCGTCGGCGGTTTCGTGGTCATGCTCGCCGCGTGTCTGTGGGGTCTGTCCAGTTGGAAACGCATGAACGGGTTCGGCGGCGACTCCGCCCCGGCGCCCGGCGCCCCCGCTCCGGGCAAACAGGCCCGCCGGGGAAACCGGGGGACCTTCATGGAACGCATGGAGGAGCGCTGGCGCCGTCGACACGACGAGCGCTGAGCCTCAACAGCCCGTGAAACGGTCGTGCGGCCGCCCCCAGCCAGGGGAGCGGCCGCACGACCGTTTCGTCACGCGCCCTTCTGCGACGCCGTCCGGCGCAGCCTGATGTTCTCCAGCCGGTCGAACCCGTCCAGCAGGCCCTCGCCCAGGCCGCGCAGCCGGCGCATCGTCGAGGGCGGCATCAGCACCGCCCGCACCCGCCTGGCCCGCGACACGGTCGCCGCCAGCGCCTGGCGCACCCGGCGCAGATCCTTGCCCATCGGCGCGATCTCGCCCGGCTCCCTGGCGTACAGCACCCGCTCCACCGTCGAGGCGATCGCCGCGATCGACGCCGCCGCCTCCGCGTCGAACTCGTACTGCTCCGTCAGCCGCCGTGCCAGCGCGCGCGGCGTCTCGCTCGCCCCGCGCGCCATCCCGTAGTCGCACAGCGCGTCGTCCAGCTCCGCCCAGGCGGCCGCGACCGCCGGATGGCGGCTCGCCACCACCCTGGCCGTCACCTCGTCCGACGGCTCGCTCACCTTCCAGCCGAGCGCGCGCACCCGCCTGCTGCGGGTGAACAGCCGCACCGCGGCCGGGACGAGCAGCACCAGCAGGAGCACGCCTGCGCCGAGGCCGATCTGCGCGATCAGCGGGGTCGACTCCTCCGGCGGCACCCCGCCGTTGGCCAGCAGCGCCGCCTCACGGTCGAGCTGACGCGGGTTCTGGCGGTTCTGCGGGCCCAGCGCCTCGCTGTCGGGGCTGCCCGACGAGCCCGGCGTCGGCTCATCCGCGCTGCCCGTCGAGCGGGTCTGCGGGATCGTGTACGCGGGCACCCGGGCGCTGCCCTGCCCCGCCGACCCCGCCGGCGTCGGCTCGAACGGCAGCCAGCCCACGCCCTCGAAGTACAGCTCCGGCCAGGCGTGCGAGTCGTTGGTCGCCACCGTCCACTGGCCGCCGATCTGCGTGCCGCCCGTGTAGCCGATCGCCACCCGCGAGGGGATGCCGACGACCCGCGCCAGCAGCGCCATCGAGGCCGCGAACTGCTCGCAGTAGCCCGCCCGGCTGGCCAGGAGGAAGTCCTGCAGCGCCGAGTTGCTGTGCCCCTGCGTCTCGAGGCTGTAGACGAACCCGCCGGTCCTGGTGAAGAACTGCTGCAGCTTCACCGCCCGCTGGTAGCCCGTCTCGGCGCCTCTGGTCTCCTGGCGGGCCAGCTCCCTGATCTCCTCCGGCAGGTTCTCCGGCAGCTGCAGGTAGCGCGGGTCGGCCGCCTCGCCGCCCGGCGGCAGCGAGTCGAGCACCTCGGAGGTGACCTGCGGCTCGCCCGACAGCACCTGGTACTCGAGCCCGGCCGCCTCGTCGACGGTGGAGAAGACCATCAGCGTGCTGACGTCCGCGCGCCAGTCGCCGTCCACCTGGATCGCCCTCGGCGGGTACGGCAGCGGCAGGAACGACAGCTTGGAGATCTCCTCGCTCATCGTGATCTGCGTGCTGACGTCCGCCACCTTCACCTCACGCCCGAGGCCGGGCGGCGGGGGCAGCGGGCCGTTGTCCGTCCGGTTCTCCGGAGCGCCCTGCGGCTGCGTCATCCCGAACTGCTCGCCGTCGAACGTGTCGAGCGCGTAGATGCGCAGGTAGCGCGGCCTGCTGTCGTTGTTCGTGTAGGTCAGCACGGTGCGCCGCTCCGGCAGCTCCAGCCGCCCCTTCAGGTCCGCGATCGGGTCCGGGATGCTGATCGAGTTGCCCCGCCCGGAGCCGCTGCCGCCCACGCCGAAGGTGAAGAAGGAGACCGGCTCCATCGCGGGCAGCGCCGCCGGCACCACCACCGCCAGCGCGATCGCCGCGAAGCCGATGCGCTTGCCCGACAGGCGCAGCCCGCTGGTGTCGGCCTGCCCGCCCGCCCGCGGCGTCTGCTGGGCCGCGCGGGTCCGGCGCACCAGCACCGCCCGGCCCCAGTGCCCCACCCGCTCGCGCCCGTCGGCGATCAGCAGGCTGGTGAAGCCGAGCGCCGCCAGGATGAACGCCGGCCAGCTGATCGGGTCGGCCAGGATCGTGGCCGGCACCGTGGCCAGCGCCAGCAGCGGCAGCCCCGCCAGCGCCGCCCGCCGCAGCCGGGAGGCGAACAGGTCGACGATGATCGCGATCACGCCCACGCCGCCGGAGGTCAGCAGGGAGATGGGCTCGTTGGCGGGCACCGGCGCGGCGTAGCGCTGGATGTCGGCCCACCCGGTGGTCAGCAGGTCGGCCAGCTCCAGCACCGACTCCTTGGTCGGCACCACCAGCGCCCAGGCCTCCTCGGCGGTGAAGGACACCGTCAGGTACAGGCCCAGCGCGGCCACGCTCACCAGCGCCGCCGCCCACGACGGCAGCGACAGCCGTCCGCTCACCAGGCTCGCCGCCATCACCGCCAGCACCGCGCCCAGCGACGCCCAGAACCAGGAGCCGCCCTCGAAGAGCGGGTAGAGCAGGATCGCCGCGGCGAACGTCGCCACGGCGGACGCCACAGAAAGCCTCATGCCGAACCTCCGCTGAGCACGTACCTGCCGCGGCTGCCGGCGTCCTGCCAGACCGAGGCGATCGAGACGCCCGCGGGCAGCCGGACGATCCGCCAGCCGTACCCGGCCAGCACCGTCTGCACGGCGTCGTAGTTCTCCGTCTGCCCGCCGTCCCAGGTGCCCACGTCGAGCAGCACCGCCACCGCGGTGATGCCGCTGTGCCGCAGCCGGGCCAGCTCGCGGGCCTCCTCGGGGTCGAGCGAGCCGAGCACGGCCACGATCAGCCCGTCGCCGCCGCCCTGCCGCAGCGCCGAGACGCCCATCTCCAGCGACCTGGCCGAGCTGCCGCGCACCATCGCCAGCGTGTCCAGCAGCGACCAGCTCAGCCCGGTGTCCGTCAGGTGCTCGGCGCCCTGGTCGGTGACCAGCCGCAGGCCCAGCCCCTCACGCGCCAGGTGCACGCCGATCGAGGCCGCCGCCGAGACCGCCACCTCGAAGGAGGAGCGCGGGCCCTCGCCGCGGTGGGCGAAGCGGCGGGTGTCGAGCAGGAGCGCGCCGCGGCTCTGCCACTGCTGCTCCTCGCGCCGCACCATCAGCTCGCCGTGGCGGGCGGTCGAGCGCCAGTGCACCCGGCGCAGGTCGTCGCCCTGCCGGTACTCGCGCGGCGCGACGTCGTCGTCGCCCGCCGCCGCCACGCTGCGGGTGCGGCTGTCGCCGCCGCCGGTCCACTCGCCCGACAGCCGTACGTGCGGCAGCGCCACCACCTGCGGCGTCACCACCAGCGTGTCGGTGATCGTGAACGCCCGGGTCAGCTCCACCAGGCCGAACGGGTCGGCGATGCGCACCGACAGCGGCCCGATCGGGTAGCGGCCGCGCAGGTCCGAGCGCACCTTGTAGTCGATCTCCCGGACGCCGCGGGCCTCCACCCGGTCCAGCACGAACCGGGGCCGCACGCCCAGCGCGTACGGGACGGTGTCCTCGATCAGCAGCAGCCCGGTCGGCAGCCTGGTCACGTTCTCCAGGCGCAGCGTCACGGTCGCCTCGCCGCCCGCCTCCGCCCTGGCCGGGTCCAGCCGCCTGGCGCAGCTCAGCCGGTAGCGCGTGCGCGCCACCACCAGGGCGGCCAGCAGCGGCAGCGCCGTCACCAGCACGCCGATCCTGAACAGGTCGTCCTCACCCAGAAGGAACGCCATCACCAGCGCGGCGATCCCCGAGGCCAGGAACGAGCGTCCCCGCGAGGTGAGCGCCCGCAGTCCGGCTCTCACGACGCCCGGGTCTCCGGCACCGGCACGCGCCTGACCAGCTCCGCCACCACCTGCTCCGGCAGCCTGCGCTGGCCCTGCGCCTCCACGCTCGGCAGCAGCCGGTGCGCCAGCACGGGCACGGCCAGCTCCTGGAGGTCGTCCGGGATGACGTAGTCGCGGCCCGACAGCGCCGCGTTCGCCCTGGCCGCGCGGACGAGCTGCAGCGTCGACCGGGGGGAGGCGCCCAGCCGCAGGTCCGGCGAGTGCCGGGTGGCCACGACCAGGTCGATGGCGTACTTCTTGACCGGCTGCGACACGTATACCCCGCGCACGGCCGCGATCAGCGCGCGCACCTCCGCCTCGGTGGCGACCGGCTGCAGCCTGTCCAGCGGGGAGGTGCCGCCGTGCACGTCGAGCATCTCCAGCTCGGCCGTCGGCTCCGGATAGCCCATCGCCACCCTGGCGGTGAACCGGTCGCGCTGCGCCTCCGGCAGGGGATAGGTGCCCTCCATCTCGATCGGGTTCTGCGTCGCGATCACCATGAACGGCGCGTCCAGCTCGTACGTCCTGCCGTCGACGGTGACCTGGCGCTCCTCCATGCACTCCAGCAAGGCCGACTGCGTCTTCGGCGAGGCGCGGTTGATCTCGTCGCCGACCACGATGTTGGCGAACACCGGCCCGGGCTTGAACTCGAACTCCCGGGTCTGCTGGTTGTAAGCGCTCACACCGGTGATGTCGCTGGGCAACAGGTCGGGGGTGAACTGCACCCGGCGCACGGGACAGTCGATGGACCGCGCCAGGGCCTTGGCCAGCATGGTCTTGCCGACTCCCGGGACGTCCTCGATCAACAGGTGGCCCTCGGCGAGCAGGACGGTCAGCGTCAGGCGGACGGCGTCGCTCTTCCCCTCGATCACGGACTCGATGGCCTGCCGGATCCGGTGCGCGGTGGAGACAAGCTCGCCGAGCTGGGGAGGGACGTCATGGGTTACTGCCACCAGGCCTCCATGAGAGGTGCGACGGCCTGCCCCGCCCAAGGGTGCCTTTGCGGGAGACATGCCATTGTTTTCCATTATCTGTACGACCCTACGACTCTGTGGGTTCCGGAGCGACTTTTGCGGATATTCCAGAGAAGCCAGAGGTTGTTCATGTTCATGTCGCATTGCGGTGCGAATGCCGTGACACCGCCCCCCACGCGGCGCGCCACTTTCCCCCACCGCCGCCCCCTCTAGCGGCTCCGCCGGTTATTCGCCGGGCTTTTCCCGCTTCGACACGCCCACGGGCCGCCGTGCGGCCGCCCCCGCCCCCCACCCGACCCCATCGCGCTGACCTGCGATAACGCGTGGAAAACGACGGATGAACCGGGTTCGAATCAGTTGACGGTGGGGAGAAGTGGAGTATGGTGGTGCGCAGTGGAGGGCCCGGTGCACCAGCGCCGAGCGCTTCACGAGGCACGGGAGGTGGGGCCGATGTTCCTCGGCACCCATCAACCGCGTCTGGACGACAAGGGACGGCTGTTCCTGCCGGCTAAGTACCGTGAGGAGCTGGCGGAGGGTCTTGTGATCACCAAAGGCCAGGAGCGATGCCTCTACGTCTTTCCCGTGGAGGAGTTCCAGCGCATAACCGAGGCTCTCAGCACCGCCCCGGTCACCGCCAAGGCGGTGCGCGACTACAGCCGCGTCTTCTTCGCCAGCGCGTCCGACGAGAAACCAGACAAGCAGGGACGCATCACGATCCCGCAGGGGCTGCGGCAGTACGCCGGCCTGCAGCGTGACTGCGTGGTCATCGGTGCCAACACCCGGCTGGAGATCTGGGACGCGCAGGCCTGGGACACCTACCTCAACGCGCAGGAGCAGGCGTTCGCCGACCTGTCGGAGGAGGTGCTGCCAGGGATTCTCTAGAAGTCACGGTCGAGCCGTCGGAGATGTCGTTCGGCGAGGTCTCCACCCGCAACCACTGCCGGCCAGCTGATGCACCTTCCCCGGTGTCAGATGGCAGGCGTCCACGAAGAGGGTGCGGATGGGGACCTGGCCGGACGGCACCGGGGTGGGGACCCTTTGCAGGACGGACACATCGACCGGCCGCGTCATCCGCGAGCCAGGACGCGAGAGGGGGGTTTGGAGATGCACGACGACGCAGCCAAGGGCGGTCACGTTCCGGTCATGCTCGAGCGCGTACTGGAGCTGCTCGCTCCGGCGCTCACCGGCCCGGACCCCGTCGTCGTCGACGCCAACCTCGGCCTCGGCGGCCACGCGGAGGCACTGCTCGCCGCGCACCCCGCGCTGCACCTCATCGGCATCGACCGCGACCCGTTCGCGATCGACCACGCCACGCGCAGGCTCGCCCCCTACTCCGGGCGCACCACGCTCGTCCACGCCTCGTCCGACGAGATGGCCGCCGTGCTGGCCCGCGCCGGGCGCACCACGGTCGACGGGGTGCTGTTCGACCTGGGCGTCTCCTCGCCCCAGCTCGACGAGGCCGAGCGCGGTTTCGCCTATTCCTACGACGCCCCGCTCGACATGCGCATGGACACCGACCAGGAGCTCACCGCCGAGGTCGTGGTCAACACCTACCCCGCCGCCGAGCTGACCCGCATCCTGCGCGTCTACGGCGAGGAGAGGTTCGCCCCGCGTGTCGCGGGCCTGATCATCAAGGAACGGGCCAAAGACCCCATAACGTCGACGAAGCGGCTGGCCGACATCGTCCGCGAGGCGATTCCGGCCGCCACCCGGCGCACCGGGGGCAACCCCGCCAAACGAACGTTCCAGGCGCTGCGCATCGAGGTCAACGCGGAACTGGCCGCCCTGGAGGCGGCCCTGCCCGCGGCCCTCGACGCGCTGGCGCTCGGCGGGAGAGTCGTCGTGCTCTCCTACCACTCCCTGGAGGACCGGCTCACCAAGCAGGTCCTCACGGCGCGAACCAAGGACACCAGCCCGCCCGGGCTGCCCGTCCCGCTGCCGGCTCACCAGCCGCGGTTCCGCCTCCTGACGAGGGGAGCCGAGCTCCCGAGCGAAGAAGAGCTGACCCGCAACCCGCGGGCGGCTTCGGCCCGGCTCAGGGCCGCAGAGAGGATCCGTGTTGACGACCAGGACTGAGCAGGAGACCCGGCGGGGCGCGCCCGCCCGCGGCACTGTGCCCACGACCGGTCCCGCGGCCGGGAGCACGCCCGCGGCCGCGGCCGGACCGAAGACCGGCAGGCGCCGGCCCGACGTCCCGCACCCGGCCAAGCCCGTCCCCGAGACCGACCCGCGCCCGGCCCGCGGCGCCCGCCCGTCGCCCGACACCAGATCCCGCACCCCCCGCCCGGCCGCCGACCGCGCGGGCCGCCCGGGTCCTGACGCTTCCGGGCGTCCAGGACGTACGGGCGCCGAGCGTCCGGGACGTACGGGCGCCGAGCGCGCCGAGCGTCCGGGGCGGACGGCCGCCGACGCGGAGCGCTCCGGCGCGGCGCGCACGGCACGCACGGCACGCACGGCGTCCGACGGCGCGCAGCGTACGGGGCGGACGGCGGCCGAGCGGTCCGCCGGCGCGGCCTCGGAGCGCGCCGGCCGCACCAGGACCGAGGCCGCCCCGCGGTCTGCCGCCACCCGCACCCGGCCCGGCGCCGACCCCCGCACGCGCAGGCCCCGCACCGACCGCGGGCGCGGCGTCGCCGGCGGGCTGGACGGGCAGGCGCGCCCCGCCGTCCGGCGACGCCCGGCACGGCGGCAGCGCGCCCCGTTCGTGCTGCTCGTCGTCGGGCTGCTCTGCGGCGGCCTGGTGAGCCTGCTGCTGCTCAACACCGTGCTGGCCCAGGACTCCATCACCGCCTCGACCCTCGTGGACGAGATCGCCAGCGAGCGGCAGCACAACGAGGACCTCAAGCGCAAGAACGAGCAGAGCAAGCTGCCCACGGAGATCGCCAGGCAGGCCGAGGAACTCGGCATGCGCCCGGCGTGGGACAGCGTCGACCCCTACACCGCCGAGCCCGGCCAGGCGGTCCAGGGGCGGTGAGCGGCACCAGCGGCAGGGGTCAAGGTCCCGGTCGCGGCACAGGCGGCGCCGGCTCTCAAGGAGGGCCCGGCGCCGCTCGTCGTACGCCGGGCGGCCCAGGACGGGCGGGACGCAACACCTCCGCCCGCCCCACGCCGCCGGACGAGCCCCGCGAACGGCCCGACCCGTTCGACCTCCCCTTCACCCATGACTTCACCTCCGACGAGCCCGGCGACGACACCCCACCGCCCCGGGGCGACGCCTCCCGGGGCCGCTCCCGCCGCGACGGTGGGGAGCCGTCCCGGAGTGACCCCCCCGGTGGCCGCTCCCGAGATGACGGGGACGGGCCGTCCCGGGGCGACCCTTTCCGGGGCCGCTCCCGCCGGGACGGCGAGGGGCCGTCCCGGGGTGACGTCCCGGAAGGCCGCACCCGGGGTGAACGGGACGGGTCGTACCGGGGTGACGCCCCGGGAGGCCGGTCCCGTCGTGGCGGGGAGGGGCCGTACGGAGGCGACGAGGACGGGCCGCGCGGGCGGTCGCGTCGTGGTGCGGGGGAGGGACGGAACGGCGGGGCCGGTGACGGCCCGAGGGGGCGGTCGCGGGGTGACGACGGCGAGGGCCCGCGTGACGGGGCCCGCCGTGGAAGGCCCTCCGGGGGTCGCTCCGGTGATGGTGGTGAGGACGGGCCGGGCGGCAGGTTCCGGCAGGACGAGGGGCCGGGGGCGCGTGGGCGTGCCCGGCAGGATGGTGGCGATGTGGCCCGCGGGCGGGCAGGTGACGGTGGCGAGCGGCCGAGGAGCCGCGGACCCCAGGGCGACGACCGGCCGAGGGGCCGGGGCGACAGGCAGGACGCGCCGGGCAGGCGCCCCACCACGGGCGGCCGCCGCCCGTTCCCGGACGAGCGCCGCCCCGGCGCGGACGACCGGCGCGCCCCCCAGGACGACCGCCGCCCCGACGGGGGCGGGCGCAGGCC